>NZ_CP065359.1:1903055-2216666 GCF_019904295.1 Ruegeria sp. SCSIO 43209
GCGATTCTCTTGCTGCGCGACGGCAAAGCCGTAGCCGAGCTTGCGACCTATCTGGGCAAAACCGATTTTGCGGATTGTACTCTGCACGTCATGGAAGCGCTCGGTGGCCCCCGTGAACGCGCGCGCAGCGTGTCGCTGACCGAGGCGTTGCTTGGTACATTCGAACATCCGGTTTGTGTCGGTCTTGATGTCGCGGGTACTGGGCGTGCCTTTCCCAAAGCCTCGGGAAAGCCCGATGACATCTTTGAAACCGACGGCCAGATCACCAAGCGCCCCATTCGCGCGCTAACCCTGTCGGCGCTTGCTCCTCAGCGGGGTGAGCATCTGTGGGATATCGGTGGTGGCACCGGTTCGATCAGCATCGAATGGCTGATGTGCGATCCGACGCTAACTGCAACGACTATCGAGCCGCGTGCTGATCGGGCCGAACGCATTCGCCGCAATGCCAATACGTTAGGGCAGGATCGGTTGTGCGTTGTGCACGGTTCTGCACCAGAGTCGTTGGCTGATCTTGACCGACCCGATGTGGTGTTCATCGGTGGCGGTCTGAGTGCGGATCTGCTGAACTGGCTACAGGCTAATCTTCAGGCCGGCACGCGGCTGATCGCCAACGCGGTGACATTGGAAAGCGAAGCGTTACTAGCTGAATGGCACGACAAGCTCGGCGGAGACCTGCTGCGCATCGAACTGGCGCAGGCAGCTGCGCTTGGTCCACGGCGAGGCTGGAAATCTGCCTATCCCGTAGTGCAGTGGAGCCTCACGTTATGATCGTCGCGGGGTTAGGTTTCTCATCCTCTGCTACGCTGGCCAGTCTTCGTGCCGCTTTCGAGCTTGCCTCGACAGGAAAAACTGTCGAGGCCCTTGCGACCGTTGCGGACAAGGACGGACACGCCGCACTTGCCGCGCTTGCAGAAGCAACTGAGCTGCCGATACATTTCATTCCGGCAAATGATCTTGCCGAACAACGCACACTTACTTGCTCAACCCGCAGTCGCGCCACATATGGCACCGGCAGCGTGGCCGAAGCATCCGCTCTTGCTGCCGCCGGACATGGCGCGCGGCTGATTTCACCCAGACAAATCTCGGACGACCGGCTTGCAACCTGCGCCGTCGCCATCGGAGGACAGACATGACCGTTCATTTCATCGGCGCCGGACCGGGCGCCGCCGACCTGCTGACCCTGCGCGGGCGCGATATCATCGCCTCCTGCCCGGTGTGCCTTTATGCGGGTTCATTGGTACCCGAGGAGATTCTGGGCCACTGCCCCAAAGGCGCGAAGATCGTAAACACCGCACCCATGGATCTGGATCAGATCATGGCCGAAATCGAAGCAGCGCATAAAGCTGGACAGGACGTGGCGCGGCTGCATTCCGGGGACCTCTCGGTCTGGTCGGCGATGGGTGAGCAAATCAGACGTCTGAAAGAGATGGGTGTCCCGGTCAGCGTCACGCCCGGTGTACCCTCGTTTGCGGCTGCGGCTGCAGCGCTCGGGACCGAGCTGACACTGCCCGGTCTGGCGCAATCAGTGGTCTTGACCCGCACGCCCGGGCGTGCGTCTTCGATGCCGGAAGGCGAGACACTGAAAAACTTCGCTAAAACAGGTGCGACTTTGGCTATCCACCTTTCGATCGGAAATCTGGATAACGTCATCGCCGACCTGACACCTGCCTATGGGGCAGACTGCCCGGTCGCCGTGGTCTACCGCGCTAGTTGGCCGGATGAGAAGATCATCCGCGCAACGCTTGCCACGTTGAAGGAGGCGCTGGACAACAGCATCTCGCGCACCGCACTGATCATGGTTGGTCCGGCGCTTGCAGGTGAAGGGTTTGACGAAAGCTGTCTGTATTCCAAGACATATGACCGCCGCTATCGCCCTCAAAGCGCCGACAGTCCGTGGTCGAGCTGGAGCCATGGTGATGACTAACCCACCGGGAATACTGATTTCCGCTCCGTCGTCGGGTACAGGCAAGACCACAGTCATGCTAGGATTGCTCCGGGCGCTGGCCGAGGACGGCTTGACCGTGCAGCCGTTCAAAAGCGGGCCGGACTACATCGACCCGGCTTTTCACCGGGCTGCGGCAGGCCGTGCCTCGTTCAATCTGGATAGCTGGGCGATGGGGGAGCCGCTGCTAAGCGCGATCTCTGAGCAGGCGACGGGCGCGGATATTGTGGTGGCCGAAGGCTCAATGGGTTTGTTTGATGGCGTCGCCAAACCCGGAGAGCTGGGGCATGGGTCGAGCGCTGAAACGGCGCTACGCATGGGATGGCCGGTCGTTCTGGTCCTGGATGTCGGAGGACAGGCGCAATCGGCGGCGGCGACCGCGCTTGGCTTTCGGATATATAACCCCGATCTACCTTTTGCCGGGGTGATCCTGAACCGCTGTGCCAGCCCAAGACATGAGCGGCTGACGCGGCTGGGCATGGAACGGGCTGGATTGCCGGTTCTGGGCGTTCTTCCGCGCCGAGGTGATCTGACTCTGCCCGAAAGACATCTAGGCCTGATCCAGGCGGTTGAGCATCCGGATCTGGAAACGGCAATCGCCGGATATGCCGCATTCCTGCGTGAACATGTCGATCTGGATGCGATCAAACGGGCGGCCTCCTCAGGCCCTGTTGGGCCATCGTCAGCCGCGCTGCCGCGACCCCCGGCGCAGCGGATCGCACTGGCCCGTGATGCAGCGTTTTCATTTACCTACCCGCATCTGCTGGAAGGGTGGCGCAGCGCCGGTGCAGAAATACTGCCCTTTTCGCCACTGGCAAACGAAGCGCCAGCTGCAGACGCTGAACTGGTCTGGCTACCGGGGGGCTATCCCGAGCTGCACGCAGGAACATTGGCGGCAGCAGATACCTTCTTGACGGGACTGCGCAAACACGCGGAAACGCGGCCCGTGCATGGTGAATGCGGGGGCTATATGGCATTGGGGGAAGTTCTGGTCGACAAGGAAGGCGCGCCACATCAGATGGCGGGGTTGTTGGGTCTGCAAACCTCATACCAAAAGCGCAAATTCAACCTTGGCTATCGTAGGGCTGAACTTTTGGCGTCGATGCCTGGCTTTGCCAAGGGTACCGCCTTGCGCGGACATGAGTTCCACTATTCCTCGATCATCGAACAACCTGACGCTCCTCTTGCGCGAGTCTTCGATGCCGAGGGGGCCGAAGGCCCTCAGACAGGATCGCGACGTGGCAATGTCACCGGCACATTTTTCCATCTTATTGCAGAGGCCTCGGCATGACCGGTTTTGTCTCTTTCATTGGCTCCGGTCCGGGTGATCCGGAGCTACTAACGCTCAAGGCCGTAGACCGGATGCAGAAAGCCGATGCGGTGCTGTTTGATGATCTCAGCAGCGGCCCGATCCTGACCCATGCGCGTGACGATGCTGATCTGGTTGGTGTTGGCAAACGCGCCGGTCGCCCTTCGCCCAAGCAGGATCACGTCAGCCGATTGTTGGTGGAGTATGCGCAGACCGGTCAGCAGGTGGTACGCCTGAAATCCGGTGACGGAGGATTGTTCGGTCGACTGGAAGAAGAACTGGTCGCGTTGCAGGCAGCCGGCATCAAGTACGAGATCATTCCCGGCATCCCCTCTGCCGTCGCGGCGGCAGCTGCAGCTGGTATTCCTCTGACCCGACGCCTGACTGCACGTCGTGTTCAATTCGTCACCGGGCATGACGTAAGTGGCAAATTGCCGACCGATCTGAACCTTTCCGCCCTGGCTGATGCTAGCGCGACGACGGTCGTATTTATGGGCAAGCGCACTTTTCCCTTGCTGGTCGAAGCCCTGAGCGCGCATGGCTTGCCGTTGGACACGCCTGCTTTGATGGCCGAATCTGTTTCAACTCCCGAGCAATCCTTGGAGCGCTCCACAATCGGAGACCTGTCCGACAAGCTGCGATCCGAGGTTGGAACCGCCCCGGCCCTGATCCTGTATGGCCCGCTGGCAGAGTTCGAAGATGTTTGAACTGATTCTGATCGGAATCGGCACGGGTAATCCCGACCACCTGACCTTTCAGGGGGCGAAGGCGATCAGATCAGCGGACCTGATCCTGATCCCGCGAAAAGGAGAGAACAAAGCTGATCTGGCCGGTTTGCGCGAAGACATCATCTCGCAGGTCACCGACAAACCTGCACGGATCGCCTATTTCGACGTTCCCAAACGCCGGGCAGATGACGGCTATCTCCGAGGCGTCGACGAATGGCACGACGCAATTGCCCTGCGCTGGCACGAGGCGATTTCAGCCTACCCGGACGCGCAGAAGGTGGCGTTGCTGATCTGGGGTGATCCGTCGCTGTATGACAGTTCGCTAAGAATTGCGGCGCGGCTGGACCCGCAACCGCAAGTCCAGGTTATTCCGGGAATCACAGCGTTACAGGCATTGACTGCAGCCCATGCGATCCCGATCAATGAGCTGGGCGCGCCCTATGTCGTGACCACAGGCCGTCGCATCCGCGATGATGGATGGCCTGAAACGGCGTCGAAAGTGGCCGTAATGCTGGATGGCGAATGCTCGTTCCAGAGCCTGAAGATGACCGATTATGACATCTGGTGGGCGGCATATGTGGGCATGAAAGAAGAGATTCTGATCAAAGGCCCATTGGCGGATGTGGCGCAAGACATTCTGGATACCCGCGCGCAGGCCCGTTCTGATCACGGCTGGATCATGGATATCTATCTGCTGAAGAAACGTGCGGCCTGACGCGCGCACAGGATTGTGAGCCCCGTTTCAGCGCTTTTCTGTCATCAATTCCCCAGTCAACAGGAAGGGAAAGAACATGAGGGCGCTTTGGGCTGCGATCTGCCTGCTGGCGATGCCTGCTTGGGCCGACGGCATCGAACCTCTTACTGGATGGGCGGTTTACTCCAGCGGAAAAAGCTATGAGACCCTCGTGGATGACACAAAGGCCGCGGTAAAGGAAAACGGCCTGATCGTTGTGACACAGGCCGGGCCGACCAAAGCGGCGGCCTCGCGCGGTATCACCATTCCGGGCAACCGGGTGATTGGCGCATTCAACAACGATTACGCAGTTCGGGTTCTTGAAACCTCGACCAACGCGATGATCGAAGCGCCCATCCGTTTCTACGTGACCGAGAACGAGGACGGCACTGCAACCCTTTCTTACAAGACACCAAGCTTCGTCTTTGCCCCTTACGCAGACGAGGGCGGAGACGCTCTGCGCGAGATTGCCACAGAATTGGACGCAAAGTTTCAGGCCGTAGCGGAAAACGCCGTCAAATAGTCACACTGACGTGAACCTGCTTGCGTCCGGACGCGTCCTCCGCAATCTGCTGGCAGATAACTTTGTCGGAGCTTGATTAATGCAGGACTTGTCTCCCCGCGCTGCGGATTTGTTGGCACAACGCCTTTTCGAGGCCGGATGCCGCCATGCGTTCGGAATGCCCGGCGGCGAGGTTCTGACATTGGTGGATGCGCTGGAACGCGCGGGCATTGCTTTCCACCTTGCAAAACACGAAAACTCTGCAGGTTTCATGGCCGAAGCAGTCCACCATCGCGATGGTGCACCTGCAATCCTCGTGGCCACACTCGGGCCCGGAGCGATGAACGGGATCAATGTGGTCGCCAACGCCCTGCAGGATCGGGTGCCGATGATCGTGCTGACCGGATGTGTCGACGCGGATGAGGCGTTGACCTACACCCATCAAGTGATGGATCACGCGCAAGTCTATCGCTCGATCACCAAAGGCAGCTTTATGCTGACGGCCGACGGGGCCGATATCATCGCCGACAAGGCGGTATCGCTTGCCAACCAAGCGCGCCCCGGCCCGGTACACATCGATGTGCCTATCTCGGTGGCCGATACGCGCGTATCAGGGGTTAAACGTCGTCGACTGGCAAAAGTTGCTCCTGTCGCGCCTGGCGCGGAATGTCTGGAAAAGGCCCGCCGCTGGGTGGCCGAGGCTGAGCGACCTTTGGCGATCATCGGTCTTGATGTTCTTTACGACGACTCGCGCTGTGTGGTGCGAGCATTTCTAGAGCATTTCAACATTCCCTTTGTCACCACCTACAAGGCCAAGGGGGTGGTGCCCGAGGATCATCCACTCTGCCTGGGCGGGGCGGGTTTGTCTCCGCTGGCCGATAAGCATCTAGTCCCGCTGGTGGAACAGGCTGATTTGGTACTGTGTTTGGGATATGACCCTATCGAGATGCGCCCCGGCTGGCGCGAGATCTGGGACCCAGAAACCAAGCGCGTGATCGACATATCAGCCGTGGTGAACGATCATTACATGCATCAGGCTGGGCTAAATCTGGTCGCCGACACCGGCGCAACGCTTGAGGCCATTGCCAAGGGCAACCCTGCCGGCAAGACCTGGCCGAATGGTGAGCCTGAACAGGTCAAGGCTGCGCTGGCGAATGCTTTTCCGACAGATGAAGACTGGGGACCGGCGGCGATCATCGCAGAAACTCGTGCCGTTCTGCCACCCGAGACCCTCGCCACGGCCGACAGCGGCGCGCATCGCATTCTGCTCAGTCAGATGTGGGAGTGTTCGGAGGCACGAGGGTTGATCCAGTCCTCGGCGCTCTGCACCATGGGGTGTGCCGTTCCGATGGCGATCGGTCTGAAAATGGCCGAACCGGATCGCCCCGTGATCAGCTTTTCTGGCGATGCCGGCTTTCTGATGGTTGCTGGAGAGCTGTCGACTGCCGCCGAATTGGGTGGCAACCCAATCTTTCTGGTCTTTGTCGATGCCAGCCTTGCGCTTATCGAACTGAAACAACGCCAGCGCCAGATGGGCAATCGCGGAGTGGACTTTGACCGCCATGACTTTGCGGCTTTAGGCCGCGCATTCGGCGGTTATGGTCACACAGTTCGTAGCCGCGACGATTTGCGGGCTGCATTGGATCAGGCGTTGAAAGCAGACAAGTTCACTGTCATTGCTGCGGAAATTGACCGTGGAGGATATGATGGCCGCATCTGAAGGACCGCTGAAAGGCGTCAAGGTACTGGACCTGTCTCGCATTCTGGCAGGACCCACTTGTACGCAGTTGTTGGGCGACCTTGGCGCTACCGTCATCAAAGTCGAAAACCCGGCGACCGGTGGTGATGATACGCGGCAATGGGGCCCTCCTTACGCCGAGGATGCGGATGGCAACCGCTCAGACCTGAGCGCATATTTCATGTCCTCCAACCGCAACAAGAAATCGGTCGCCTTGGATATCGCAACACCCGAAGGACAGGCAGAAGTCCGACGCCTAGCCTCGCACGCTGATATTCTGATCGAGAATTTCAAGCCCGGTGGACTGGCGAAATACGGGCTCGACTACGCAACCTTGTCCAATGAGTTTCCTGACCTCGTCTACTGTTCGATCTCAGGCTACGGGCAGACAGGCCCAAACTCATCGAAGCCCGGATATGATCTTATGGCGCAAGGATATGGCGGGATCATGTCTCTGACCGGAGACGCCGACGGCGCGCCGATGAAAGTAGGCGTCGGAATTGCTGACGTGATGTGTGGTATGTATGCCTGCGTTGGTATTCTGGCTGCGCTGCGTCATCGCGACATGACTGGCGAGGGTCAGCAGATCGATCTGGCGCTGGTGGATGCACAGATCTCTTGGCTGATCAATGAAGGCGTGAATTATCTGACCTCGGGCGAAGTGCCTCAGCGGCGCGGCAACGGGCATCCCAATATTGTGCCTTACGAGGTCTATCAGACGACGGATGGGCACGTGATTCTGGCCGTTGGAAATGACAGTCAGTTCAAAAGATTTTGCAGCTTCATCGAAAAGCCAGAGCTTGCCAACGATCCCCGATTTGCCACCAACCCGGCCCGTCTTGAAAATAGGGATGCGTTGAATGCGATCCTGCGCCCGGCAGTTCAGGCGCTGGATACAGGCAGCGTCATCGCGGGGCTTGAAGACCTGAAAGTCCCTGTTGGCCCGGTGCGGACGCTCGATCAGGTTTTTGCCTCGGATCAGGTCGCAGCCCGCCAGATGCAGATCTCGATGCAAGCTGAGCCTGGCGAGGTGCAACTGATCGGGAATCCCCTGAACCTGTCACGCACGCCTGTAACATATCGCAGCGCACCACCAGTCTGTGGGGCTGACACACAGGCTGTTCTGAACGCGGAAAACCCCTTCGAAGATTGAAACACTCTGCCCGTTTAGGCGGCAAGTTGCTGAAACATGCCCTTGAATCGGCGGTTTTTTTCGCGTTTCTCACACACGGGATTTCACCAATTCGAGAGCAGGGTCGATACTGTTACGACCCGGCTGCACACTCTGTTACATCGAACAGTGTAGAACGTCGCAATCAGATTGGACCCGAGTATGAAACAAGACGTCTTTGGACAGATGAACACCCTGAACCAGCCCGCAAGCGTCGAGGCATGGGATGGTGTTCTCCTTGGGTTCATGGCGCATGCCGCTGTAACACCGCAACATCTGGGCAAGGTGCTGGAGCTTGAGCCGGACTTTGCGCTGGGCCATGCGGTCAAAGGGTTGTTCATGGTTCTGCTGGGCCGGCGTGAGATGATCGCGGTCGCTGCCGAAGCGCTGAGTGCCGCGAATGCAGCGATGGAGCGTCAGCCAGTTTCAGCCCGGGAAAGGCTATATGTCGAGGCGCTTGGTTTGTATATGGCCGACCTTCCATCACAGGCCGTTCAGAAATTTGAAGCGATTCTGCGAGCGCACCCAACTGATACTCTGGCCATGAAGCTCAGCCATGCGACGCGTTTCGTTCTGGGCGATGCGGCGGGGATGCGTCGGTCGATCGAACGGGTGATGCCAGCGTATGAACCCGACCACGCCGGACGTGGATACTTGCTGGGGTGCCACTCGTTCGCGCTGGAGGAAACCGGCGCCTACGAGAAAGCCGAGATCGCCGGTCGTCAGGCCTTGTGGATGGTTTCGGACGACGCCTGGGGATTGCACGCTGTAGCGCACGTGCACGAGATGACGGGCAACGCGCAGCTGGGACTGGACTGGCTCGCGGGACGCGAGGACGCTTGGGCGCATTGCAACAATTTCCGCTATCATGTCTGGTGGCACAAGGCGCTGATGCATCTGGATTTGGGGCAAGTCGATCAAGTTATGGCGCTTTACGATCATCACATCCGCCAGGACAAAACCGACGACTATCGCGATATCTCGAATGCAACCTCGCTGCTGTCCCGGCTAGAGCTTGAGGGCGTTGATGTTGGCAACCGCTGGGAAGAACTGGCCGATCTCAGCGCAGCACGAACCGAAGACGGATGCTTGATCTTCGCCGATCTTCACTACTTGCTGGCATTGACCGGGGACAAACGTTCGGAGGCTACGGCAAATATGCTGCAGCGTATTCAAAATGACGCCCAGCGCAATCAGGGTGACACGCCGATCCGCATGTCCGACCCGGGCATTGCCGCCGCCAAGGGGCTTGAGGCCTTTGGAGAGGGCCTTTACGGCCAAGCCTTTGATTTTCTTTCAAATGCCCGGGGTGGGATGCAACTGGCGGGTGGCAGCCACGCCCAACGTGATGTATTCGAGCGCATCACCATTGATTCCGGCCTGCGCGCTGGCCGCTTGGATGCTGTCGAGCGCATCCTGGACGACCGCCGCGCCAAACGTGCCGGGGGAGAGGACAATTACGCCCTCGCCCGCCGAGAATTGATCGAGGCCGCACGCGACAGCGGCGACGCACAAAGCGTCCCCGCCGAATAACAACAATAAAAGACCAAGAAGGACAGAAACCGTATGGCGACCGCATCGCCCGCTTCTGATTTTGCTCCGGTGGCGTCTCAGGTCGCCGCCCCCGCCGCTACGCGCGATCCGCGGTTGGATTTCTATCGCGGCATCGCGATGTTCATCATCCTGATTGCCCATATTCCGAACGATCCGTGGGCCAAATGGATACCTGCCCGCTTTGGCTTTTCGGACGCAACCGAGATCTTCGTATTCTGTTCAGGCATGGCTTCGGCAATTGCTTTTGGGGGGGCGTTCATGCGCAAAGGCTGGTGGATGGGCACCGCACGCGTGAGCTTTCGCATCTGGCAGGTCTACTGGGCGCATATCTGCCTGTTCTTCTTTGTCGCGATGACAATGGCGGCCCTGAACCAGAGTGGGCTGTTCGAGAAAAACTATATCTCCTCTCTCAATCTACAGCATTTCTTCAACGATCCGGCGTCACAGATCGTCGGACTGTTCACCCTGACCTATGTGCCGAACTACTTCGATATTCTACCGATGTATTTGGTGGTACTGGCGATGATGCCCCTGTTTATGGGGCTATATCGTATCGGATTCTGGGCGGTCGCCATGGCCTCGGTCACGATCTGGCTCGTTGCACAATTCGACTACCTTGACCTGCCGGCCGAGCCCTGGTCAGAGCGCCAGTGGTTCTTCAACCCATTCGGGTGGCAATTGCTGTTCTTCACCGGCTTTGCGTTCATGCGAGGTTGGATTCCAGCGCCGCCGGTGTCGAAAACTCTGATCTGGGCGGCAGCATTGTTTTTGATCTTCTCGATGCCGTTCGGCTCGTGGAAGGTATTCACTTGGATCAATGCAGCAGCCCCTGATCTGGCTGATGAGATTCGCAAGGTCTGGCCAGTGACCAAAGAATTTCGCGACAAGACCGACTTTGGTCTATTCCGATATCTGCATTTTCTGTCGCTTGCCTATCTGGGTTGGGTTATCGCCGGTGAGCATGGCCGTCGCCTGATAGCGACCGGTCATGGGGCAGCCGCAAAGGTCTGGCAGTTCCTGCTGACCATCATCACCAAAGTGGGTCAGCAATCGCTCGCGGTGTTCGTATTTTCTATGGCAGCAGCACGACTTATCGGCGTCGGACTGGACCTGAGTGGGCGGGATGTTGCCAGTGTGTTCATCGCCAACATGATTGGCTTTGCCATGATCATCGGCGTGGCTTATCTGGCCGCCTGGTTCAAGTCACAACCTTGGAAATCAAAGAAATGAACTTTACACGTCGCGCTTTTCTCGCCTCATCAACCGCTCTGGCCTTCGCCCCAGCGGCATATGCCACAGGTGGAGAGACCCCGTTCAGCCGAGACGACGTCATCGCAATGGCCCGCGACCTGGCCAGCCGTGATCATGCCGAGCGTGAGATGGTTCCGCAGGAGTGGCAGGACCTGACGTATCAGCAATACCGTTCAATC
Source organism: Ruegeria sp. SCSIO 43209 (assembly GCF_019904295.1). Lineage (NCBI taxonomy): Bacteria > Pseudomonadati > Pseudomonadota > Alphaproteobacteria > Rhodobacterales > Roseobacteraceae > Ruegeria > Ruegeria sp. SCSIO 43209. The sequence continues at coordinate 1,914,163 of NZ_CP065359.1, forward strand.
CGGTTCCGGCTGGATCGCGCGCTGTGGTATGAGACCGAGACGCCCTTCAACGTCGATTTTTTCACGCCGGGCCTGTATTTTCCACGCACAGTGAAAGTATCGACCGTCGAGGACGGTATGACCAAGCCGGTCGCCTTTGATCTGGCCATGTTCGATAAGTCTGAAGACGTACCTGAGCTGCCCATTGACGACACGCTGGGCTTTTCAGGTCTACGCCTGCGTACTGAGATGCACCGCCCTGGCGAGACAGACGAGTTCTGCGTTTGGCAAGGGGCCAGCTATTTCCGCGCCATCGGTTTGCACGAAGTCTATGGCCTTTCGGCCAGAGGGCTCGCCTTGAAGACCGGCGATCCAGATGGCGAGGAATTTCCCGAATTCATTCGTTTCTGGTTGGAGCGTCCAAAACCGGATCAACGTAACATGGTCGTTCATGCGCTCATGGACAGCCCCAGCGTTACAGGGGCCTACCGCTTCCAAGTTACCGCCGGTTCAGATTGCGTGATGGATATTGAAGCCACCCTGTTCCCACGTACCGAACTGCCCCATGTCGGCATCGCGCCCGGCACATCTATGTTCCTGTTCGATCAAACCAATCACAGCCGTTTCGATGATTTTCGCCCCGCAGTGCACGACAGTGACGGGTTGATGATCCGCAACGGCGCAGGAGAGGTTCTGTGGCGCCCGCTTGCGAACCCGACTCGCCTGCAGATATCGTCTTTTGTCGACACAAACCCCCGCGGCTTTGGCCTGATGCAACGCAAGCGCAAGTTCTCGGACTATGCGGATCTTGAAGCCAATTATCACAAACGCCCAAGCTTGTGGGTCGAACCCAGCGAAGACTGGGGTAAAGGCACTGTCACGCTTGTCGAAATCCCAGCGGATCAGGAGATTTATGACAACATCGTCGCCTATTGGCGCCCGATGGAACCCTACGCAGCAGGCAGCCAGATTGATCTGTCCTATCGCCTGATCTGGGGCGAGGAACCGCAGCACACCCCTATGGCCCGCGTGATCAACACCGCGATGGGCGACAACACGTTCGGCGAGGGCCGTTTGGCTGTGATTGATTTCGAAGCCAGTGAGCTGCTTGACGATCCCGAGGCCATCACGGTGTTTGTCGACTCGCCCCATGCCGAAACTTCAGAAGGCGTTCTGCAGCGTAACCCAGACACGGGCGGGTTGCGGCTGGCGTTCTCATTCGAACCAGGCGAACGCAACCACGTGGAACTGCGCGCGCAGTTGCTGAAAGACAAACAACCAGCCTCTGAAGTCTGGCTTTACCGTTGGACCATATGAACCGCGATCTTCATATCATGCCGCCCGAGGCCCCTCTGGCGATGCCAGCGCAGAACTTTGCGCAGGGATTCCGCGATGCGCAGGTACCTGCCGGGGGTCGAATTCCCTCTGTCGGGTTCTGGCGCGCGCTGGTCTTCTCACCTGCCATGGCGGCGGCTTTGGGCCTGCTCTGGGTCATGTCCGACTGGTTCAGCGCCGAAGGGATTAATCTGGTCGAAGGTATCCTGCTGACGCTAATCTCGTTCAATTTCTTCTGGATTTCCTTCACGGTGTGCACCGTGCTGCTGGGCATGGTCTCGCTGTCCCGGCAAGAGCAGCCAAAGCGTGAAGGACGCTCGCAACCGTTGCGCGTGGCGCTTTTGACGCCTGTCTATAACGAGGTGCCGTGGAACGTGCTGGGGAACGCCCGCACGATGCTGGAAGACCTGCAGAAACGCGGTGGTCAGCACCACTATGCCATGTTCATTTTATCCGACACGCGCGACCCCGAGATCGCCGCGCAGGAACAGGCCAGCGTTGAGGCGTTGCGGACCACGCTGGCACCGGGGCTTGAACTCTATTACCGCCGCCGCCCCCAGAATACGGATCGCAAGGTCGGTAATATTGCCGATTGGGTCAGCCGCTGGGGCGCGGACTGGGATGCGATGTTGGTGCTGGATGCCGACAGCCTGATGACGGGTCGCGCGATCTCGCGTCTGACCGATGCGCTAGCCCGCGATCCCGGCGCAGGCCTGATCCAAAGCTATCCGCAGCTGATTGGCGCGCAATCGGTCTTTGCCCGGATGCAGCAGTTTGCCAACGGCGTCTATGGTATCGCCTTTGCCGAAGGCCTCGCGCGCTGGTGCGGGCAAGAAGGCAATTATTGGGGCCACAACGCCATCATTCGCACCTGTGCATTTGCTTCTAGCGCAGGTCTGCCCAAGTTGCGGTCGCTCAACGGACAAGACAAGCTGATCATGAGCCACGATTTCGTCGAGGCCGGATTGCTGCGCCGCGCAGGATGGGCCGTGCGCTTTCTGCCGCGCATACGCGGATCATATGAAGAAACGCCCCCCACCCTCATTGACCACGCAATGCGCGATCGCCGCTGGTGTCAGGGCAACCTGCAGCACCTGAAACTGCTGGGTTCGACCGGCTTCCGCGCAGTCTCGCGGTTCCATATGTTCCACGGAGCGGTCGGATATCTGATGTCGCCGCTATGGTTCGCACTTTTGGTGATGTGGGCCTTGATCGGTCAGGGCAAGGACGCCTCGGTCCTGCATTACTTCAGCCCGGACAATCCGCTGTTCCCGCAATGGCCAGAAATGTCCGAAACACGGCATGTGCTGATCATTCTGGTGATGTATGCGATGCTATTGGCGCCCAAGGTTTTGGGCGTCGCTGCCCTGCCCCTCAGCGGTGTGCGCTATTCCGATTTCGGCGGAACGCGAAAATTCTTCACTTCATTTCTGTCCGAAGTCATCCTGTCGATCCTCTATGCCCCTATACTTATGGTGCAGCAGATGATTGCAGTGTTCCGCACCGCGTTGGGCATTCAAAAGGGCTGGTCCCCGCAAGCGCGCGATGGTGGCAGCTACGGGCTGCGCACGCTGATCCTGTGCCACAGCCTTGAGACTATCATCGGCGTCGCGCTTAGCGTTGGCATCCTCGCCGGTCTGGTCTCGGTCTGGCTGGCCCCGATTGCGATCAGCCTAGCACTGGCGATCCCATTGTCTGCGCTTAGCGGCGTATCGGCAGGTACCGCGCGCCGTATGGTTGGTATGCGCGAAGATGTCAGCGAGCCTGCAATTACACGCTCGGCCCGGCGCTATCGCGATGAGTTGAAGCGATTGATCGAAGGCAAGGGCGTGATCACACCGGCGGAATGATCACCCGCCGGGCAAGCCTTCGTACCAGTCTACCATCATATCAGCCCAGCCGTTTGGCACCGTATGGCCGCCCGGGAACAGAGCAAATTCCAACGCGCTACCTTCGGCACATCCCATCCAGTTGCGACGCATAAACTGGCCCGTGGTAGAAAACCCGCTGGGCTTGGTATCGGCACACTCATTGGCGACCCGCCAGATTTCCAATCCGGCAAAGATATCGCCCTGGTGGAAACGGCCTCCGCCCAAAAGGCGGCCCTCCAGCGGCACCACATTGTCCGTCCAACCATGGGTGTGGAACATGCGTACCGGACCATCACAGCTTTCGGGATGTGGCCGCCAGAACCCGCCTGAAACCGGGACATAAGCAGAAAATGAATCCGGCGCAGCGCAGGCGAGGTAATAAACCATGAACGCGCCAGCCGAGAAGCCGCCCAGCACCACGCGATCCGGGTCGATATCAAACCGGTCGGCAGCGTCCTGCACTACTTCACGAAGAAACGCGGGTTCATCCCGACCTTCCCAACCGGGAAAGAAGTTCCAGCTTTTTCGGCCGTTTCTCTCGGACCCTTCCGGTGCCATCACCGCGTAGCCGCGCGCCAGCAGTGGCTCGACCATGGATCGGTTCTTGAGCGTACCGGTGGCGCTGCCGCCATAGCCGTGCAGGAACACAACCAGCGGAGGGTTCTCCGCTTTCGGCAGTTCGATGTGATATTCGCCTGATGCGGTTTCGCACATCCCCTCGGTATCGCCACAAGCCGCAAGGCCGGGTTGCCCGGCAAAAACAAAGCACGCGGCCAACCAGTGTCTGACACTCATCCCGTTTCCTCTTCATAAGCGTTGACAGGCAACCCAGCCCGCACCCAACCGGGCCCGGCCGCCGAACCCAGCATGCCCTCGGGTACGTCGATGATATTGGTAAATCCAGCCTCGGTCAGTCGATTGCTTAATCGGGCCGAGCGCACCCCGCGTGCACAGATCAGTGCGACAGGTGCAGATCGGTCCCCCCCGAGCAGGTGGTCCAAGGCCTGCACGAAATCCTCACGGCGCATGTCGAGCGGATGGGCCGCTTCGGCGACCCCGGTCGCCCGCCATTCGCGTGGGGTTCGGATATCGATAAGATGGATCGCGCCGTCGAGAGCCTGCTGATGGGCGGTGGCCGCCGCAATCTGACCACCAGCATAGGCCTGCGGGATCAGCCGGTATTCGCGGATTGCGAAACCCGCTGCAATAGCGGCCCCTCCGCCCAATAGGACCCATCTGCGGGTTCGGCCTTTCCCTTCTGCCATGCGGCACTCTCCTGCATTGTCAGATCGGTATTATCATATGGCAATTCGCGACGCTTTCAGGAAATCCAACCCTCAGATCAAGTTCGCGTCATAGTTACACAGGTAGATCACGTCCAATATGTGCGCTTTAGGACCTTTCGGAACCTTGCAATTTCCGGACAGTCAATAAATTATCCCTAGCAATTCAGTCATATTGACCGCACAGACCGGAGTATCGCACTTGTCCCTATTCCTTATCGCGGCCCTTCCCTTCCTCGGAGCTGTCTTTCCGGCCCTCCTGATCCGGGCAGGACGAAACGCAGCAGCATCAGCGGCTGGGTTGACCACCTTCCTCGCGTTGATGGGATTGCTGATCCACATTCCCAGCGTCATGCGCGGTGATGTTGTGACCGCGCGGTTCGACTGGATACCCGGGCTTGGACTAAACGCGAACTTCATGCTGGACGGTCTGGGTTTCTTGTTCGCCTTGCTGATCCTGGGCATCGGTCTTCTGATCATCCTCTACGCACGATTCTACTTGTCGCGCGAGGATCCGATGGGGCAGTTCTATACCTATCTGCTGCTGTTTCAGGGCGCGATGGTGGGAATTGTTCTGTCCGACAATATCCTGCTTCTGCTAATATTCTGGGAACTTACGTCGCTCAGTTCATTCTTGCTGATTGGTTACTGGAAGCACTTGCCCGAGGGTCGTCAAGGCGCGCGTATGGCTTTGGCCGTGACCGGTTCGGGCGGGCTGGCGATGATCGCAGGGATGCTTATCCTCGGCAATCTCGTGGGATCTTATGACCTGAGTGTCATTCTGCAGAACAAAGAGCTGATCCAGTCCTCGCCGTACTACCTTCCTGCGCTGATCCTGATCTTGCTTGGCTGTTTCACCAAATCGGCGCAATTCCCGTTCCATTTCTGGCTGCCGCACGCGATGGCGGCTCCGACGCCAGTGTCGGCCTATCTGCACTCGGCCACAATGGTGAAGGCAGGCCTGTTCCTGATGGCCCGGATGTGGCCGGTTCTGGCGGGTACGGATGCGTGGTTCTACATCGTTGCCACTACCGGTTTGATCACCATGCTGCTGGGTGCCGTGATTGCGCTGTTCAAGGATGACCTAAAGGCGCTGTTGGCGTTTTCGACGGTGTCCCATCTGGGTCTCGTGACGATGCTACTGGGCTTTGGCACGACGATCGCCGCTGTTGCAGCCGTCTTCCACATCATCAACCACGCGACGTTCAAGGCGGCCTTGTTCATGACCGCCGGGATCGTGGACCACGAGACCGGCACACGCGATGTCAAACGGCTGGGTGGTTTGCGGCATCTGATGCCGATCACGTTTACTATCGGCACAATCGCTGCCCTGTCGATGGCCGGTCTGCCACCGCTGAATGGTTTCCTCTCGAAAGAGATGATGCTGGAAGAGACAGTCCACACGACTTGGCTTAACTCGCCTTACTTGGTACCCGGCTTGGCGCTTTTGGCTGCGCTATTTTCAGCGGCCTACTCCTTTCGCTTTGTCAGCCATGTCTTCCTTGGGCCCGAGCGGGACGATTACCCCGCGCATCCGCATGACCCGCCTGTCGGTCTTTGGTTGGCGCCGGCGTTCCTTGTGGTGCTGGTTGTCCTGATCGGTCTTTATTCCGCAGCCATTGTTGGCCCGCTTGTCGTGGTTGTCTCCAGCGCGGTGATCGGGGGCGAGAAGCTGCCTTATTACTCGCTGAAACTGTGGCACGGCTTTACACCTGCGCTTTACATGTCGGTGGTCGCGACGCTGGGAGGCCTGTTCCTGCTGTCGTTGCACAAACGCGGCGACCAGATATGGAACGCCCTGCCCCGGCCCGAGGCAAAGGTGATCTTCGAGGCAATCATCGACGCGCTGACCCGTCTCAGCCGCTGGATTACGGACGAGCTGCATAATGGTGTGCTCAGCCGATATGCGATCATCTTCGTGGCTTTTGTCGTTGGGCTTGGCTACTACGCCTACACCACCGGCACCATTGGCGTTGAAACACGCGTACCGCTTGAGGCTCAGGTCATCCCGATCATCGGCTGGATCTGTCTGGTGGGTGCGACGCTGGCGATCATGTGGTTCCACCGCAACCGCCTGCTGTCGCTGGTGTTGATCGGGGTGGTTGGCCTGATCGTTTCGATGGCATTCAACTACCTATCTGCCCCTGATCTGGCGCTGACACAGATTTCGGTCGAAGTGGTGACGATGATCCTGCTGTTGTTGTCGCTGAACTTTCTGCCGACCGATACACCCTGGGACAGCAGCGCGGCACGGCGTTGGCGTGATGCGGCAATTTCGGTGGTTGCCGGGATCGGCTCAGGCGCTTTGATCTATGCGCTGATGATGCGGGATTTTGCTTTCCCAACGATCTCGGAATTCCATCTGGCCAATTCGTACAAAGGTGGCGGTGGCACCAACGTCGTGAACGTGATCCTCGTCGACTTCCGGGGTTTTGATACCTTTGGCGAGATCATCGTGCTGGGCATCGCAGCCCTGATCATCTACGCCCTGACCGAAGCAGTGCTGAGCACCAACGTGCGCAGTTACCTGCTGAACCGTAAACCACATTGGCCGCAGTCGGGTGACTCTCACCCATTGATGATGGTGGTCGTCACCCGCGTGATGATGCCCATCGCATTGATGGTCGGGGCCTATATCTTCTTCCGAGGCCACAACCAGCCCGGCGGCGGCTTCATCGCAGGCCTCATCGTCGCGATCGCCTTCCTGATGCAGTACATGGCCAGCGGCTATACCTGGGCGATTGAACGGCAGAGATTCTATTATCACGGCACCATCGGCTGGGGCGTATTGATCGCTGCTGCCACCGGTTTGGGCGCATGGTTCAATGAACGCCCATTCCTGACCAGCGATTTCGGCTATATCCACTGGCCCCCGCTAGAAGAATTCGAATGGGCAACCGCGATTCTGTTCGATACCGGCGTCTTCCTTGCGGTACTGGGCGCTGTGATGCTGGCGCTCGACAGCCTGTCGCGCTTCGCGTGGCAGCCGGGAATGGCACAAGAATTCCCGATGGATATCAACCCGCTGCGGGATAGCCCTCAGGATGAAGATAACGAGAAGGAGCAGGCCTGATGGAAGCGCTCGTAGCCTCTGCCGTAGGCGTCATGACCGCCGCCGGGATATTTCTGATCCTGCGTCGTCGTACATTCCCAGTCATTCTGGGCCTGTCCCTGATCACCTATGCGGTGAACGTGTTCCTATTCGCCACCGGGCGGCTGGCGCTGAACGCACCTGCCGTTCTGAACAAATATGAAGATGTCCCCTATACCGACCCGCTACCGCAGGCGCTGGTGTTGACGGCCATCGTGATCTCATTCGGGATGACGGCGGTGATCGTGATGATTTCGCTGTCCGCCTATCTGTCCTCGAAGGATGACCATATCGATATGAGCGCAAGCGATAGCGTGGACGCACCGGGAGAAGACGCATGAACCATTGGATCGTCGCGCCGATCGTCCTGCCCGCGATCCTGGCCCCGTTTATCATTATGGTGTTGCGATATCATTTGGACCTTCAACGCATCTTCTCGGTCGCCGGCGTCGTGGGATTGCTGGGTATCGCCTTGACCATTACCGCCCAGGCATCGGGTGGCGAGGTTCAGGTCTATGAGCTCGGCAACTGGCCCGCACCGTTCGGCATCGTGATGGTGTTGGACAAACTTTCGGCCATGATGGTGTTGTTGACGGCCCTGCTGGCCCTGCCGGTTGTCCTTTATGCCATCGGCTCTGGCTGGGATGAGAGAGGCAAACACTTCCATGCTCTACTCCATTTTCAGCTAATGGGTGTCTGCGGTGCTTTTCTGACCGGCGACGCCTTCAACCTCTTTGTGTTTTTCGAGGTCCTGCTGATTGCCTCTTACGGCCTCATGACGCATGCAGGTGGCGCAGTGCGGTTGAAGGCCGGTGTTCAGTACGTCGCCTATAACCTGCTCGGCTCGACCTTGTTCCTGTTTGCCTTGGGCACGATCTATGCTGTGACCGGCACGCTCAACATGGCTGATCTGGCCGTTCGCGTGGCCGATATCCCACCCGAAGACACCGCCTTGCTGCGGGTTGGAGCAGTCTTGCTATTACTGGTTTTCTGTATCAAGGCCGCAGTGTTGCCACTGCATTTCTGGCTTCCTGCAAGCTACGCAAATGCGCCGCTGCCCGTTGCGGCGCTGTTCGCGATCATGACCAAAGTCGGTGCTTATTCGATCCTGCGGGTCTATACGCTGGTCTTTGGGCCCGATGTAGCCGCAACCGAAGGGCTAGTCGGTAGTTGGCTACAACCTGCAGCACTGCTGACATTGGCCGTTGGCGCTATTGGCATTCTGGGCTCGCGACATATCGCGCGAATGGTGGCCTTTTGCGCCATCGCGTCGATGGGCACATTGCTGATTGCGATCTCGTTGTTTAGCGAGGCCGCGACGGCGGCAGCGCTCTACTATATCTTCCATTCGACGCTGGCGACGGCCCTGTTGTTCCTTGTCGCGGACATGGTAATGGAGCGCCGTGGCGGAGCCATAGCCCCTTCGACGCCGATGCCGCAATCCGGTCTGATCTCAGCCCTGTTCTTTGTCGGCGCCATCGCGATGGCTGGCATGCCGCCACTATCGGGCTTTGTGGGCAAGCTGCTGGTACTGGACGCCTCACGTGGCGCGCCCGATGCAAATGCGGTCTGGGCCGTGATCTTGATCGGGTCGTTCGTCACAATCGTGGGTCTGGCCCGCGCGGGAACGCTGATCTTCTGGAAAAGTCACGACGCCCAACATAATGTGACGCCTGAGCCAACCGAAGAAGCCGGCCTACCAACCGCGCCCGAGCCCTATCCGGGCCTCGCCTTTACTTCGGTGTTCGGGGCGGTTCTGGGACTTGTGCTGCTGACGCTATTTGCAGGTCCGGCGCTGCAATATGCCAGCAACACGGCGGTGCAACTGTTCGCGCCGGAAGATTACATTTCGGCCGTGCTGGGAGGGGAAGAATGATGAAGCTTCTGCACCGTATATTTCCGCATCCCCATCTGACCGCACTACTTACACTGGTGTGGGTGTTTCTGGCAAACACCGGGTCTTTGAACTCGGTGGTCTTTGGCCTGCTACTGGGCATCATCATTCCGTTTATCACTCAGCCCTATTGGCCGGATCGCCCGAAACTGCGCAATTGGCCGATGGTGGCGGAATACATGTTGGTTGTCTTATGGGATATCGTGATGGCCAATATCGCGGTGGCCCGGATCATCCTGTTCAAACGCGACGCAGACCGCCAGCCAAGCTTTGTCAGCGTGCCGCTGGAACTGCGCACGCCCGAGGCCATCACAGTTCTGGCCGGAACCATCACCATGACCCCCGGCACCGTCAGTTGCGATTTGTCCGCACAAGGGCACTACCTGCTGGTTCATTGTCTGGATGCACCGAACCCCGAAGAGGTGCGCGACCAGATCAAACAACGCTATGAGCGCCGCCTGAAGGAGATTTTCGAATGATCACTTATGCGATCTATTTTGCTTTTGCCTGCTTCGGCGCTGCGATCATGATGTGCTTGTGGCGTATCATTACAGCCGACGGTGTCGGTACGCGCGTTCTGGCTCTGGATACCATGGTGATCAACACCATCGCTCTGCTAATCCTTTACGGCTTGAGTATCGAGACCGAGATCTTCTTTGAATCCGCCATGATAATCGCCATGCTCGGCTTTGTTTCAACCGTGGCTTATGCGCGCTTTATGCTGCGTGGCAATATCATCGAATGAGCGTGGCATGACCTTTATCTTCGAACTGCTCATCGCATTCTTCCTGATCGTATCGGGCATTTTCGGCTTTGTCGGATCATTCGGCATGATCAAGCTGAAAGACCCCATGTCCCGCCTGCACGCACCCACCAAGGCAACTACGCTGGGCGTGGGCGGCGTCCTACTGGCCTCGATCGCGCATTCGGTTTTGCTTGAGGGCAAACTGTCGATGCACGAGTTGTTGATCACGCTCTTTCTGTTCCTGACGGCCCCGATCACGGCCCTGTTCATTGCCAAATGGCACATTCATCGCCATGAAAAACCCAGTGATCTACCAGACGCAGGCGAGGATGAGCTTTGGGCCACCCACGCGGTCGAACAGGTCGAGGACGTCCCGGACCACAGTACGAACTGAGACCTATGCACAAACCTCTGCTGCCCCTAACCCGCGATCTGGTTCTGATAGGCGGAGGACACACGCACGCGCTACTGCTGCGCAAATGGGGTATGAAACCACTGTCCGGCGCGCGGGTTACGGTGATAAACCCCGGTCCCACCGCACCCTATTCGGGCATGTTGCCAGGATTTGTCGCTGGTCACTATCAGCGGTGGGAGCTTGATATTGATTTGGTGCGTCTGGCCCGCTTTGCCGGTACGCGGGTGATACTGGGCGCAGTTGAAGGTATCGACCCGGACACACGCCAAATCCATGTGCCCGGACGCCCGCCGGTGGCGTTTGATGTGGCCTCGGTCAATGTCGGGATCACCTCGGATATGCCAGCATTGCCGGGATTCGCCGAGCATGCCGTTCCGGCCAAGCCGCTCGGCCTCTTCGCCGCGCAGTGGCAAAGCTATCTTTCAGGGACGGGCCGCGCCTTGGTCGCCGTGATCGGTGGTGGCGTTGCGGGAGTAGAGCTAGTCATGGCGATGGCCCATGCACTGCGTTCCAGAGGACGTGAAGCGCAGGTTACGTTGATCGACAGTGCAACAGCCCTGACAGCGACTGTCCCGAAGGCATCCGCTACCATCCGGCAGGCGATGGCGCACCTGGGGATCGAAGTTCTGGAAAACGCATCAATCCAGAAGATTTCTGCGGGCGAAATCGAGCTAACGGACGGTCGCCAGATACCGGCCGATTTCATCACCGGTGCTGCAGGCGCGCGGCCCTATGAGTGGATATCCAATACCGGCCTCGCGCTGCATGACGGTTTCATCAAAGTGAACGCGTCTCTGCAATCCAGCGATCCGGCGATTTTCGCCGCTGGAGATTGCGCCCACCTGTCCGAGAACCCGCGCCCCAAGGCAGGGGTCTACGCAGTGCGCGAGGCACCAATACTGTATGACAATTTGCGCGCCGCGCTAGGGTCTGGGAGTATGCGGCGTTACGTGCCGCAGAAGGATTACCTGAAACTCATCTCTCTGGGTGGAAAATCCGCACTGGCCGAACGATTGGGAACATCGTTCAGCGGACCGCTTATGTGGCAATGGAAAAACCATATCGATCAGAAGTTCATGAACCGATTCCGTGAACTGCCCCAAATGCTCACCACCGCATTGCCCCGTCATCACGCAGCAGGGCTGCAAGAGGCGTTGGGAGAAAAACCAATGTGCGGCGGGTGTGGTGCAAAGGTGGGTCGAGGCGCTTTGCAGGCCGCATTGCAGGAGTTGCCGCAGCTCGACAGGCCCGACATTACACCCCTGCCCGGTGACGATGCGTCGGTGCTGTTAACCGGTGGCACGCGACAGGTTATGACATCGGATCACTTACGCAGCTTCACCAACGATCCCGCCTTGATGACGCGTATCGCCGCTGTCCACGCGCTTGGTGATATCTGGGCAATGGGCGCTCGTCCGCAGGCTGCGACAGCAACGATCATCCTGCCGCGCATGTCAGCTGAGCTGCAGCAGCGCACAATGGCTGAGATCATGCATATTGCCAGCGACGTCATGCACCAAGCCGGGGCTGAGATCGTCGGCGGCCATAGCTCAATGGGTGACGAAATGACGATCGGGTTCACTCTGACCGGGCTCTGTGATGCTGAACCGATCACGCTGGGTGGCGCAAAACCTAATGATGCTTTGATCCTGACAAAGCCGTTGGGCAGCGGTGTTTTGATGGCGGCCGAAATGGCGGGCAAGGCGGAAGGCGCCTGGGTCGCGGCAGCTTTCGCGCAAATGATACAGCCACAGGGTGAGGCGTCCCGCATCCTGAAAAATGCCCATGCGATGACGGATGTCACCGGTTTTGGTCTGGCGGGTCACCTGCAAGGGGTATGCGAAGCGTCTGGCTGCGGGGCAACCCTGTCTTTGGACGCGATTCCAGCTCTGGAAGGTGCGGCAGAGCTCAGTGATCAGGGCATTCGATCTACAATCTACACCGACAACCGTGCCATCGCCCCAGGCCTTCCGACCGGCGGCAAGGCGGATTTATTATTCGATCCTCAGACTGCGGGAGGTCTCTTGGCGGCCGTCGATGCCAACAAAGCCGAGCAAGTATGCTCGGAACTACGCGCCGCCGGTTACCCTGCCGCCCTGATTGGTCACATCGACGCTACATCGGGCCTGCGTGTTCAAAGCTGATCCAGAACATTCTTAATCCGAGCCACCGTCGCCGACAGCCCGGTATCATCAAGTGACGGTGCCTCAATCTGCGCGATCACTTCGGCACGCTGCGCCTTACGCGATTTGGCATAGGCCGGGTCGTAATGCTGTTCCATCAATGCCTGTGTCAGTCCACGCTTGTCGCCGGCATCGATCATTTCCAGCCAACCATCCACAACTTCATGGCCGCGGTGAATGCGCAGTGGAGACAATCGATCACGCAGCCGTTCGCTATCCGACAGGATGTCATCATAAGCAGACACCAGATACGCGGTGCGCGCAGCAATCGGTGCTGTGATCTGGATGCGAGGTGCAGAACACAAGGCCGACCACAGGCTGGGCGGGAGGATCAGGTTTCCGATCTTGGATGATTCTGCTTCAACAACCACCGGACGCGCTGCATCCAGCTCGCCCAAGGAAGCGGCGAGCGCGGATTCGAAGGCTTTCTGACTGGGTTGCCCACCCGGCATTTCGCCCAACAATGAGCCTCGGTGATTGGCCAGCCCTTCAAGGTCCAGCACTTGCGCGCCTTGCGCCTTTAGATGGCCCAACAGGTCTGTCTTGGCCGTCCCGGTATAACCATCCAGCGCGACCAATCGATATGGCAACACTTCATCATAGAGGAACTGCTTTACCAGTCGGCGATAGCTGCGATAGCCGCCTTCAACCACCTCGGCGCGCCAGCCGATTTGTTGCAACATCCAGGTAAATGATCCTGATCGCTGCCCGCCACGCCAGCAATAGACCAGCGGTTTCCAGTCGCCCTCATGATGGCTCAGGTGATCCTCGATATGGCCTGCCGCGTTGCGAAACACCAGCGCAGCACCCAGCTTGCGGGCCAGAAACGGGCTTTGCTGGACGTAGATGGTACCGACCCATGCGCGTTCTTCATTGTCCAGAACCGGCAGATTGATAGCGCCCGGCATATGGTCTTCGGCGAACTCAGCCGGGCTACGCACGTCGACAATCGTATCAAACGTGTGGTTGTAGAATTGCTGCAGGCTGGAGACTTTCAAAACCATATCAACGGTCTATCCCGCATGGTGCCGGAAGAAAACCCTAGCCGCTGTTGAAGGTACCAGACCATAATACGGAACAGCCATTGCAAACCATCTTCGCTTGGGTAATGAACCATCGATACTGGTTTCTTATTGGCATGGGACGTGCGCACAAATGGCACAGCAGACCGCAAATTCCCTCAAGAGCAAAGCATTGGCCGATCTGGAGACAGGGAAGTTGCCGCAGGCCTTGAAAAAAGCGCAGCTTGGCATCAAGAAACACCCCAAGGATGCCGATTACCAAGCAATCGCAGGCTTTGTCCTGACCGAGATGAAGCGGTACAAGCAGTCCATTCCACACTTCGCTGAAGCATCGCGAATGAAACCGGACGATGCTCAATTTGTCGAAAACCTCGCCAACGCGTTAATGCAGACAGGTCAAATTCCGCGTGCGCTGTCTTATGCCGAGCAGAAACTTGAACGCTTCCCGAATAACAAAGAACTGGTCCGCGTCATTGATGAAATTCAGCTCAAGGGACAGAATTGGCGCCTGATCATCGACCATACGACGAACAAACTGGAAAAAGACCCTAACAATGCAGATTTGCTTTGGTTGCGGGCCCGCGCCTACGGAGAGGTCGGATTCTCCGATCACAGCTCTCAGGACATTGCCCGCGCTTATGGGATCGCACCTGAAAATGAAAAAATCGCATTGTCAAAAGCCGTAGACTTGTATCAATCGGGCGACAAAGAGGGCTCAAAAACCATTTTGCGCGCTGTACTTGAGAGAAACAAGTTTTGCGCGGCGGCGCTCTACCAAATGTCTCTAATGGTGGACAATGACCATGCCGAGAGCCTTGCGCGTGCTGTCGACACCGCAATTTCAGAAAGTGATCACGCCAACTCGGTGCTTGAATTCGCAAAGGCGCACTTGATCTCCAAACTTGATGGGCTGTTCTCGGCGCTCCCCCACTTTGCGCGGGCCAATGCCATTCAACACAACGTGAATCCGTATGACAGCACGCAAGAAGAGAAACGGTACAAAGAAATCAGCACGTTTTTTCCCCTGAATGTACCTCCTGCGACTGCAGGCGTAAGCGATGGGCCCAAGCCGATATTCGTAGTCGGACAGCCACGATCAGGCACAACACTGATGGAAATGATGCTTAGTTCGGCACCGGATATCGCCGGCTGCGGAGAGCTGACGATTGCAGGTGAATTATCCCAGAAGGTCAGAGAGAGCGGCAAACCATTTGACGCAGACGCAGCTGCTGAATGTGCAGCAGAGTTTCGCAGGCTGATGCCACCCTTACCCGAAAGTTCGACTGCATTCGTTGACAAGATGCCACATAACTATCAGCGGCTCGGCTTCATAATGTCAGCGTTCCCGAATGCCCGCGTGATCAACATGTTGCGCGATCCAAGGGATGTGGGGCTATCAAAATGGATCAGGCGTTTTCACTCACCGGGTATGCGCTATGCATCCAATCTTGAATCGATTGCCCACTCAGCCAACCTGTACCGGTGCTATCTTTCTCATTGGGAAAAGCTGTTCGGTGATCGTATTCTGACGGTTCGATATGAGGACCTGGTAGTCGACCCCAAAACCTGTATCCAGCAAGTCGCCGCCTTCTGCGGTATCGACTGGGATGAGCGGATGATGACCCCTGAGAAAAATACCCGGAAAGTCCGCACCGCCAGCACCGATCAGGTGCGCAAGAAAATCTCAACCGGGTCAATTGGTGGCTGGCAAGAGGTTGCGGATCAAATTCAGCCGATGTTGGATGGGCTGGATCAGGCATTGTGGCCCGAATACAGGTTCGATTGACCAAAAAAAGGCCGCCCCGAGAGACGGCCTTTTTTTTGCTTCTCCGGTCACATCACTTCTGTTTGATGCGCCCGTCCAGATAAGGCTGATACGGGGCGTTCTCGGCTAGATATTCCGCCGTAACATCCGCCAGATCAGGCCCGAAATCATAGGCGTTCTTGTCATCACCTGAGAACACAGAGTAACCATCGCCGCCATTGCGGACATAGTTGTTTGTCACCACCAGATATGTCGCAGCTGGATCAATAGCTTCGAAACCGCCATCCTTGGCGACCATGACCTCAACAATCCGGCCCTCATTCGGGGCAACCGATGGATCCCAGGTAAATGTCATTCCTGCCACCTGAGGGAAGCGGCCTTTGACCTCTTCAACTTGGCTCACCCCGTTTTCAAGAGCATCAATCACGCCCTGACCGCTGATCTCGAAGGTCGAGAGCGTGTTCTGGAACGGCAGAACTGTCAGCACCTCACCCATGGTCACCTCACCCGGATCGATCGAGGCGCGCAGCCCACCCGAGTTCGCAATCGCAATCTGGGCGCCCTGATCGGCAACCCGCGCCAGCATGGCATCCGCAACAAGATTGCCCATTTCACATTCCTGCACGCGACAAACGGACCGGTCGCCTTCAATCGAAGCTGACGCTTCCGCGACAACCTTGTTGCGAATTTCATCCAGCGGAACGGCCAGCTCGGCGATGCGGTCCAGCGCGGCCTGATCCTCGGTCACCGCATTGTCCATGATCAGCGGTTCACCCTCAGCGGATACAACATTTCCGTCATCATCGAATGTCACATTCAATTCACCCAGAAACTTGCCATAGGCATAGGCCTGAACGATCTGCACCCCGTTTACGACGGTCGGGTACGGCCCGGCGGCCTTGTCGGATGTGTTCGAAAGATATGTGTTCGAATGCCCACCCACGATCACGTCAACGCCCGTGGTCTCCTGCGCCACGCGCTGATCGACGCCATAGCCTGAGTGGCTGAGAACGATGATCTTGTTCACACCTTCGCCGGTCAGCTTGTCGACCTCAGCCTGAACGGCAGGAACTGGATCAGAGAAGGTGATGTTTGGACCGGGTGACGCGATATCGTGCGTGTCTTCCGGTGTCAGTCCGATCAGACCGATCTTTTCGCCGCCCACTTCGATCACAGCCGATTTCTTGATCTTGTCGGTCAGCAGTTCCTCATCCGCATAATCGGCGTTGGACATCAGCACCGGGAAATCGACCGAGTCGATGAAGCCGCGCAGCACCTCAGGGCCATCGTCGAATTCATGGTTGCCCACAGTCATGGCGTCATAGCCCAGCTTGTTCATGAACTCAGCCGCAACCTTACCCTTGTAGTAGGTATAGAACAGCGAGCCCTGGAACTGGTCGCCCCCATCAACGAGGATCGAGTTATCGGCCCGTCCGCGGGCCTCTTCGACTGCCGTCACAAGGCGCGCCGATCCACCAAAGCACTTGCCTTCGGCATTGTCTTCGTCGCCACAGGCGCTGTCGTACTTGTTGATCGGCTCAAAGCGCGAGTGGAAATCGTTTGTATGCAGAATCGTAAGCTTGTATTCGGCAGCCGCCATACCGGCGCTTAGCCCCAATACCGCAGCCGAAGCCAGAAAACGGGTGAACATCGTGAAACTCCCTATGATTGTTTTGCGCGATGGTGCGCGTTGCGTGGCGAAGAGTCAAAGGGGGAAATCCGGCTTGATTCTACCTGTCGTGCGGGGCATCAGGACTTCATGCTGATTTACAAGATCTTCCGCGCCGATGAATGGGCAAACCTGCAGGCACAAGGGGCTTCGGATGGTGCACCGATTGATGTGTTGGATGGATATGTTCATTTCTCAACCGCAGAACAGGCCGCTGAAACCGCTGCCAAGCACTTTGCCGGGGTCGAGGGCCTGACCCTCTTGGCCTGTGATAGCCAAGCAATGGGCGATGATCTGAAATGGGAGGTCTCGCGTGGTGGCGCATTGTTCCCCCATCTCTACCGCCAGATTAAAATGTCGGATGTGGTCTGGTCACGCGAACTGCCCTTTGACGGTCAGGCGCACCAGTTCCCGCAGGAGATGGAATGACACGCTTCATCGATCCCGAACGCGAACAGTTCGAGGCGTTTAAGGCCCTCGATCGAGACCATCCTATCGAGATGCTCAATCTGGTGAAGTTTCGCGAAACAGCTCAGTATCCGTCCGATCACGCGCTGGCCGGCGCACATCTGACCGGCGCACAGGCCTATGGCAAATACGGGTCTGAAACCGCGCCTATCGTCGCCCGCATAGGAGCGTCGATCCTTTGGCGCGGCGCATTTCAGACTATGCTGATCGGTCCACAAAATGAGGCTTGGGATGCTGTGTTCATCGCCCGCTACCCCACCGCCCACGCATTTCTTGAGATGGTGACCGACCCTGCCTATCGCGCCGCGGTGATACACCGGCAGGCCGCCGTTGAAACCTCGCGCCTGATACGTTGCGCGCCGACAGAGGGTGGAGATTCCTTCGGATGAAACTGACCGAAAAACTTGGGCTCGCTGCGCTGCACCGTCTTGACCCGGAAACCGCGCATGGGCTTTCGATCAAGGCCCTGACCTCGGGGCTTGCACCGACGCCTGGGCCGGTCACATCGGACCGGCTGAAGACCCGAGTCGCGGGTCTGGATTTGCCCAACCCCGTCGGACTGGCTGCGGGGTATGATAAGAATGGCGAGGCGCTGGCCCCGCTCTCGCGCGCCGGATTCGGGTTTATCGAAGTGGGTGCGGTGACACCCCGCCCACAGCCAGGCAACCCTAAACCGCGCCTCTTCCGCCTGACCGAAGACCACGCGGCGATCAACCGCTTTGGCTTCAACAATGAAGGTATGGAAGTCATGGCCACGCGTCTTGCGCAGCGTCCCAAGGACGCGGTGATCGGTCTGAACCTCGGGGCCAACAAAGACAGTGATGATCGCCCCAGAGACTTCGCCAAAGTGCTTGCCCATTGCGCTGCGCATTTGGACTTTGCCACCGTCAACGTGTCTTCACCCAACACCGAAAAGCTGCGAGATTTACAGGGCAAAGCAGCGCTAACTGCGCTGCTGAGCGGTGTGATCGAAACCCGAAACGCCCTGCCACGCCCGATCCCTATCTTCCTGAAGATCGCCCCGGATCTAACTGAGCACGAATTGCAGGATATCGCCGCTGTCGCCCGTGAAACCGGCGTGGACGCGGTGATCGCCACCAACACCACGCTGTCGCGCGATGGCCTGCGCAGTGCGCACAAGGATCAGGCCGGAGGCCTGTCCGGCGCGCCGTTGTTCGAGAAATCGACGCGGGTGCTGGCGCAGCTCAGCCAGTTGACGGGCGCAGATATCCCGCTGATCGGGGTCGGTGGCATCAGCACGGCAGAACAGGCCTATGCCAAGATCTGCGCCGGAGCGTCCGCAGTGCAGTTCTACACGGCGATGGTCTATGGCGGGATTTCCCTGGCCGCTGACATCGCACAGGGGTTGGACACGCTGCTGGAGCGCGACGGCTTCGATTCGGTCGCGCAAGCGGTGGGCAGTAAACGAGAGGACTGGCTATGATCGAATATTGGCACAATCCGCGCTGTTCCAAATCCCGCGCGGGGTTGGCGTTGCTGCAGGAAAACGGCGCAGATCCTGAGGTGCGCAAATACCTCGAAGACGCGCCCTCGGCCGATGAAATCCGGACGGTTCTGGCCAAGCTGATTATCCCGGCGATCAGCATGATGCGCACCGGAGAGAAAACGTTCAAAGAGCTTGGCCTGGCCAAGACCTCGCCCGATGAGAAGCTTGTTCAGGCCATGGCCGAACACCCGATCCTGATCGAGCGTCCGCTGGCCATCGCGGGCGACAAAGCCGCTATCGGACGCCCGCCCGAGAACCTGCTGGACTTGCTTTAGGCGATCTGTGCCTCAAGTCGCGGATAGCGCCAACCAAGCGTAAGGCCCCGTGCGATGTTCAACGCCATCAGCGCGGCCCAAAGACCATGATTGCCCATCGTCGGCACCAGCACGAACAACGCAACCACGTACAGCGCGACTGACTGGATCATCGCATTACGCATATCGCGGGTCCAGGTGGCCCCGATATAGATGCCGTCGAACATCCAGCTTGCCACTCCGATGACCGGTGCCAGAGCGGCCCAGATCAGATATTCGCGTGCCGTCGCCCGAACATCAGGCGATGTCGACATCAGATCGATCAGCGCGGGCCCTGCCAGGTAAAACACCAGCCCAAGCCCGATGGCCCCGCCAACGCCCCATTGCGAAGCCATGACCGACGCGCGCCGGACCTTCCGGCGGTCGCGAGCACCGACGGCTCCTCCGACAAGAGCTTCAGCCGAGAAAGCAAATCCGTCCAAAGCGAATGCGGTGATTTCGAGAAACTGCAATAACACCTGATTGGCCGCCAAATTCACGTCGCCCAGATCGGAACCGACAAACAAAAACGTGGTGAATGCTCCGGTCAACAGAACCGAGCGCACCATGATATCGCCATTCACCTGCATCATCCGGCGCAGCCGTGCGGCATCAAAAATACGCGGCCAATCCCGCCATTGCTTGCCGCCAAACGCATCACCACAAAGCCACAAACCCAGGGCAAGACCCGTCCACTCGGCAATCAGTGTCGCGATGGCAACGCCCTCGACACCCCAGCCCAGGCCAAGCACAAACCATAGATCCAGCGCTATATTCAGCCCATTCATCCATATCTGCAGGATGAATACACCTCGCGTGCGTTCGACTGCGATCAGCCAGCCTGTCACCGCATAAAGGGCAATCGTGGCCGGAGCGCCCCAGATGCGAATCTCCAGATAGGCGCGCGTCAGAGACTCGACTTCGGCGCTGGCGGGCGACAGTGCAAAAGCTCCAAGGAATACCCAAACCTGCGCGACAATGAAGACCAATCCTGCTGTTCCGCCCAGCAGCAAGCCTCGCATGAGCAACGCTCCGGTTTCTGCAGTGTCACCTGCACCGCGCGCCTGTGCCGCCAGCCCGGTGGTGCCCATCCGCAGAAAGCCGAAAATCCAGTAGATCGCAGACAGGATCACCGCACCCATGCCCACAGCCCCGATGGGGGCGGCCTGCCCCATCTGACCGACAACGCCGGTATCCACTGCCCCGAGGATCGGTACGGTCGCGTTCGACAGCACGATCGGCAACGCGATTTTCAAAACGCGCCGATGGGTAATGGGCGCTGAGGCGTCCTCCATCCTTAGTCTTTCGATGTCGGAGATTGCGGCATCAGGAAGTGCCCCGTACCTTGCGCAAAGAGTTTGGCGTGATTGTCTTGCCAGGCTTCGACCCGGACAGAGGCATAACGTCGACCCGAGCGATTGATGAAAGCGCGCGCATAGGCGTCTCGCGGCAGGCCAGACCGCAGGTAGTCGACCGTGAAGTCGATGGTTTTGGGAAAGCGGATATTCACGTCAGTCAGGATGTCCTCCGCACCGATCTCACCGCTTTCAATCCTGGGAAACATATGTTCCCAACTCAGCGTGATTACGGCAGTGACTTCCAGAAACGCCGCTGTCACCCCACCGTGGATAGCGGGTAGAAAAGGATTACCGATCAACTTCTCATCGAAATTCAGAACGCCTGTCAGTTCGTCCCCCCGCCGGTCGAATGTTATATTAAGGAACCGAATATACGGCACACCTTCGACCAGCGCGGTCAATGCGGCATCACGGCGTTGCTTGACCACCTGCATAGGTTCTGGGCGAGGTCTTGCCATCTTAGCGACCCTCCACGGTGAAGGCACCTGAAGCGGTGGCAACGGGACGGTCGCTGTCATCATCCGTCGCCGTCGCCCGCACAAAAGCCACGTTGCGCGTGATGTGATAGCAGGTCGCGCGGGTCCGGATACTTTGACCCGGCGTTGCGGCCCGCATGTAATCAATACGCAGATCGATGGTGGCGGTTCCTCCCGGGGCTGAGGGGTGGCTCATCACTGCGGCACCGCAACAGGTATCCAGCATGGCCGACACAGCCCCGCCATGGATCACGCCAGTCCGAGGATCGCCGATCAGTTGCTCGTTATAGGGCATCGAGATTTCAGCCTCGCCCTCTCCGATGTGGGTCAGATCAAGCCCCAAGGCCTTGGCGTGCGGAATCGCCTCGATGAACTGGCGCGCTAAAACTGTCTTATCGGCCATGGGGTTGGGTCCTGTCCTTGTACCTGCCCCTTTATGGGCCTGCGTTTACACCAAGGGCAAGCCCACCTGTTGCGCTTGCCGCAACGACGCCCTAGGTTGCTGCCAAGGAGACCCGGAATGTCCGACACCCGTTTGTCATTCAAAGAAATGTGCGCCGAGTTCGACGTGACCCCACGCACCCTGCGCTATTACGAATACATCGAATTGCTGCAGCCTGACCGTGAAGGCAGGTCGCGGTTTTACGGGCCTCGTGAATGCGCCCGGATGAAACTGATCATGCGTGGTCGAAAGTTTGGATTTCCTTTGGAAGAGATTCGTCAGTGGCTGCTGATCTACGAAGATCAGGGCAATCAGGCGCAGATGGCGACCTTTATCGAGATGGCCGATCGTCAAATGGAAGAGCTGCGCCAGCAGCGCGCGCAGTTGGATGAAGCAATGGATGCGCTTCAGCAATTGCGCGATCAGACCGTCGGCCTGCTGAAATAGCCCCTTCCCCTACGGCAAGAAAATTGCCGAAACCCCTACTTACGCGACTGGATGTTACGTCAACTATTTTGTGACGCAGCGTCCGCATTACGTAAACGTCACTTGTGTGTTGTAAAACGCTCATCGACTGCGCAACTCAGATTGCATGACGCCAGTGATGAGAGTTTGAACCATGACCGAAGATCTGCTGACCATCCGCGAAATGTGCGAGACCTATGATGTCACGCCCCGCACATTGCGGTTCTACGAGGCCAAAGAGCTTTTGTTTCCGATCCGCGAGGGCCAAAAGCGCTTGTTCACCAAACGGGATCGTGCACGCCTGAAACTGATCCTGCGCGGCAAGCGCTTTGGCTTCAGCCTCGAAGAGATCCGCCAGCTTCTGGACCTGTACCACGTGGGTGACCAGCAGCTGACCCAGATGTCCCGCACTTATGAAATCGCGTGCGAGCGCCTTGCTGACATGGAATCGCGCCGCGAAGAGCTGACGCAGGCCATTGACGAACTAAAAGAGCAGTTGCGCTGGGGCGAAAAGGTTATCGCCTCGATGAAACAGGAAAAGAAGGCCGCCGAATAAGCCCGGCCTTTCGGACATATGAATTAAGGGAGCTTCACATGCCCGTCTATAACGCGCCAACCAAAGATACGCAGTTCATCCTGCACGATGTTCTGAAAGTCTCGCAGTCGGATATCCCCGGCTATGATGAACTGGAGGCCGAGTTTACCGGCGCGGTTCTGGAAGAAGCGGGCAAAGTTGCCACCAATGTGTTGCACCCGCTGAACGTGGTTGGGGACATCGAAGGGTGCCGGTTGGAAAACGGGATTGTGTACACCCCAACAGGTTTCAAAGATGCCTTCGAGCAGATGAAAGAAGGCGGCTGGACTGGCCTCGACATGCCGGAAGAGTATGGCGGCCAGAACATGCCTTATGTGATGGGTACTGCGGTGGGCGAAATGTTCTCGGGCGCGAACCAGGCGTTTGTGATGTATCAGGGCCTGACCCACGGCGCAGCCTCGGCAATCCTCGCGCATGGTTCGGATGAGCAAAAGAACACGTACCTGCCCAACATGGTCAGCTGCGAATGGACCGGCACCATGAACCTGACCGAACCGCATTGCGGTACCGATCTGGGCCTGATGCGCACCAAGGCGGAACCTCAGGGCGACGGTAGCTACAAGATTTCCGGTCAGAAAATCTTTATCTCGGCGGGCGATCACGACATGGCCGACAACATCATTCACCTGGTGCTGGCCAAAATTCCAGGCGGACCCGAGGGCATCAAAGGTGTGTCGCTGTTTATTGTCCCGAAGTTTATCGTGAACGAAGACGGTACTCCTGGCGAGCGTAATGGTGTTTCGGTCGGCAAGATCGAGGAAAAGATGGGCATCCACGGCAATTCGACCTGCGTCATGAACTATGACGAGGCCACCGGCTGGCTGCTGGGCGACGAACACAAAGGCATGCGCGCCATGTTCACGATGATGAACGAAGCGCGTCTGGGTGTGGGCATGCAAGGACTGTCTCAGGCCGAGGCAGCGTATCAAAACGCCGTCGAATACGCCAAAGACCGCCTGCAGGGCCGCGACGTAACAGGTGTGAAGAACCCGGACGGCCCCGCCGATCCGCTGATCGTACACCCCGACATTCGCCGCAACCTGATGGATCAGAAAAGCTTCACCGAGGGCGCACGCGCATTCATCCTGTGGGGCGCAACCATGATCGACAAGGCGCACCGCTCGGGTGACAAGGATGCGGACGGGCTGATCTCGCTGCTGACACCGGTCATCAAGGGCTTCCTGACGGATGAAGGCTACGACATGACCGTTCAGGCGCAGCAGGTCTATGGCGGCCATGGCTACATCGAAGAATGGGGCATGTCGCAATACACCCGCGACGCCCGCATCGCGATGATCTACGAAGGGGCAAACGGCGTTCAGGCGTTGGATCTTGTCGGCCGGAAGCTGGCGCAGGATGGCGGCAAGCATGTCATGGCGTTCTTTGAGATGGTTAAAACCTTCTGCAAGGAAAATGCCGGCAAGGATGAAGCTTATAACAAAGCGTTCATCGAACCGCTGAAGGCCGCGTCCAAGGACCTGCAAGCCGCTGGCATGTATTTCATGCAGGAAGGCATGAAGAACCCTAACAACGCGCTGTCCGGTTCGTATGACTTCATGCACATGTTTGGTCATGTTTGCCTGGGCCTGATGTGGGCTCAGATGGCGAAAGCCGCTCGCGAAGCGCTGGATGGTGGCGCCTCGGACAAAGAGTTCTACGAGACCAAGATCAATACCGGTCGCTTCTACATGGCCCGTCGCTTGCCCGCGACAGCCATGCATTTGGCGCGCATCCAAACCGGAGCGGACACGGTAATGGCGCTGGACGCAGCGAACTTCTGATCTCAGTGTGGGCTCGGGCGTCGTAGCCCGAACCCACCCTTGGAGGAGACAAGATGCCAAAACGCTTTCGCCTGACCCGCCGCTTTCCCGTCGCCATGACCGAGGATGGCTATCGCAAACTCCGCGGATTCGCGCGAGAGGCGGGATTGGATGAAGGTGAGGCTTTGTCGTTCCTGTTCGAGAATTTCAATAGCGTGATTGATCACGAGAACCTGACGCACAGATTGCGCATCTTCAACTCCGAGCTGGACGCAAGAAAGCGCTGAACGCGCAATACGCCTTGGGAGGGGCGCCCAAATGACCATCAAACTGCATTGCTTCGGTGAAAGCGGAAACAGCTACAAAGCCGCTCTGGCGCTTGAGATGTCGGGTCTGGAGTGGGAGGCGGTCTTTGTCGACTTTTTCAACGGCGCAACGCGCACCCCTGAATTCCGGGCCGAAGTGAACGAAATGGGCGAAGCACCCGTACTGGTCGATGGCGATTTTCGCACCAGTCAGTCTGGCGCAATTCAGGCCTATGTCACCGAGAAGTCCGGCAAATTCGGCGGCAAGGATCGTGATGAGAACTATGACATCTTCCGCTGGGTTCTATGGGACAATCACAAGCTTAGCTCGATGGCCGGACTGACCCGATTTCTGATCAACTTCCTGCCGGAACAGCACCGCAACCCGGATGTGATTGCGTTCAATCAAGGCCGGTTGAAAGCAGCCTATCAGACGCTGAACGCTCATCTTGATGGCCGTGATTGGATCGTTGGCGACAGGGTAACAAATGCTGATATCAGCTGCTGTGGCTATCTCTATTACCCAGAACCATTCGGCTTTGATCGCGCCGACTGGCCCAACATTGACGCCTGGCTGACGCGTCTCAGCGAACAGCCCGGCTGGAAACACCCCTATGACCTGATGCCCGGCAACCCGTCGGATCGAGCTTAAGGAGAAGACCCCATGACAGAAGCCTATATCTATGACGCCTTGCGCACGCCGCGCGGCAAGGGCCGCAAGGATGGCAGCCTGCACGAAGTAACGTCGGTGCGCCTGTCCGCACTGACCCTCAACGCGATGAAAGAACGCAACAATCTGGAAGGCCACGCCGTTGAAGACGTGATCTGGGGAAACGTCACACAAGTGATGGAGCAAGGCGGCTGTCTGGCACGCTCGGCGGTACTGGCCTCGGATCTGGATGAATCGATTCCCGGTCTTGCGATCAACCGGTTTTGTGCCTCGGGTATGGAAGCGGTAAATCTAGCGGCTAACCAGGTGAAGGGCGGCGCGGGTGAAGCCTATATCGCTGGTGGCGTGGAGATGATGGGTCGCGTGGCCATGGGCAGCGACGGTGCGGCAATTGCGGTTGATCCCTCGCTGGCGATGGAGACCTATTTTGTGCCGCAGGGTATCTCGGCAGATATTATCGCGACCGAATATGGTTTCAGCCGCGATGACGCGGATGCGCTGGCCGTTGAATCTCAGAAACGCGCTGCAGCGGCGTGGGAGGACAACCGGTTCGAGAAATCGGTCATCACAATCAAAGATCAGAACGGCCTGACCATTCTGGACCGCGACGAATATATGCGCCCCGGAACAGATATGCAGAGCCTTGGCGCGCTGAACCCGTCATTCCAGATGATGGGTGAACAGATGCCGGGGTTCGACAAGGTGGCGATGATCAAATACCCGCATCTTGAGCGGATCAACCACATCCACCACGCGGGCAACAGCTCGGGCATCGTGGACGGGGCGGCGGCTGTTCTGATCGGCAACAAGGAGTTTGGTGAGAAATACGGCCTGAAGCCGCGCGCCCGTATCAAGGCGACTGCCAAGATCGGCACCGACCCGACCATCATGCTGACCGGCCCGGTTCCGGTGACCGAGAAGATCCTGGCCGATAACGGCATGAAGATCGGCGATTTGGACTTGTTTGAAGTAAACGAAGCCTTCGCCTCGGTCGTGCTGCGCTTCCAGCAGGCGTTCGACGTCGATCCGGCGCTGGTGAACGTGAACGGCGGCTCGATCGCGATGGGTCACCCGCTGGGTGCAACCGGCGCGATGATTATCGGTACGCTGCTGGATGAGCTTGAGCGTCAGGACAAGGAAACCGGTCTGGCCACACTCTGCATCGCATCCGGTATGGGCGCGGCAACAATTATCGAGCGCGTCTGATGCCCAAACTGGATCTTTCTCAGATACCGTTCAAAGGCGGTTCATCTTATCCCGGCAAGTTAGCCGAGGCCACCGCGGGTCGTTTTGTCCAGCGCGTCGGAGATGCAGGCGGGCTGACCCAATACGGGGTCAACATCGTACGTTTGGAGCCCTCGGGGCTATCCTCGCTGCGCCATTACCACATGGAGCAGGACGAGTTTGCCATCATGCTCAGCGGCAAATGCATTCTGATCGATGATGATGGCGAGCATGAGATGCTGCCCGGTGACTGCGCCGCTTGGCCTGCAGGTGAGGCCAATGGCCATCACCTTGTGAACAAAACCGACACGCCCGCAACCTTTCTGGTGGTGGGCACCCGGACCCCGACCGAGACCGGCTATTACAGCGATATAGACATGATGGTGAAAGATGATGAGAACGGATTCTCTTTCACTCGCAAGGATGGCAGCCCGCTGACGGCTGACCAGATTGGAGATGACAATGACTGATTTCACCCTCAGCAAAGACGCCGATGGCGTCGCCTTCATCACCTGGGACGTTCCCGGCAAATCCATGAACGTCCTGTCGCGCGAGGCCTTCACTCTGGTCGGTGATCTGATCGATCAGGCGCTGGCGGATGATGAGATCAAGGGCATCGTTATCACCAGTGGAAAAGAAGGGTCGTTTGCAGGCGGCATGGACTTGAGCACGCTCGCCACGATCCGACAGGAGGCCGGCGACGAACCCGCGCAGGCACTGTTCGATTTCGTCATGAGTGGCCATAACATCCTGCGTCGGCTGGAACTGGCAGGCATGGACCCCAAGTCCAAAAAAGGCGGCAAGCCGGTCGCCTGTGCCATCAACGGCACCTGCGCAGGGATCGGGACCGAGATCGCATTGGCCTGTCATCACCGTGTGATGACCAGCAATCCGAAATCCAAGATCGGCCTGCCTGAGATTCTGCTGGGTATCTTCCCCGGTGGAGGCGGCACCATGCGCTACAGCCGTATGGTCGGCGCAATGGCAGCGGCACCCGTCTTGCTTGAAGGCAAGATGATGGACCCGAAGAAGGCCAAAGGCGCACAACTGATCGACGCGGTGGCGGATGATCCGGTTGCGGCGGCCAAGGAATGGGTACTGAACGCCAAGGAAGCTGATCTGGTAAAGCCGTGGGATGCCAAGGGCTACAAGATGCCCGGCGGCGCACCCTACCACCCCGCAGGTTTCATGACCTTCGTCGGCGCAAGCGCCATGGTGAACGGCAAGACTCAAGGTGCCTTCCCAGCGGCCAAGGCTCTGTTGAGTTCAATCTACGAAGGCGCATTGGTTGACTTTGACACCGCCTTGAAGATTGAGGCGCGCTGGTTCACCAACGTGCTCATGAACCCGTCTTCGTCAGCGATGATCCGGTCGCTGTTTCTGAACAAGGAGGCGCTGGAGAAAGGCGCAGTGCGGCCCAAGGACGTGCCCGATCAGCGGGTCAAGAAGATCGGCGTTCTGGGTGCCGGCATGATGGGGGCTGGTATCGCGCTAGTCTCGGCACAGGCCGGGATGGAGGTCGTTCTGATCGACCGCGATCAGGCGGCTGCCGACAAGGGCAAAGCCTATAGCGAAAGCTACATGGATAAAAGGATCAAGCGCGGCAAAGCGACGGCTGAGAAGAAAGAAGCCCTGTTGGACCGCATTACCGCCACGCCCGATCTGGAGCACCTGAAAGGCTGCGACCTGATCATCGAAGCCGTGTTCGAAGACCCCGGCGTCAAGGCTGAAATGACCAAGAAGGTCGAGGCGATCATCCCCAAGGATTGCATCTTTGCGTCGAACACCTCGACCCTACCGATCACAGATCTGGCCAGGGCCAGCGTACGGCCCGAGCAATTCATTGGCATCCACTTCTTCTCACCGGTCGAGAAGATGTTCTTGGTCGAGATCATCAAAGGCAAGGAGACCGGCGATCGTGCTGTCGCCAAGGCGCTGGACTATGTGCGCCAAATCCGCAAGACACCGATCGTGGTCAATGACGCGCGCTTCTTCTACGCCAACCGCTGCATTATTCCGTACATCAACGAAGGTCTGCGGATGATCACCGAAGGCGTCAGCCCTGTTCTGATCGACAATGCGGCGCGTCAGTTGGGCTTCCCCGTAGGACCCATTCAGCTGAACGACGAAACCTCGATTGACCTGGGGGCCAAGATCGCCCGCGCTACTAAGGCAGCTATGGGCAACGCTTACCCGGAAAATCCGGGCGATGATCTGATCTTTTGGATGGAAGAACAAGGTCGTCTGGGTCGCAAGGCCAATGCAGGATTCTTCGACTATGACGACAAGGGCAAACGTGTCGAGTATTGGAAGGGCCTGCAGGACAAATACCCACATGCCGCAAACCAGCCCGACCTGATCGAAGTGCAGGAACGTCTGATGTTCGCGCAGGTTCTGGAAGCCGTCCGTGCGCTGGAAGAAGGTGTTCTGGAAGATATCCGCGAGGGCGACGTGGGTGCGATACTTGGCTGGGGCTTTGCGCCGTGGTCCGGTGGCCCGCTCAGCTGGTTGGACATCATTGGTACGCCCTACGCCGCCGAACGCTGCGATCAACTTACCGAAGCCTATGGTGAGCGCTTTACCTGCCCGCCGCTGCTGCGCGAGATGGCGGAAAAAGGTCAGAGCTTCTATGGCCGCTTCAACCCCGAAGCACAGGCCGCCTGAACAAAGACAGCAGGCGCATGAGCCCATGCGCCTGCTTCATACTCAAACACCTACTATTGCAGCTGCCATTCAGGCCGCAGGAACAGCGCAGGCATATTGGGCCGCCCCGGTCGCCCGGGTCGACGTACGCCCAATGCCGGTCGGATCGGGAAAATTGGCTCTTGCGGAATGGGTGCAGGTAACGCAGCCAACGGGTTGGTTAAAGCCGAAAGGTTCCCTTTGCCGGTCACGGCCTCGATCAGAAGATCGGCGTGTTCAGCATCCGCGACTTCATAGGCCTCAGGGTTTCGACTTGACCCGGTATTCATGCGACCGGACGGGCAATAAGCCTGAAATCCGCCCTCGATAAAAACCAGCTCATCCTCGTCAAAGAATAATGACGTGACATCGAATGACTGCGCAGGCGTGCTGGACTCAATACGCCCCACCCCGCTGAGCGTTCGAGCTGGAATGATCGAAACCCCCTCGATTCCAACACCAAGCTTGCCTTGATCCAATGCCATACCCTGTTCCGGCATCAGCCAGACTGGGCGCCCATTATAAGCTGCTCGGGATGGCACAAGGATCGGCAGATGCTCGGGCCTGCGTTCGTCTCCCGGCACCACGATCCGGTCGACGCAAACGCGCCTCAGTTCTTTGAACCCATGGTCCCGGGTCCGCACCAGATCGCCTGCAACTAGTCTTTCGACCCGTTTCCAGCCCCCTGTTGTGGACACTTTGGTTCCGTGCAGCAATCCCCCACGACGCGCTGATGCGGCCTGTCCCACAAAGGCCTGTCGGCCTTTAACTTCACGTTTCGAATACCCCGAAACACTCACTAACTCTAACACGTGCCGTCCCCCTTTTGGCACCTTCAAACAACTCAGAAGGTCTTAGAGTTGTGCCTCAATTGGACTTAGTTTTGCCACATTTGAGGCCAAATTAGGCCAGTTTCGCCGCAATTTACTGGTTTTGAATAAACAAATCAGTATTCCGAACGGGCTTTGATATGCATCTCGAAACGATACTATGACGGATACAAGCCGATTCTATTCCGTTCTTACTGCGCCGCCTGCTGTAGCGAGGATATCCGCCGCTCCCGCCACCCAAGCAGCACTCCGGCAGAGGCGATCATGCCAATACCGATAATTTGCATCTGCCCGACGGACTGCCCAAACGCCACCCAGGCAAAGAGCGGGCCAAATATCATGACCGAGTATTCAAAGACTGCGACATATGATGGCTCACCCAGTTGATAGGCTTTGATCAGCATAAAAACGGCAATTGTTGAGCCCACGGCCTGAACCACTACCCAAGGCAACGCGTCTTGCATCGGCCAAACCCAACCGCGCATCGCGAAGCCATCCGGCCCGACTGGCACGCCAACCGGAAACAGGGCAAGCCAGATCAGTCCGATCGCCCCCGCAAGCCCCAGTGTGACAACCATCGCCGCCAGCAGCGCAACAGTGCTTTCGTCGGAACAGTGGGTGCGCGTTACAACAGCGCTGAGTGCGTAAAAGAAGCCACCAGCGACTGGCAGTAGCGTCTTTACGTCAAATGATGTCGGGTCCGGCTGCAATACGCACAGAATTCCCGAAAACCCCAATAAAACAGCCACGATCCGCCAGGGACCTATGCGCTGCTTCAACAAAAGGGCCGAAATCAACAGCACGAATATCGGCGATGTGAATAACCCGGCAAGCGCCTGAGCGATGGGCATCAATGCCAGCGCGCTGAAATAGAAAAGCATTGCCAGCGTGATCAACACGCTGCGCACCGCGACGACACCAATCCGCCGGGGTCTTAAGGTGCCCAAACCCAATATCGACAACACCGCGATCAGCGGCAGCATCAGTAAGGCGCGACTTAGGTGAAACTGCCAAAGCCCCACGCTCTCGGCCACGCGGATCACGAAATTGTCGATCACGCCGATAATGGACATGGCCGCAACCATCAGCAACGACGCCATGATTGAATGGGTTTGTTGTTGTGACTGCATCCGCGCCTCTGCCCTTAATCAGCCCGTTCTGTTCGAAACTTACCCGGCACACTCAGCACATTTCACAAACACTGAGCAACAGGTTTGCGCCGCTGGTTTTCGCCATGCTAAGCTTGGCGCAAAATAATATTCGAGCAGCATTACCCGATGACCGCACTCAAACAGTACCAGCGGATCGAAGCCACCGGTCTTTGGCGTCCCTCGCCCGATGAGCAACGGCGCGAAGTAGTCGTATCGATTGGTGAAGCCACTCTGACGATTTCTGACTTCAATGACAGCGCGCTGACCCATTGGTCGCTGGCGGCGCTAGAGCGACAAAACCCCGGAACCTATCCCGCGATATTCAATCCCGACGGCGATCCCGGCGAAACACTGGAGCTTGCAGAATCTGAAACCACAATGATCGAAGCAATTGACCGGCTGCAGCGCGCCATCGACCGTGCCAGACCACATCCCGGACGGCTGCGTTGGCTCAGCGTTGCAGGGGTTGTGCTGGCGGTTTTGGCGGTGCTTTTGTTCTGGCTACCCAATGCATTGCAGCGCCATGTTGTTTCGGTAGTGCCAGAGGTCAAGCAACAAGAAATCGGCGATGCAATCCTGCAGCGGATCGAAAGGGTATCAGGCAAGGCTTGCTCTTCGCCTGATGCGCAAGCGTCGCTGGATCAGCTGGCGCGCCGCACCGGTGTCCGCCAAGTCGTGATCCTACCAGCAGGTCTGCCTGACAGCCTGAGCCTGCCGGGTGGAACCGTACTGCTAAACCGGGCACTGGTCGAAGATCACGAAGACCCAGCCGTTGCCGCCGGATACATCATAGCCGCGCGCGCGCGGGCAACTCAGCAGGAACCGCTGGACGATCTGTTGGACCGTACAGGCCCGAGTGCCGCATTTCGGTTGCTGACCACCGGCGAATTGACGCCCGAGATCGTGGACACCTACACCGAGCAGGTTCTATCCGGTCCACAGCCGCAGCTAAGCGATGACGTGCTGCTCGCGGTTTTTGCACAGACCGCTCTGCCCTCGACCCCATACGCCTATGCGATTGATATCACAGGCGAGTCCGTTCTTGGATTGATAGAAGCCGATCCGATGGCGGGTCGTACTTTGGAACAGGTACTGCCCGACCGCGATTGGGTCCGGCTACAGAATATCTGCGGGCAATAGCACCTATTTGGTCCCGAACATCCGATCCCCGGCGTCACCTAGTCCAGGCATAATGTAACCCTTTGAGTTCAGTTCACGATCCAGCGCGGCCGTGACGATTTTGACATCCGGGTGCGCCTCTTTCATGCGCGCGACGCCCTCGGGGGCAGCCAGCAGGCACAGAAAGCGGATATCTTTCGCCCCCTGCTCTTTCAGCAAATCAATGGCCGCAGCCGAGCTGTTGCCGGTTGCCAGCATCGGATCAACAGCAATGACCAAACGGTCCGTCAAACCCTCGGGAGCTTTGAAATAGTATTGGACCGGCTTCAGCGTCTCTTCATCCCGATAAAGCCCCACGAACCCCACTCGGGCAGAGGGGATCAGCTCCAGCACGCCGTCCAACATCCCGTTTCCAGCCCGCAGGATCGATACCAGCGCCAATTTTTTGCCCGCCAGAATGGGTGCGTCCATTTCTTCCATCGGGGTTTCGATATGGCGGGTGGTCAGCGGCATCTCGCGGGTGACCTCATAAGCCAGCAAAAGCGTGATCTCGCGCAGCAACTGCCGGAACACAGCGGTTGAGGTGCCTTTGTCCCGCATGAGCGTCAATTTGTGCTGCACCAATGGGTGGTCGACGACGGTCAGGTGATCGCTCATGATGTCTCCAGTCTTTTCTTGACCCGCGCGCGGGTCTCTTCATCGCAAAAGGCCGCGTTCAGGGCTGTTTCATTCAGGGCAGCAAAATCTTCGGCTTGCCAGCCGAACGCTGCATTCAGCATCTCATATTCGCGCCGCATCGTGGTATGAAAAAACGGCGGATCGTCAGTGGATACCGTGACGTTGACGCCTGCATCACGCAATTTAGCGATGGGATGTGCGGCAAAATCAGGAAACAGGCCCAGTACCACGTTTGAACCCGGGCAGACCTCAAGCGTTATGCCCCGGTCAACTAACTCGTACACAAGATCCGGGTCTTCGATGGCGCGAACGCCATGGCCTATGCGCTCGACCCCCAAATCACGGACAGCATCCCGAACACTCTCTGGACCGCCAAATTCACCGGCATGGGTCGTCAATCGCAACCCAGCCTCGCGCGCGCAATCAAAGGCCCATTTGAAATCGCCCTGCATTCCGACGGATTCGTTGCCGCCCATACCAAATCCGGTAATCCAGTCACCTGCAGTTTCAGCCGCACAATGGGCGCTGGCCTTGGCTTGCTCGGGTCCAAAATGGCGCACGCAAGTGATGACACCACGCAGGGTGATCCCGAATTTGCGCTCGGCCTCGTCTGCGGCGTCCTGAATCGCAGTCAGGTAATCCTTCCATGCATGCAAATCGCCACCGCCGCAGAAATCCGGGCTAAGGAATGTTTCGGAATACACCACACCATTCGCGGCGCTCTCTTCCAGAATGGCCAGTGTCAGGCGGCGGAAATCTTCGGGCGTTTTCAGCACCTCGCACGCAGCCTCATAAACGCTAAGGAAATGGGTAAAGTCGCGGAAATCATAAGAGCCGTCGGGTTTGAATATCCCGCTCAGGTCCACTCGTTTCTCATGGGCCAGTTGGCGTATGAAGCTAGGCGGAGCGGCGCCTTCATGGTGCAAATGTAATTCGATCTTAGGCAGGTCAGCGACTGTCATAGAAAAGTCCTTCCCGGCCCTTGCGCCGGTATGTTCAGGTGGTGCGCTATACTGGCGGCGATATCGGCAAAGTTCACGGGACCGATCTCGCCCGTGCCCTGCCCTGCGATCAGCACGGGCACTTGTTCACGCGTGTGGTCAGTGCCACTCCAACTGGGGTCGTTGCCGTGGTCTGCGGTCAATAGCATCAGATCACCGGGGCGCAGTTTTTGCGCAATCACTCCGATTTCACGATCGAACCATTCCAGCGCGCGGGCATAGCCGCTGATATCGCGCCGATGGCCATACAGACTGTCGAACTCGACAAAGTTTGCAAAGGTCAGGCTGCCCTCTTCCGCCTCATCAACGAGGTCCGACAGGTGACGCATCAACTCTGCGTCCGAACCCTTTCGCAGCGTGTCGATCCCCTGCATTGAAAATATATCGCCAATCTTGCCCACCGCATGCACACGGCGACCGGCATCCTGTGCCCAATTCGTAAGAACGGGTTCAGGTGGAACGATGGCAAAATCCTTGCGGTTGGTTGTCCGGGTGAACCCCTTTTCGGGCGTTCCGACAAACGGCCGGGCGATAACGCGGCCCACTTTCATCTCGTGCAATCGCGGCGCAAGGGTGCGGCACATATCCAGCAGGCGGTCGAGCCCAAAGCTGTCTTCATGGGCGGCAATCTGGAATACGCTATCGGCAGACGTGTAGCAGATCGGCCAGCCGGTACGTATATGCTCGGCCCCCAGTTCTGAGATGATCGTCGTCCCCGAGGCATGGCAGTCGCCTAATATTCCGTCGGTCCCCGCTGCCTCGGCGGCAGCCTTGCTTAGCGTTTCGGGAAACGCTGGCTGGCGATCCGGGAAATAACGCCAGTCCCATGGCACAGGTAAACCCGCCAGTTCCCAATGCCCTGAGGGCGTATCCTTTCCCGGAGAATATTCACGTGCGCAACCCCACAAGCCCGTCGGCGCGGCCTCAAGGCCCGGCGTCGGTGCGCCCGAGGCCAGACGGGTCGCCGCCCCAAGCCCCATGGCATCCAGGTTGGGCAGTTGCAACGGTCCTCTCCGCCCTTCTTCCGCACGCCCCTCGGCACAAGCTTGTGCTATGTGGGCCAATGTATTCGCGCCTGTATCGGGTTTGGTGCCGTTGTAAAACTGATCGGCATCCGGCGCGCCGCCGATACCCACCGAGTCCATCACCACAAGGAAAGCGCGGCTCATGCGCAGATCCTTTCATGGATTTGCGGCGGTTGCGCGACCAGTTCGTCACTCAGCGAAATAGCATCCAGTACCACCGCCGCAGCCCTTTGCGCCGCATCTTCCCGCCCCGCATGAACAACCGCCAACGGAGCGCCTTTGGTCACCTTATCTCCGACCCTCAGAATGCCCGACAAGCCAACCGCCGGATCAATCTCATCGCTCTCGATCTGGCGCCCACCGCCTAGGGCCACGACTGCGAGGCCCAGCGCCTCGCCATCAATAGACGAGACATATCCGCCATGCGGAGCATGAACTTCCCGGATCACATTGGCCTCCGGCAAAAACCGATCCCATGTGTCAACGAAATGCACCGGTCCACCCACGGCAGCCATCATGCGTCCGAACCGTTCGGCTGCACGACCATCGCGGATCACTTGGGTTATTCTGGCGTTCCCTTCCTCTGCCGAAGCGCACATACCGGCATCCGCCATGAGAACGCCCCCCAACTCGGCCGAGATTTCCGCCAAAGGTGATCCCTGCCCGCTGGTCAAAGCTTTCATCACCTCGGCCACTTCCAGCGCATTGCCCAGCGCGGACGCAAGGGGCTGGCTCATGTCGGTGATCACTGCGGATGTACGGCAACCAGCGGCATTAGCCGTTTCGGTCAAGGCCTGCGCCAAATTGCGTGCCTCATCGAGTGTCTTCATGAACGCGCCGCTGCCCACCTTAACGTCCAGAACCAACGCATCCGGGCTCGCCGCCAGCTTCTTGGACAGGATTGATGCCGTAATCAGGTCAAGGCTCTCCACCGTCGCCGTCACATCGCGCACCGCATACAGCCGCTTGTCCGCAGGGGCGATCTGGCCCGTTGCCCCCACGATGGCTGCCCCGGTGTCTTTCAGCACTTGCGTCAGTCGCGCCTGCCC
Organism: Ruegeria sp. SCSIO 43209; assembly: GCF_019904295.1. Classification (NCBI taxonomy): domain Bacteria; kingdom Pseudomonadati; phylum Pseudomonadota; class Alphaproteobacteria; order Rhodobacterales; family Roseobacteraceae; genus Ruegeria; species Ruegeria sp. SCSIO 43209. Next base: position 1,950,513 of record NZ_CP065359.1, read on the forward strand.
GATCTGAGTGGTCACTCCCGGTATGGCCTCGAGCTTGTCCAGAGTGCCCCCGGTATGGCCCAGACCACGCCCCGAGATCATCGGCACATACGCCCCGCATTCCGCCAAAGCCGGGGCAAGCAGCAGGCTGACGCAATCGCCGACCCCACCGGTCGAATGCTTATCGACCACCGGCCCGTCCAAATCCCACATCAGCACCTCGCCGCTGTCGCGCATGGCAACAGTCAGATCAGCCCGCCCATTGGCCCCCAGACCGCCCATACAGACAGCCATCGCAAAGGCCCCGGCCTGCGCGTCACTGACGCCACCATCGGCCAGGCCTTGCGCGAACCACATTAGTTCGTCACCAGTTGGCACCTCCTGACGGCGAAGTTTGGCGATGATCGAGCGCGCATCCATGAAGTCAGACATCCTCCATATGCGACGCGTCGAACGCACCGGGCAATAGATCGGCAATCGTGGTTTTGGTTTCCAGACCATCAACCGTCGCCATCGTAACGACCACATCCCCATTGCCGAATTCGGCCAGTTTCTGACGGCATCCACCACATGGGGGCACCGGCTGCGGGCTGCTGGCGACCACGTAGACCTCGGTCAGTTCTTTTTCACCAGCGGCGACCATTGCCGCGATTGCCCCGGCCTCGGCGCACGTACCTTCGGGGTAAGCAATATTTTCGACATTGCAGCCAAAATAGATCACACCTGAACTGGACCGGATCGCCGCCCCGACCTTGAAATTCGAATAAGGCGCGTGGGCATTTTCCCGAACGGCCAAAGCTGCATCTTTCAAAGACATGGCGAATCCCAATTTTTGATCATCTGGTCAGAATATCATACCCTACTGGAAAGCGACGGGGGAATTGAAGCCCCCTTGACGCCATTATCCACTTCTTCTTGGACCTAACCCAACGTCGTATTGAAGGTCCCCGGTAAAGTCACCTCAAGCAGTTCCACATCCTGCGAGGGGTCTGACAGCCGTGTTCGCATTCCCGGCGGGATGACGAAGGCATCGCCTTGTTCCAACCGATAGGGCTCGCGCCCTTCACCCTCAAGAGTCACCTCGCCGGTCATCACGAAGGTAAAGTGTATGTCGGTGTCGTGGCTGGCCCATTGAGGGTTACCCTCGCCCCGGCGCACGACCTGAACGCCCGCCACGCCTTTGGTATTCTCGGCAATCGTCGTGTCACGGCAGATGTAACCGGGCAAGCGGAATGGCACCCAGTCGGCATCATTGGCTTGATTGTAAACGAACCGCTGCCCATCCCATTCCCGATCCGGACGGAAATGCGGGGTGGGCAGTTCCATCTCATGATCAATCTCCGTGACATGCTCGGCTGGGACACCAATCTCGATCACCTGAACGTTGTCTGACGCTTCCAGCACGCGGTGGCGGATTTCAGGCGGCTGAATAAAGCAATCGCCTGCCGTCAGGCGCATCTTGTCGCCCTGATCTTCGTAGACCACATCGACCCAGCCGTGGATGCAGAAGATCAGCTGAAATCCGACTTTGTGGAAATGCACCATATCGGGCACAGGACCGCCATCTGGGATACGTATATGGCTGGCGATAATCGATCCGCCCAGCCGGTCCGGCACGAGATCGCGATAATGCATCCCTGCCCGTCCAATGATCCACGGCGCCTGATCCTTGAGCCTACGGACTACAAAAGAGTGGACCGTATCCGGCATGACCAGCGGCGGGTTCAACTCGTCAATCTCGATCCGGGTGCCGTTTGGGGCTACAAGACTTCGTTGACCTTCTGCAAAACCATCTGGATCGGATGTCAGAATGCGCAACGTTCCCGCCGCTTCAGCTGCATCTTTCTCGACCCGCAAGCGCAGACCGTGACCAGAGAACACGGCAACCCGAGGGTCATCTGCCGGATAGATCATATCCATCCGCATCCCCAGTACCTTGGTATAAAACGGGATATCGTTGCGCAGTTCCTGCGTCGGCAGTCGGATTTCAGCGCGCGTGAGGGAGTCGCCGGTATTGCTGGTCATTCTGTTTCTCTTCGGATTTTGGTTTTGGCCATCCGATCAGAACAGCAGCCAAAATGCCAATCGAAAAGTACATCTCCAGCGTTTCTTCCATCACGAACAAACGTGTAGCCATCGCAACCGAAAGGTATTCGTCGAACAATCCGCTGATTTCCTCAAGAAGCTGAGCCAGCACCGCAACACTTCCGGCCAGGAAAAAAATCATCAAAAAAGGCGCGCGGATCTTCAGTGCCTTAATTCCGTTCGGTATCCCATGCCAGAGCAAACCACCAATGACGATCGCAGCCAAAGCGATCCTTACTGCAGTCACATCAAGCAATAAATCAACCCAATTTAGCACCACGAAAGGCGCGCTGCCTTCTGTGTACACCTCCGCCTCCAATTCGCGCTCGGCCAACAGCAGGCAGACCACCGCGATGTAAAGCCGCGAGACGCCTCGGTAACGCGCCAACGCGACCAGCCCGGAAACCAGTAACGCAGTGGCCGATATCGTCTCAATCAACCCGCCTTCCTGGATGAAAGCCGCAGCCGCTTCGGGCCAAATCATAACCACAAAAAGAAATGAAACCGCCGAAACAAGCACAACAAAGAAGACATTCCGATTGACACCAATCCTGATTGAAGGGTTGGCAAATTGCGCATTAGCACAAGCTTTGTCTTCATGACGCATGATAAGGTCCGCCGCTTCTGGTGTCCGTCAGGTTCCCCGGAATTGGCTGTACATAAAAACGATGCAGCAACTCTCAACCAACGTTTCGTTAACGTATCCGTGAGGCCTGTCTCTGACTGCGGTCCGAGGCGACATAGCCAAGCGCTGAGAAATAGTTTAACCATCAAACGAATATTGGAACGGAGTTGTATTACCGATGTCTGACACACCGAACCTGAGACAGGCCGCGCTTGACTATCATGCGCATCCAAAGCCCGGAAAGCTTGAGATCAAGGCAACCAAACCAATGGCAAATGGTCGTGACCTTGCGCGGGCATATTCGCCAGGCGTCGCCGAAGCCAGTCTTGAGATAAAGGACAACGCCGCCAATGCTGAGAAATACACCGCCCGCGGCAATCTTGTTGCGGTTGTGTCAAACGGCACCGCAGTTCTGGGCCTTGGGAATATAGGCGCATTGGCCTCGAAACCGGTGATGGAAGGCAAGGCCGTCCTGTTCAAAAAGTTCGCAGGCATCGATTGCTTTGATATCGAGGTGGATCAGCCTGACCCAGAAAAGCTGGCAGATATCGTCTGCGCCCTGGAACCTACCTTTGGCGCGATCAACCTTGAAGATATCAAGGCACCGGATTGTTTTATTGTCGAAAAACTGTGCCGGGAACGGATGAACATCCCGGTGTTTCATGACGATCAGCACGGCACGGCAATCGTTGTTGGTGCCGCAGCGAAGAACGCCCTGTATGTGGCAGGAAAGAGCTTCGAGGATATCAAAGTAGTTTCGACCGGCGGCGGTGCTGCCGGGATCGCCTGCCTCAGCATGTTGGTGAAGCTCGGCGTCAAACGCGAGAATATCTGGCTCTGCGACATTCACGGGTTGGTCTATGAAGGTCGCGCCGAGGATATGAACCCGCACAAGGATCAGTTTGCGCAGAAAACCGATCTGCGCACTCTGGATGATGTGATCGGAGGTGCCGATCTGTTTCTGGGGCTGAGCGGACCAAATGTGCTCAAGCCTGAGATGGTCGAGAAGATGGCCAAAACCCCGATCATCTTTGCACTGGCCAACCCAACTCCGGAAATCCTGCCACAGGCGGCGCGCGAAGTTGCCCCTGACGCGATCATTGCGACCGGTCGCAGCGACTTTCCGAACCAAGTGAACAACGTATTGTGCTTTCCGTTTATCTTCCGAGGTGCCCTGGACGTGGGCGCGACTGAAATCAACGACGAGATGCAGATCGCCTGCGTCGACGGCATCGCCGACATGGCCCGCGCGACGACCAGCGCCGAAGCCGCGGCGGCCTATAAGGGTGAGCAGCTGACTTTTGGTCCAGATTACCTGATCCCAAAACCCTTCGACCCGCGCCTCGTTGGGGTCGTTTCCTCATCGGTTGCACAGGCGGCTATGAAGAGCGGGGTCGCAAAACGACCCATTGATGACCTCGAGGCCTACAAAGAGCGCCTGAACCAGACCGTGTTCAAATCTGCACTGTTGATGCGGCCAGTGTTCGAAGCCGCAGCCGTCGCATCGCGTAGAATTGTCTTCGCAGAAGGCGAGGACGAGCGTGTTTTAAGGGCTGCGCAAGCGATATTGGAAGAAACCACGGAAACCCCGATCCTGATCGGGCGACCGGACGTGATCAGCGCACGGTGCGAAAGGCTAGGCCTGACAGTACGACCGGGGCAGGATTTTCAAATCGTGAACCCTCAGGACGATCCCCGTTACTACGATTATTGGAATTCGTACCATCAAATAATGCAGCGTCGGGGGGTCACTCCGGATCTGGCCAAGGCCATCATGCGCACCAACAACACCGCCATTGCAGCAATCATGGTGCATCGCGGTGAGGCGGACAGCATGATCTGTGGCACTTTTGGTGAGTATCGCTGGCATCTTAACTATGTCGAACAGGTTCTGGATGATGGCGATTTGCGCCCGCATGGCGCGCTTTCGCTGATGATTCTGGAAGATGGCCCTCTGTTCATTGCAGACACGCATGTAAGACAATTGCCGACACCAGAAGAACTTGCCGAATCCACCATTGGAGCTGCTCGTCACGTGCGGCGGTTCGGGTTGGAACCCAAGATCGCATTTTGTTCGCAATCGCAATTCGGCAATCAGGCCGAGGGATCAGGCAAGCGGCTGCGGGCTGCGCTTGAGATTCTCGATTCCGAGCCACGCGACTTCAGCTATGAAGGCGAGATGAACCTTGATCTGGCTTTGGATCCTGAATTGCGTGCACGTATCTTCCCGAACTCGCGTTTGGAAGGCTCTGCAAATGTCCTGATCTTCGCCCATGCGGATGCGGCAAGCGGTGTGCGCAATATCTTGAAGATGAAAGCGGACGGGCTTGAGGTAGGTCCAATCCTCATGGGAATGGGAAACAAGGCGCATATCGTAACGCCCTCGATTACGGCCAGGGGACTGCTGAACATGGCGGCCATCGCAGGTACGCCAGTCGCGCACTACGGATAAGCCCAGCGCCTAAATCATTACGAATACATGACCGGGCACCAGATTAGGTGCCCGGTTTGATTCTGTTAGCGCCAGCACATTTGCAGTAATAAATTTGCAGATTTGCAAATCTTTGCGTGTGACACTCAGAAATCTGCTCAGATCAGAGGATTTGCAAAAATTTGCAAGCCAAACTGCAAGGTTCTGCAAAGATTTTGCGATAAACTGACGCGCCGTTATGCGCATCGCTTGCTCGGAACATCCACGATGCCTAACACATAGCTCAAGGAATTTGGGAGGAGGCCATCATGGCATATCAGGACGTCTACGAGAGCTGGAAGAACGACCCCGAAGCATTCTGGATGGATGCCGCCAAGGGGATCGATTGGGTTCAAGCGCCCAGCAAAGCTCTGTTTGACGACAATGCGCCTCTTTACGAATGGTTCAGTGATGCCAAGGTAAATACGTGCTGGAACGCCGTTGATCGCCATGTGGAAAATGGTCGTGGTGAGCAAACCGCGATCATCTATGACAGCCCAATTACTCATACCAAACGCGAAATCTCATACGTCGAGTTACGCAATCGGGTTGCTAATCTGGCTGGCGCGCTCCGTGCAAAAGGTATTGAGAAAGGTGACCGCGTCATCATCTACATGCCTATGATCCCCGAAGCGCTGGAGGCAATGCTGGCTTGCGCCCGGCTAGGAGCAGTGCATTCAGTGGTATTCGGCGGCTTTGCCAGCAACGAACTGGCCGTACGTATCGACGATGCGAAACCCAAGGCGATCATCGCTGCCTCATGCGGGATGGAGCCGGGACGCGTTGTGCACTACAAACCCCTGCTGGATGGCGCGATCGATCTGGCCGCCCACAAACCCGAATTTTGCGTAATATTCCAGCGCGAGCAGGAAGTCGCACAACTAATCGAGGGGCGCGACGTCAACTGGCACGGTTTCCAATACGGTACCGAGCCCGCAGAATGTGTACCAGTCAGCGGCAATGATCCAGCCTATATCCTCTATACATCCGGCACCACTGGTGCGCCCAAAGGCGTCGTGCGCCCGACTGCCGGCCATCTGGTCGCACTGAACTGGACGATGAAGAACATCTACAATGTCGATCCTGGAGATGTGTTCTGGGCGGCTTCGGATGTCGGCTGGGTCGTTGGCCATTCCTATATCTGTTATGCCCCGCTGATCCACGGCAACACGACGATTGTTTTTGAAGGCAAGCCCGTCGGAACACCTGACGCCGGAACTTTCTGGCGCGTGATATCCGAACACAAGGTCAAAAGCTTCTTCACCGCCCCAACCGCCATTCGTGCCGTAAAACGCGAAGACCCAAGCGCAGAATTGATGGCGAATTACGATCTATCCTGCCTTAAGGCTCTGTATCTTGCAGGAGAGAGGGCTGATCCAGATACGATCATCTGGGCGCAGGATGCGCTGAAAGTTCCGGTCATCGATCATTGGTGGCAAACCGAAACTGGCTGGACCATCGCTGGCAACCCGCTCGGAATCGAAGAGCTTCCGGTCAAGCTGGGATCACCTGCCAAGCCTATGCCGGGCTATGACGTTCAGATTCTGGACGAGGGCGGCCATCCTATGAAACCGGGCGAGTTGGGCGCGATCGCAGTCAAGCTCCCGCTTCCGCCAGGCACATTGCCAAACCTGTGGAATGCCGAGGCGCGCTTCAGAAAATCCTACCTTGAGCATTTTCCCGGCTATTACGAAACCGGTGATGCGGGCATGATCGACGAAGATGGGTATCTCTATATCATGGCCCGTACCGATGACGTGATCAACGTCGCCGGGCACCGACTTTCGACGGGCGGGATGGAAGAGGTTTTGGCCGCTCACCCCGATGTGGCAGAATGCGCCGTGATTGGGGTTTCTGATCAACTGAAAGGCCAGATGCCCGTAGGTTTCCTGTGCCTGAATGCCGGATCCGACCGAAATCACGCGGAGGTGGTAACCGATGTGGTCCAGATGGTTCGTGACAAAATCGGCCCAGTCGCTGCGTTCAAGAAAGCAGTGGTGGTGGATCGTCTGCCCAAGACACGCTCGGGCAAGATCCTGCGTGGTACGATGGTGTCGATCGCGGATGGCAAGGCGTATAAAATGCCTGCCACAATCGATGACCCAGCAATTCTGGACGAGATCACGGCGGCCCTGCAAACTATCGGCTACGCACAGTAATTTCACGGTACGATCAAGTGGAGCGCCTTACGGCGCACTAGATTTGCGCTGTCGCGCGTGTGCGAGGCTCTGCCTCGCGCTCGGAGATATTTTTGGCCAGATGAAGGTTGGATCCGTTTTGCGATTGCGGGGCTTGTCATTGGGTCTTCCTCACCTCAGTTTGAGGTGAGGAGGACGAGCATGACACAGGGCGATATCTGGCGTTTTGATGCAACAGAATTGGCTGCGCTGACCCAAGCAGGCGAGTTGAGCGCTAAAGAGGTGATCAGTGATGCATTGGAGCGGATGCATCAGGTAAATCCCTCGCTGAATGCTGTCGTGGACGATCTGGGCACAGAAGCGTTAGAGCGTGCATCTGCGCTTGATCAGGCGCGCCGCAATGGTGCCTCGGTTGGACCGCTGCACGGGGTCCCCGTGACCATCAAAGTGAATGTCGACCAGAAGAACCATGCCACTACAAATGGTGTGGTTGCCTTGAAGGATGTCATTGCCCCTGATGACGCACCGGTGGTTTCAAACTTGCACAATGCGGGGGCCATTGTCATCGGGCGGACCAACACACCCGAATTCTCGTTCCGCGCTGACACGGATAATCCACTTCATGGGCGCACGCACAATCCTTGGGGCCGCCATATCTCGCCCGGTGGGTCGTCCGGGGGCGCGGGGGCTGCGGTCATGGCGGGCATCGGTGCCCTGGCTCATGGCAACGATATCGGAGGCAGTCTGCGCTTTCCGGCAGCGGCTAATGGCGCAGTTACGGTGAAACCGGGGCTGGGCCGCGTACCCGCCTGGAACCCCAGCCAGAAGGCAGAACGTGGGATGCTGGCACAATCGATGTCGGTACAGGGCTTGATCACAAGAAGCGCAAAGGACTTGCACCTTTCGATGCCCACCCTGATCGCCCCGGACGCCCGCGACCCCTTCCATGTGCCAATGCCTTGGCGCGGCGCGGGGCCGGACGTCCCAATCAAAGTTGCGTTCACCAAAAATACGTTCGAATACGCTTTGCACCCCGAAGTGGACAAAGCGCTAAGTACCGCTCGGGAGGCGCTGGTAGATGCCGGATATATAGTTGAAGACATTGATCCGCCGGATGTGTTCGAATGCGGGCGCATCGGCTATCGCGCGCTGATGGGTGAAGTGCTGACGTTGATGAAAAACGATATCGAGGCAGCCGGGTCTCAAACCATCCGTGATATTTTCGAGGTTTATTTTCAGGAGTTTCCTCCGATCGTAGGCGACGAACTGATTCAGGCGTTGGCGCAACGCAGCCATTATGCGCGCCAATGGTCGCTATTCATGCAGAAATATCCTTTGGTCCTGTCTCCATTCCTGCCGCAGCCGTTCTTTAAACCTGATCGCGATACCGAAGGTGCCGAAGGCGTTCATGAGGTGTTAGGATGCGCGGTCTATTCTTATGCGATGAATTTCCTCGGGCTGCCCGCCGCCAGCGTTCCCGCACGCTTGGCCGAATTGCCGAATGGGCCGCAACCGATCAATGTTCAGATTGCTGCTCGACGCTGGCGTGAGGATATGGCGGTGGATGCAGCGGTCGCGATCGAAGCGCGTGTGGGGCAGATGGCTCCGATTCTGTGGGATCGAATGAGCGCGCAAACCTGAGACATCGTCACTCAGGCCTCACAAATGAAATAGACCCCGGGATTTTGTCCCGGGGTCCGCATACTAAAATATGCCCGGATTAAGATGACGAGCGTAGCACCACCCACCCTCGCCAGCGCGAAAACTGCGCAACCATTCGAAAACACCTTTAGATGGCCACTCACTTCCACCTCGGCGTGTTCTCCGGGCAACTTGAAGTTAACAAACCCTTATCGCGTTGCATGTGAACTGGTTCACACAAGCGGTGGAAAAATGATCAACACGCTGAGATTTAAGTAAATTGTTCGGAGATCAATCGTTCTTCCAGGCCGTGGCCAGGGTCAAATAGAATACGATGCTGGATCGCAATCTCAGACCTGATCTCGACCCAATCGATATCCGGAAACGATATGGAATCGGCCGCAACGATAACCGGGCGTTTGTCAGCCTCGATCACATCGAATCTGACTTTCGCAACTTTCGGCAGCAAGGCGCCACGCCACCGCCGGGGGCGAAACGCGGCGATTGGCGTCAATGCCAGAACGTCCGCGCCAATGGGTACAATGGGTCCGTGAGCGGAATAGTTATATGCGGTTGAACCCGCCGGCGTGGCAAGCAATGCACCATCACACACGAGTTCGGCCATGCGTACCCGCCCATCAACGCTGATCCGCAACCGCGCTGCCTGCGGCCCCGCACGAAGCAGCGAAATCTCGTTGATTGCAAGTGCTTGGTGCTTTTGGCCCGCCTGGTCCATTGCAGTCATCGCCAATGGATTGATGACTTCTTCCTCTGCCTCTGCTAGCCGGGCCATCAGATCAACTTCGGCATATTCGTTCATCAGAAACCCGATGGTACCGCGATTCATTCCATAAACCGGCTTGTCCAAATGCTGGACGCCCTGCAGCGTCTGAAGCATGAAGCCATCACCACCCAGCGCCACCACAACATCTGCGTCTCTCGGCGCTGCATTTCCGTAGCGCGCCACAAGCGCATCCCGGGCGGTCTGCGCAACCTTGGCATCGCTGGCCAGAAAGGCGATTCTCTTTGTCATGTTTTATAGTTTCCAGTGCTGCACATTTGGTTCCGAAACAAACATACCTTTCCGCAATAGGCCAGAGTTGACGCCATAGAGGGCCATTTCGTCGCTTTACAACCTTTCTGACACACGTCGTTTCCGATAGGAAATCCGCCAGATACACCCCAGCCATGCGGAGCGCACATGAACGCCAATCTTCGTGACAACGGATTTTTCACCCAGTCCCTCGCGGATCGTGACCCCGAGCTGTTCGGCTCGATCACATCTGAATTGGGCCGCCAGCGCGACGAGATCGAACTGATCGCCTCGGAGAACATCGTCTCTGCCGCCGTGATGGAGGCGCAGGGCTCGGTCATGACCAACAAGTATGCCGAAGGTTATCCGGGCCGCCGGTACTATGGCGGTTGTCAGTTCGTCGACATTGCCGAGAACCTGGCTATCGACCGTGCCAAGCATTTGTTTGGGTGTGAGTTTGCCAACGTCCAACCGAATTCGGGATCGCAGGCGAACCAAGGTGTATTTCAGGCGCTGATCAAGCCCGGTGACACCATTCTAGGAATGTCGCTGGATGCAGGTGGTCACCTGACCCATGGTGCGGCGCCGAACCAGTCGGGCAAGTGGTTCAACGCGGTACATTATGGCGTGCGCAAGCAGGACAACCTGATCGACTATGATCAGATTGAAGCGCTGGCAAAGGAACATAACCCCAAGCTGATCATCGCCGGAGGCTCGGCCATCCCGCGCGTCATCGATTTTGCCCGCATGCGTGAAATCGCCGATATGGTCGGCGCCTATCTGCATGTGGATATGGCCCATATCGCCGGTCTGGTTGCCGCAGGCGCGCACCCTTCGCCCTTCCCGCATGCGCATGTGGCCACCACCACCACGCATAAAACCCTGCGCGGCCCGCGCGGCGGCATGATCCTGACCAATGATGAAGCGATTGCCAAAAAGGTAAACTCGGCGATCTTCCCGGGCATTCAGGGTGGTCCGCTGATGCATGTGATTGCTGGCAAGGCCGTTGCCTTTGGCGAGGCACTGCGTCCTGAGTTCAAGGACTATATCAAACAGGTCGTTGTGAATGCGCAGGCTCTTTCAGATCAGCTGATCAAGGGTGGCCTGGACACTGTGACCCACGGCACCGATACCCATGTGGTTCTTGTCGACCTGCGCCCCAAAGGCGTTAAAGGCAACGCAACCGAGAAAGCTTTGGGCCGGGCACATATCACCTGCAACAAGAACGGTGTGCCGTTCGACCCCGAAAAGCCGACGATCACCAGCGGTATCCGTCTGGGCTCGCCTGCCGGAACCACCCGCGGTTTTGGTGAGGCCGAGTTCCGCCAAATCGCAGACTGGATCATCGAAGTGGTCGACGGTCTGGCCGCAAATGGCGAAGACGGAAACGGTGCGGTCGAAGCCAAAGTCAAAGCCGAAGTCGCCGAACTTTGCGCGCGCTACCCGCTTTATCCGAATCTCTGATCCAATACGGATCTTAGAACAGAAAACGGCGCCCTGATCGGCGCCGTTTTTCTTTGAGGTGTGCAGCGGTCAGATATACCCGCGCCATCGTAGTACGAACACAGCCAACGCCGCCAACACGATCAGGCCCAACGCAAGCGAACCAAGAAAGCTCAGGAACCATCCCCAACGTCGATCTGCCAGATTGATCGCGTTTAGGTGGCCTTGCACCTCGTCCGACGCTTTTTCGAGCCGGGGCATATCCAAAACCATCCGCAGTTTGGGATGCTCGGCCATCTGCTCGGCCTCTGCCAGAACCAAGGCCTGTTTATAGACCTTGCGCGGCAAACGCCGCTTTGCGCGCCGGACCGAGGCAATCAGGGTCTTGTCTTTCACGCCAAGCTTTTTACGCAGCAACCGAATGGTCTCTGCGATCCGGGTCTGGATATCGATTTCCTGCGTCATTGGCGCCTCCTGACGGGACAATGTAGCCGCGCGTCACACCGGCGACAATGGGGCTGGTTGTTCCGCGCGGTGACGCGTATCACAGGAGCATGCTGAATACGATCATCCATGGCGACCCGACCGATCATCCGCCCCTGCTGATAGCGCATGGCCTCTATGGTTCGGCGCGCAACTGGGGAGTCATTGCGCGGCGACTGTCGGACGAAAGACAGGTGATCGCGGTCGATATGCGCAATCACGCCTACAGCTTTTGGGATGCTCAGCATGGCTACCCGGATTTGGCGCATGATCTGGCAAAGGTCATCGACAGCGTTGGCGGCATCGCCGATATCGTCGGGCATTCCATGGGTGGAAAAGCTTCGATGGTGCTGGCGCTGGAATATGGCGATCTGGTGCGCAAGCTGGTCGTCGCAGACATCGCACCAGTGGCATACAGCCACAGCCAGATTCAATTCATCGAGGCAATGCGGGCGGTCGATATGTCCCGCGTTCAGCGTCGTTCAGATGCCGAAGCACAGCTGGCCGATCTGGGCGTCGAAAAGGCGCTGCAGAGCTTTTTTACGCAGTCTTTGGATGTTGAGGGAGGCCGCTGGCGGCTGAACCTAGATGTACTGGCCAGCGAAATGCCAAAGATCATGGGCTTCCCCGAGATTTCGACCCATTGGGACGGCCCTGCTCTGTTCCTGTCCGGCGCAGCATCCGATTATGTTCTGCCCGAACACCGAGGGCAGATTCGCACCCTGTTTCCTGCAGCTCGCTTCGCCAAAATCCCCGGCGCGGGGCACTGGCTGCACGCCGAGAAACCCCGCGAATTCGAAGCGGCGGTCAGAACCTTCCTGAATGCCTGATCACGCGCCTTGATACAGGCGTTTTGCCACCAGCCACGACACCGGCGCGGCAACCACCGCCCCTGCGGCTGCGGCGGAAACGATCGCCATCCAGGTCACCATACCAGCCAACAACACCGCAATCACGGCGGAACCAGCGATGGCTGTGGCGATCAGAGAATAAAGCATAGCTGCAAGGCGTATCATGGCCAGTATCCTGTCTTTTGGCTTCCGGCGCTACACTACAGAAACGGAATATGTGCGGCCTTGATTTGAGTCAGTTCACGCCACTACATTCCGCGGTCCAGGGGCCCGGTCGCCTCGCCGCCGCCATTCACCCAATCCGCGAATCCACCCAGATTGTAGACATGTAAATACCCCATATCCTTGAGCAGTTTTCCAGCCAGCGCCGCCCTGCCACCCGATGCACAATGCAGGATGATCACCCGGTCCTTGCGCAGTTCCGCATCATGGGAAGGCAGTTCCGGATCAGCCCGAAACTCCAACATACCGCGCGGGATATGATGTGCGCCAACCGCGCGCCCTGTCCTTTCCAGTTCAGGCGCATCGCGAATATCCAACAGCAAAGCGCCCTGCCCGATCAGTTCTTTCGCCCGGCTGGCATCGATACGCTCAACCACCGCGTTTGCAGCCTGCATCATGTCTTTGACCGTCAATGGCATTTGCGCCCCTCCAGAAAGTGAATCTGTGAAAGGCTAACATGCAGAAAATTGAAGGTGTAGACGTTCGGGCGCTTAATGTTCGCGGAAAGCACGCGACATACTGTCGACCACCGGCTTGGCGATATAGGCCGCAAAGGTGCGTTCCTCGGTCTGGATCATGATCTCGGCGGGCATTCCGGGTGTCGGCACGAAGCCCCGCACGCGACCCATCTCTTCCGTGGTCAGAGAAATGCGCGCCAGATAGACCTCTTGCGGCATACCGGCAGAGTCCTCAACCAGTGAGTCAGCCGAGACGTAATAGACCTCGCCCTCAAGCACCGGCGTTGTCCGTTGATTGAGCGCGACAAGGCGCACTGTTGCGATCTGCCCGGTGACCACGCTGTCGATCTCGGTGCGCGGGATCTGTGCCTCGATGATCAGCGGAGCATCCGCGGGCAAAATCTCGGCAATCTGTTCGCCAGTTTCGATCACCCCGCCCGGCGTGTGGTGATGAAGCCGCACCACTGTGCCGGTCACCGGGGCACGCACAACGGCACGGGCCAGAACGCTGCGGGCCTGGCGGGCTTTTTCACGCACACTTTCGAGGTCGGCTTCAATCACGCCCAACTCGTCCAGCGCGGCCTCGCGATAGGCTGAGCGGGTGCGCAGAATCTGCTCTTCATACTTCAGCAACATCTGGTTGACCTCAGCCGTTTCAGCGCGCAAACGCGCCAGTTGACCCTCGGCCTCGGCCTGTACCCGGCGGATCGTATTTAGATCACCTTTGCGCACCAAGCCTTTCTCAAACAGTGAGAATTTTGTTTCGTACTCTTCCTCGAGTATCTCCGATCGCCGCTCCATGCTGATCAGTTGCGCTTCGAACCCCGACGCGCGAATTTTCAACGCCTCCATGTTGCGCTGAAGCAGCGCAATATCGTTCAGCAATGTCTTGCGCGACACATCAAAGCTGAGTTTCTGATTGTCGAGAATCGTCATGACTTCGACGTCATCCGACGCCTCGATCAATCCGGGTGAAAACACGAGGTTTTCCTGTTCGCTATGCTCGGCCAGCAACCGTTCGGTCATGGCCTGAAGGCGAAGTTTGCGAATGAACAATTCGCGTTCACTCGCCTCGGCCGAGGTCTGATCCAAAGTCATCATGATCTGTCCGGCTTGAACAGATTCACCTTCCGAGACCAGAATGTTCTCGATGATACCGCCTTCCAAATGCTGCACGATCTTGTTGCGGCCGGTCGCGACAAAGCTGCCTTGCGCGATGACTGCAGCGGCCAGAGGTGCACGGAAGGACCAGACGCCAAAGCCGCCAAAACAGACAATAAGCATGATAAAGCCAATCACGATGAATTTGGTGATCGAGCGCGGAACTTCAGAGTACCAAAGACCGCCTTCATCGGTGCGTGCCACGTCGTTCATCGCTTAATCCCCCTTGCCCTGTATTTCGGGCGGTTGCTGGCGCGGCCCGTTGAGCTGTTCCAGCACCTGTTCGCGCTGCCCGAACAGCGCCACGCGCCCATCGGTCAGCAGCATGATCTTGTCGACAACATTCAACAGAGTCGGCTTTTGCGTAATCACTACAACGGTGATCTTGCTTTCCTTTGCTTGCTGAATTGCGCGCGCAAGCGCCTTGTCACCTGCCACGTCGAGGTTCGAATTCGGCTCATCCAGAACAACCAAACGCGGGTTGCCGAAGAAGGCACGCGCCAAAGCAATACGCTGCTTCTGGCCACCTGAGAGAGGTGAGCCGTCGGCGGCCACAACAGTCTCATACCCCTGCGGCAGTGTAGCGATCATGTTGTGCACGTCGGCCAAAACGGCGGCATCGTGGATCTGCTCATCCGTGGCATCGGCACGCATCCGGCCAATATTGTCTTTGATGCTGCCTGGGAACAGCTGTACGTCTTGCGGCAGATAGCCAATATTTTCGCCAAACTGGCGGGGATCCCAGTTGCGGATATCCATCAGGTCCAGCCGCACACTGCCTGAGGTCGGCAGGATCGAACCCACCAGCGTTTTACCAAGTGTCGTTTTGCCTGCGCCTGAATTCCCGATGATCGCCAGAGTTTCACCCGGGTTCAGCGCAAAGGTAATCCCGTTCAGAACCACCCGCTTGGTGCCGCCGGGGACATATAGCAGGCGTTCGACATCCAACCGCCCCTCAGGCCGTGGTAGGCGCAGTTTTTCATATTGCAGGGCCGAGTTCGACAGCAGAGCCTTGATCCGCCCAAAAGCGCCACGCGTCAGTAGGAAGGTATTCCAACCCTCAATCGAGCCTTCGATCGGCGCAAAAGCCCGCCCTGCGATGATCGAGGCGGCGATGACCATACCGCCTGTAATTTCGCCCTGCAGCGCAAGAAATGCGCCCCAGCCCAGAATGCCGATCTGCGTCAAAAGACGGACGGCACGTGAAATGGCCGCGAAGATCACGTTACGATCCTGCGCCTTGACCTGCCATGTCAGCGATTGTGCGGTGTCACGCCCCCAGATGCGCACTGCCTCGGGGATCATCGCCAAAGCGTTGATGATCTGACTGTTGCGCGACATTGAATCCAGATGCTGGTTCGCCATTGATTGCGCCTGATTGGCCTTGGCAAAGGGCTTGGCGGTCATTTTCTGGTTGATCAGCGCGATGATCATCAGAATCACGGCCGTCGTCACCACAATCATCCCAAGTTGCGGATGCACCAGAAAGATCATCAGGATGAACAGCGGTGCAAATGGTACATCCAGAAATGAGATCAGAGTGCCCGAGACCAGAAAGCCCCGCACCTGTTGCAGATCCCCAAGTGTCTGATATTCGCGTCCGTTGCCGTGCAGCGAGGCATGGGCCGCAGCGCTAAGAACCGGGGCCCCAAGACGGGCGGCGACCTCGACCGCTGTACGCATCAGCATGAACCGACGAACGGCATCAAATGCGGCTTGAAAAATGACTGCTCCGGCAACGATTGCCGTCAGCATGATCAACGTATCCAGCGAGCGACTAGTCAGAACCCGGTCACTGATCTGAAACAGGTAGATCGGGATCGCTAGGATCAGGACGTTGGTCGCGCAGGTCAGTACCAGCACGAAGGCCAGATTGCGCCAAATCGCGCGCAGTGAGGTACGCAGCGTCTTCTGGAAATCCTCAGGCGGCGTGCGTTTGTGGAATGTTTGGGGTGGCCCCTTGCCATCGCCACCACCCGTCCCCGGGCGCAGCAAGGGTTGGTTGGCCTTGGCCTCGATCGTGGTGCCCATGCGGTCTTTACCATCCGACGGCGCAGAGGGGGTCATGCGTGCAGTCGATTGGTCGGCGGTTTCACAATCGGGGGCTTCGGTATCGGCCACCCCAGTGTCGCCACCCGCAGGATCCTTATCTTGCGCGGGCCGCGACGACGCGCGCCGAAGGGGAGAACCAGCGCGCGGTTGTGATGTTTGATCCAACTGCTCTGCCTGGGTCTGCCCCGGATTATCCGGTTGTGTCGTCGCCTGAGGCGCTTCTGATTGCCGCGATCGTTTCGCGGGCCCGGCAACCGGGGTGTCACTTGCTTCCGGGGTCTCTGGTTTGGTTTCGGGTTCCGCCAGTTGCATATCACTTGTCAAACGCAGGCGGGACGCTGTTTTTGCAAGTTTACTTTCATTTGGTTTTGCTACCCGATTTCGGGGTTCCAGGGTCAATGGGCCTCCGCCTCCGTGCCGGTCCAATGGACTTGCAAAACGGGTGCGGCGCGACGAAAAAACGATCGACATAAACTAACCTTCCGGTCACTCGTAAATCAGGAAATATTAGGCCAGCATGGTCTGCAGGCCATCGGAGGAATTCGCCATTTCGCTTGGCGTGAGATCGTTACCGTTAGGCCCAATGCCATTGTCGTGACCTGGCATACCCGCCTCTTCCATGATGGCGGCGATTGCCTCGTTGGTCATCTCGGCGATGTCCTCATTCGTGGGCATGTCAAGCAGGCTTGCCTGATGCAGTAGCAGGTCAGAAAATGCCCCATCCTGAGCCATAACAACCGAATCCACGCCGGCCTTGGTTACATTGGCGGCGTTCAGCATCGCATTGCTGCCTGCCAGAACCTCGGTCTCGTCCGCGTGGGGACCATTCAGATATACGTCATCCTGATCGGCAAGCATCGTCGATTGCTCGGCCACGTTGACCTGAACCAGCGATCCATCGATCTTGAGGACCCGCATCTGCTCCATGCCAGCAAACATCGGATCGTTCATTAGCGCCTCTTCCAGCGCTGCCATGTCGTCCTCGCCCATGGTCATGGCGTCGGCCATGGAGTCGTGCATCGCCTGATACGTATCTTCGCCTTCTTTCTTGAGAGAAACCTCGTTCATAACCAGGTTCTCGTCCGATCCATCGATGGGTCCGGGCAATCCGCCCATCACCACATCGTCATCCAATAATACGTGCGTCTGGACAAACGCATCGACCGATATCATGTCGCCTTCGATCATGATCAGGTCATAATAACTGCCAAGTTGAAGAATATTGGTGACATCAATCAACTCGTTGTCACCCAACGCATACAGCGTGGTCGTCGCGCTAATCTCGGCATCAATATGATCGATATCCGTTGCGTCGATGTCCTGCTTGACAAAATTTGCAACGATCAGATCGGTCGTAATCCAATCAACATGCACATATGCCGGGGCATCGTCTCCACTTGAGCCTTTCTTAAGCCAAGGGGCTGAGTTGCCTTCGACCTCGATCGTCGACGAGTGCACCACATTGGTGCCCGAGCCGCCATTCGTGCCTTTGTCTGTGTCAGATACAACGGCGACCTGGCTCACCATGGCCAGTTCGATTGCTTTTCCACCGACCGCAATATAAGGCGCATCGACCCAGGCCACAGTTGCGTTCATCTCGTTGATCGCAAGGTTGCCGCCTGCGATCACCGTGTGACCTTCGGCAAATTCGTCTTCCTCGTCCTGAGCCCATTCGGCGGGCATCATATCGGGCGTTTCGTCTTCTTCTTCCTCGTCCAGTCTATGATGCGCAGGCAGAAGATCTTCCCATTCCGGGGCTTCGTCCACATACTCACCATTGACGATCACGCCCATCGCGTCTTCGCCGTGGAACTGATAAACAACCGCGCCTTCAACTTCGACATTGATCGGGGCCAACATCGCTTCGGCCAAAGACTCGACGTATTCAACCGACAAGTAGTCCGAGATCGAGAACGAGGGCACGGCAAACGCGTGCATCGATGCTGCGACCTGCGCAGCCGCCTCGGCCAATGCGATCAACTGATCGACATCGCGGAAATCTCCCTCGCCGACAACGTCATTGTCGCGTAGGAAAATCGTCTGGAACGTGTAGGTCACAGCAGACCCGATAAGCTCTGTCACAATCTCCAGCTGCTGCTCGATCACAAACGTTGCACCTAGGCCGGTTGTCGCTTCGGGTAACGGCGGACCGTCTGAGAGTGGTGGTTCAAGTACAACGACCGTTTCAAATTCAGGGCCGTCGGTTGGGGGTGGAAGTTCAGGAGTGGCGGGGGGGGTGTCAAACCGATAGGAAAGCGGACCATATTTGCCTGGGTCCAATTCAAGATCTGCCTTGATCCGGATCTTTGCGGGTTCTTCCAGTTCGTCCAGTTCCGCCTTGCGCCGCATGGCGGTGAACTCTTCGTACTGATCCCTCAACCGGGCTTTTTCAATCGTAAGATCAAAAGATCCAATAAAGTGTGCAATCTTTTCGGTAACACTATCGAATGACATTTCGATGATCCCTTACCCCCTTGCCGGCTAAAATTTCCGGTTCGGGATTTGCTGGGCCGAGGCCACATTACGCGGCCCCGGCGATTTCATTGAACGGGGGCCGATAATGCGGCCCCCGCGAATTGGTCTTAGACCTCGGTGTCGTCGCTCGAATAAGTCGAGGTCATCGAACCGCCAACCATGGTCGTATCGACCGAGTTACCAAGCACGTTGGCACCCTGTACGATCGATTGGTTGAACGCGTTCGTATCGACGACTGCTGCTGCGGATGCATAAGACTCGCCGTTGACGATACCATCGCCACCATTATCCGAACCCCAGGTACCGCCATTACCGCCAGCACCACCGGCACCCGAATATGCACCGGATGCTTCACCACCGGTGTTCATTGCACCTGTGGTTGCACCACCAGTAGACGAGCCCATGACGTCGCCGCTGGTACCGCCAGTCGATGCCGCTGCACCACCGGCACCGCCGTCACCTGACATCGCAGTACCTGTTGCATCACCTGAAGCCATCGAGTCCGCATCATTATCGGACGAAGCATCTCCACCGTATCCGGCAATCGCTTCGGCAAGGCTTTCGGCATAACCATCGTTGGCTGAATCGGCCCATGCTTCAGAGTCACCGCCGTTTCCGGCTTCGTTGGTTGCGTCAGCTGAACCAGCACCGCTTCCGGCCGAGCTTGCCTCGGGGTTGGCCGTACCGCCAGCGCCACCAGTACCTTCGGCCGATGCCATTCCATCGCCGCTGGCGTCTGCTGATCCATTACTTGTGTTGGTACCACCATTACCACCAGAACCGTCAACGTCCTGATCATTGTCGGCAGAGCCATCGATATCACCAGGTGACTGCGTGATTACAGGGCCGGCAGCATCTTGGTCACCAACACCTTGCGCATCCGCATCCGTGTCAACGTAGCCGCCGCCTGCACCACCGGTTCCTGTACCGCCAGCACCCGGTCCGCCAGTACCTGTGCCACCAGTACCAGTACCTCCAGTACCCGTACCACCAGTACCTGTACCGCCAGTACCCGTACCGCCGGTACCTGCACCACCAGTACCACCGTCTCCGCCGGTACCGTTCGAGTTACCAGCTGCTGCAGCTTCTTCGTCTCCGTCAGGATCTTCCTCTTCCACAAGGAGTACCGGGAATGGGAAGGCTTCTTCGACCGAGCCGGAATCTCCGCCGGTGCCGTCGCCACCATTGGCATTGCCACCGGAGCCTTCGCCACCAGTGCCTTCACCGCCTGAGCCTTCACCGCCTGAGCCTTCACCGCCTGAGCCTTCGCCCCCTGAGCCTTCGCCGCCGGAGCCTTCACCGCCGGAACCGCTACCGCCATCGGCATCATTCCAGCCCATCGCGCCAGCGCCAGCCAGACCCAAACCAATATTGCCTCCAGAGGAAGACTCGTTGGCTTCGTTGGTTCCGTCGCTAGAGTTGTCTGCCGAACCATCGTTATCGGCATCACCAGCGCCACCATCGGCACCGTCGTTGGAAGCATCGGTGCCTGCCAGACCAAGGCCAGCAGCTAATGCCCCAGATGTATTGTCACCACCGTCTGCATCGCCATCGGCGTTCGCTCCGGACAAACCAAGACCAAGACCAAGGCCAATCGATCCGGCATTACCACCGTTACCACCAGTCGAGTCACTATCGGAACTCGCTTCGCCGTGGTTGTCGGCATTGGACTCGCTGTCTGCTGCGCCGCCTTCGCCGCCGGTGCTGTCACCGTCTGCGCTGGCACTCGAATGACCAAGACCCAGGCTTGCGTTATAGGTATCACCCGAAGATGCGCCATCTCCACCTGTCGCAGCGCTATCAGCATTTCCTGAATGACCACCAAAGGCCAGCGAATGGCTGCCATTGGTGTCGCCATAGGCTTCACCACCATAGCTCATGCCGCCATCGCCAGAGGAGCCACCGTCGTTGTTTACGTCGATACCGTCTTCGGCATAGGCTTCACCGCCGTTGGCGTCACCGCTTTGTGTGAAATCACCTGAATTCACGACACTTGCGGTACCCAGACTGTCATTGTCTTCCAGGCTGGCAAACTGCTGGTTGATTGACGCGAAATCATTTCCGGGCCCGTCTTGCGAGATATCAATGTTGACGTCGTCGCCTGGATCGTAATTTACATCGTCACCGGCAGTAATAACGTCGCCGACATCACCTTCGACGTCCTCAATATCAACGTCGACTTTGTCATCGTCGCGCGGAATCCACTCTCCGCCGCCGAAGTCGATATCTACGGTCGCGGTATTGGTGTTGCTGTCGTCACCGCCATTGGTCTGTGAGTTGCTGTCGTTACCACCATTGGTGTTGCTGTCGTTACCACCATTGGTGTTGCTGTCGTTACCACCATTGGTGTTGCTGTCGTTACCACCATTGGTGTTGCTGTCGTTACCACCGTTGGTGTTGCTGTCGTCGCCCTGCTGTTGTTGCTGCTGCTGTTGCTGTTGGTTCAAATCTTCAACAGCCATCTCTTCTTCTTCCAGCTGCGGTTCGTCTACAACAGGATCCTGATCGTCGATAACTTCTTGGACATCGGTGATTGGAGCTAATCTGCGTTCCATAATAAGTTCCACTTTTACTGAAGCACCAGACCGCCATTCATCTACAAAGCGGTAACAGGCGCGGTTTGAAACAGACTTTGCGCGCAACGTGTCAATCTGGACACTCGCGCGGCCGTGAAGGTCTTCTGTTTGGTTTGCCCCCCTTTCTCGGCTAAGCCGATTCCATGACCACGGAGAATTCGCAGAAATACGCGGACCGCAGGCACGTCAGGTCTAAGATCACTTCACAAATTGAAGCTTGGGCATGGTTGCAGCGATAAGGGGATGTGCATAGCTGGCCGAAAGGGCTATTTTCCGTAATTAGCTGTTTAATATATATATTTTTCGAAATCTGGCGTATTTCGCACCAAATTTGCCTCAGAAACAATCATGCGCAAACATATAGGATTATTAACCCTGAAATTTCATAAAGTTACGCTAAAACTATATACGAAAAACCTGATCAAAGGTTCTAGTACGCGGTATTGCGGAACCCGCCTTTGGTTGCTGAAACACGTACTTTCAGCTATGATAAGGTACTATTTGAGTTCAAAGTTACTGTTTCGCGCCATCCAGTTCTGTACCCGATTTAAAGTTTCAGAGGGTGGCGTTTGTATTAGTGGGGGGAAGATCAATGAATATTTCATTGCAAGAAGACGCCCGTGATCAGATTGAATATCCCGAAGAGCTGTCGATCATTTTTATCGGCAAGGAACTGTTCTACTCGAACCAAACCCTGAGAAGTGTTCAAAGCGAATTCGGCGTTCGTGCGTCAAGATATGAAAGCCTTGACGACCTGCTGGCCGAGAGTGGGAACTCTGTTCCCTCCGAGCGCATCATTGTTGTGGATCAGATGATGCTCGAAGATCTGTTGGCGCGGCCCGCTGATTACTCCCGGCTCGCCGAGACAGGATGTCTGGCCTTCGCCTATCGCAAGAAAAGTCCGGCCCGGGTTCTGTTCGAACGCTGGGATCGTACCCGTTTCGGCAGTGTCGGGTATTTGCCAATGAACGTGGCGCCGGATGTTTGGCGCGCAATACTGCGCCTTCTGATGCACGAAGAGCTGCACCTGCCCTGCTTTCTGGCCGACAGCATGACCGCAACACAAAGTGCGCCAGGCACACCTATCGAAAAACAGCCTGCAACCAGAACCCGGTCGCCTGACAAACTGTTGCGATACTCAAAGCTGACGCGCCGCGAAAAGCAAGTCCTGAGGCTGGTATCGCAAGGCAAGAGCAACAAGACCATTGCGTCGAATCTGGGCATCACCGAACACACCGTCAAACTGCATATGCACAATGTCTCGGGCAAGATCGATGTGAGCAACCGGACTGAAGCTGCGCATTTCTACTTTGAGGTCGCGCCGAACGAAGCGCGCAACGCGCCCGTTGGATGAGGCATTCGAAACCCGGTTCGACCGGCTCATTCTGTTGGTGGGTCGGCTCAACTATATGTGGACGAACACTGAAAGCCTGCTGATCCACCTGATCGCAGGTCTGACCGGGGCCAAAAAAGATGTTGCGGTCATCATATTCCTGACGCTTAACACCACACGTGCCCGTATCGATCTGGTCGAACGTCTCGCCAAGATGGAGGGTCGCCCCCGTGAAATCCGCGATCCGATTCTCGAACACACCCAGCGGTTGTCGCGCCTGTCCTCTATTCGAAACAAGTACAATCACTGCATCTATTCTTTCGATCAGGAAAGCGGAAATCCAAAGACCATCCTGATGCGCATTGCTGATCGCAAGACCGACATCAAACTTGGTCGCGAAGACACAGTTGACGACAAAGCAATGAAAGAAATCGAGGATGTTGTCACTCAGCTCTCGAATGCCAACAGGGATATCTGGAAATTGATCACCCAACTGGGTTTCCCTGTCTGAGATGGTGCTGGTGCGGGCGGTGGGACTCGAACCCACACGGCACTAAGGCCTTCGGATTTTAAGTCCGATATGTCTACCATTCCATCACGCCCGCACATCATCGTCGAAGTTTTGTCTCACCGCGCCGATGTCGTGTGCAGACACTTACAACCAACCAAAACGATTGAAAAGATACTCATTCATCAGATCCAGGGATGCATGCAGAACACGAACACAATCCTGCTGAATCAAGGCCGAGCTTGACAGCCTTCGGCCAATTCGTTCACGTCGGCGCAACACAAGATCAGGGAGCGAGCGATGAAACTAGTCAGTAACCCGTTTCGAGGTGGTTCTAAGCTTTCGGATCAGGCCCCTTATCCCTCCGTAGAGACAGATGGGTTGGGCCGGCATCGATCCTTCTGTCCTGACTTTGTCGAAACGCCCCTTGTGAATGCATCGGCGCTGGCACCCGTCGCGAATCTCTGGGTTAAAGATGAGCGAAGCCGTATGGGCCTGGGATCGTTCAAAGCGCTGGGTGCGGCTTATGTGATCGCCTGCGAAGCGAATGACATCTCGGTCACGCCAGATGGTAACACGCTCAAAGGGCGCACCTATGTTACGGCAAGCGCGGGCAATCACGGGATGAGCATGGCCGCGGGCGCGCGCACTTTCGGAGCTGATGCAGTTGTCTACATCGCAGAAACAGTTCCTGAAAGCTTTGCAGATCGCCTGCGCGCTCAAAACGCACAAGTGGTCCGGGCGGGTGCGGATTACGCTGCCAGCATGGAAGCAGCCAGTCAGGCGGCGCAGGACAATGGCTGGACTTTGCTCTCGGACAGTTCCTGGGAGGGGTATACTGAACTACCGTACTTGCTGATGGAAGGGTATCTGCAAATGGCGGTCGAAGCCGCCGAGCAATGTACTGAGGCACCAACGCACGTTCTTTTGCAAGCCGGTGTTGGCGGCATGGCCGGAGCCGTCGCTGCCTATGCGCGGGTCGTTTGGGGAGATGCTCCGCAGATCATTGTTGTCGAGCCAACCTCTGCCCCGGCGCTGCAGGCCAGTATCGAAGCGGGGCATTGTGTGTTTGCTGACGGGCCCGACAGCATCATGGGGCGACTGGATTGCAAAGAGCCCTCGCTGATCGCCTTGAACGGCTTGGCCCGAGATGCCGATCTGTTTGTGACAATCGAAGATGACACTGTCGAAGCACAGCTTCCGGCCATGGCGAAGGCCGGGTTGGAAACCAGCGCCTCGGGCGGTGCTGGCATTGCGGCCGTTCTGAACGACGCGATCCGTATTGAACTGGGTATTGGACCGAATTCCAAAGTGCTCTGCATCTTGAGCGAGCAACCTGCATGAGAGGTTTCGCACCAGAGGAATTCGCGATCCGCGTTGCGCGCGCCCAGCATCGGATGCAAGAAACCGGTCTATCGGCCCTGTTGCTTACGACTGAGCCCCAGCTTCGCTATTTCACAGGTTATCTGACCCGTTTCTGGGAAAGCCCAACGCGGCCTTGGTTTCTGATCGTTCCGATTTCTGGCAAGCCGGTTGCAGTAATCCCATCCATCGGTGCTGCATTGATGGCGCAGACATGGATCGACGACATTCGAACCTGGAGTGCACCCGACCTTGAAGATGATGGGGTATCCCTGCTGGCCGATACACTGAGAGAGTTGACGCCTGAAAACGCCTCAATCGGCTGCCCCGACGGGCATGAGACCCATGTAAGGATGCCACTGGCCGATCTAAGGCATCTCGAATCCGCAATTGGAGCGCGCCAAATTACGGGTGACCATGGCATCCTGCGGGCGCTGCGGATGGTGAAATCTGACGCCGAGATCGCAAAGATTCGAACTGCCTGTCAGATTGGTGCCCACGCCTTTGCACGAGTGCCCGAGATTGCCTCAGCAGGGACACCGCTGGATCAGATATTTCGAAACTTTCAGAGACTCTGCCTTGAAGAGGGTGCCGACTGGGTGCCCTATCTGGCCGGAGGGGCCGAGCAAGGCGGGTACTCGGATGTAATCTCACCCGCGACACAGACGCCGCTTCGTTCGGGCGATGTGTTGATGCTCGATACCGGTCTCGTCCACGATGGCTATTTTTGCGACTATGATCGCAATTGGTCCGTCGGCCCAGCGAGCAAAGCGATACGTGATGCACATGCCCGCTTGGTCGAGGCTTCGGATGCAGCGTTTGATCAAGCCCGCCCAGGCGTGACGGCTTCTCAGCTTTTTCATACGATGAACACAATACTTACCGATGGCAGCGCGGGTACCGATGCCGGGAGACTGGGCCACGGGTTAGGAATGTCGTTGACCGAATGGCCTTCGCTTATTCCCGATGATCATACTGAACTGCAACCGGGAATGGTTTTGACGCTTGAACCGGGTATTGCGGTCGATGGCAAAATTCTCGTGCACGAAGAAAACATCCTGATAACCGAAGGCGCGCCCGAATTCCTCAGCCCCCGGATAGGACCGGAGATTGCCGAGATATGAGCACGTTGCCGTACACACTGGATCCTGACGATCCCTCGGCCGTACCAATGGGGCTGATCGTTTTACAGACTGACGAGACAATCGAACCTGAGTTTCGTAGCCTTTTTATCGATGACAAAAGCCCTCTTTATGTCAGCCGCATTCCCAGCGGGGCCGAGGTTAACACCGACACGCTGGCGCAGATGGAGACCGACTTGCCTGCAGCGGCTGATCTGCTGCCAAAGGCGCGGCCCTATCGAGTTGTTGGCTATGGATGTACGTCAGCCAGTTCGGTTATCGGCTCGGATCGGGTTGAGCAGATGGTCATGCAGACCTGTAATACAGCGACCGTCACCAACCCGTTGCGGGCAGCCTCCGCCTGCGCGAGACATTTGGGCGTCTCAAAATTTGCACTGCTGTCGCCTTACATTGAAGAAGTAAACACTCCGTTGCGACGCGCGTTTGCAGAACAAGGCATCTCGATGGATGTGTTTGGCACTTTCGGCGAATCCGAAGAAGCCAAAGTTGTGCGGATCTCAACCGATTCCGTGGTCGATGCCGCCGTGCGACTGGGAAGAGATTCAACAGTCGACGCCGTATTCCTTAGTTGTACGAACCTTCGGACACTGACGGCTATCCCAAGGATCGAAGCGCAGATCGGTAAGCCTGTCCTGTCAAGCAACCAGAGTTTGGCCTGGCATATGAAACAACTGAACGTGTCGCAAAATTAGGCAAATGCGGCGTTTACGCGACTCCAATTGCTTTACGGGCTTGCGACCATTTGTTAGCCTCGTCATCAATGCACGAGAAGATCAATGAGGCCCGGACCAACCGGGTAATCATTTGACGCAACAGGGGGTCTTGTGACCGACACAAATAGCGACGCCGCGTTTGTTGAATTTCAACGCGTTCAAAAGTCTTATGATGGCGAGAACCTCGTCGTCAAAGATCTCAACCTGGCAATGCCAAAGGGCGAATTCCTGACCATGCTCGGGCCGTCCGGATCAGGTAAGACAACCTGCCTGATGATGCTTGCTGGATTCGAAACCGCCACCCATGGCGAGATTCTTCTGGATGGAAAACCCATCAACAATATCCCTCCGCACAAACGTGGCATCGGGATGGTGTTCCAGAACTACGCTCTGTTCCCGCATATGACTGTAGCCGAGAACCTTTCGTTCCCGCTGGAAGTCCGCAAGCTGGGCAAGTCCGAGCGCGAGGAGAAAGTCAAACGCGCGCTGGACATGGTGCAGATGGGTGCCTTCGGCAATCGTCGCCCCGCGCAGTTGTCGGGTGGTCAGCAGCAACGGATCGCACTGGCACGTGCGCTGGTTTTCGAGCCCGAACTGGTGTTGATGGACGAACCGCTGGGTGCGTTGGACAAACAACTACGCGAGCATATGCAGTTCGAAATCACCCGTCTGGCGCATGAACTGGGCATCACCACCGTCTACGTGACCCACGATCAGACCGAAGCTCTGACGATGTCCGACCGCGTGGCAGTGTTTGACGATGGTCGCATTCAGCAATTGGCCCCGCCGGATCAACTTTATGAAGAGCCCGAAAACAGCTTCGTCGCACAATTTATCGGTGAAAACAATACGCTAGAAGGCGTTGTTAAATCGATAGACGGTGACACTTGCCTTGTACAGCTGGATGACGGTTCGGAAATTGATGCAGTTCCGATCAACGTGCACAATCCGGGTGAGCGCACCAAGGTCTCGATCCGGCCCGAGCGTGTGGAATTCAACAAGGACCGTCTGCATGCCGATGCACATACGCTGAAAGCCACGGTCAAGGAATTCATCTATATGGGCGACGTGTTCCGCTTCCGCATGTCGGTGGCGGGCAATGACGAATTCATTGTCAAAACACGGAATGCCCCCGACGCCATTCGCCTGCAACCGGGGCAGGAAATCGAAATCGGATGGTTGGCACAGGATTGTCGTGCGCTCGACGCATAGACCAAGCCGCGCGATACAAACGTGGTTTACCGAGGGACCAGCTGGCGAAAACCCGTGCGTCAGCTGACCAAACAACAAACGGGAAGTACTGGGAGTAACACATGAAAACTACCAAAACACTGCTGACAGCAGCTGCTATTGCGACAGCGGCTGGCGGCGTTTCCGCCGAAGAGATGACCATCGTCTCGTGGGGCGGCGCCTATTCCAAATCACAGCTCAAGGCTTATCACGAGCCCTATTCGGAGAAGACCGGCGTCACCATCCTGAACGATGACAGCTCGAACGAGGCCGTCGCCAAACTCCGCGCGATGAACGAAGCGGGCAACATCACATGGGACGTGGTTGATGTGGTTGCGGCGGACGCGATCCGCCTCTGCGACGAAGGTCTGGCACTTGAGATCGATTTCGACACTCAACTGGCCCCTGCCCCCGATGGCACGCCTGCCTCCGAAGATTTCGGTGACCTTCTGGTCAGCGACTGCTTTATCCCGCAGATCGTCTATTCAACCACCTTCGGTTATCGCACCGATCTGGTCGGTGATACTCCACCAACCGACATCTGCGCAGTATTCGATCTTGAAGCCTATCCCGGCAAGCGCTCGCTGGAAAAGCGCCCGATCAACAACATGGAATGGGCGTTGCTGTGTGACGGCGTTGCAAAAGACGACGTCTACGACGTTCTGGCCACTGCTGAAGGTCAAGACCAGGCACTGGCCAAACTGGATACCATCAAGGACAGTGTCGTCTGGTGGTCTGCCGGTGCCGACACGCCACAATTGCTGGCTGATGGTGAAGTTGTCATGGGTTCGACCTATAACGGTCGCCTGTTCAGCGTGATCGAAGAGCAAAAGCAGCCGGTAGCGATGCTGTGGGATGCTCAGGTATTCGATCTTGATGGCTGGATCATTCCGGCTGGCCTGAGCGAAGAGCGTCAACAGCGCGCGCTGGACTACATCATGTTCGCAACTGACACGCAGCGTCTGGCAGATCAGGCCAAGTACATCTCGTACGGCCCGGCTCGTGCCTCCTCTGCACCGCTGGTGGGTCAGCACGCCGATCTGGGCATCGACATGGCACCACACATGCCGACCGATCCGGAAAACGCCAAGAACACGTTCCTGTATAACTACGAGTTCTGGGCGGATTACCGCGACGATATCGACGCCAAATTCCAGGCTTGGCTGGCGCAATAAGCGTCTGATTTCCTGAGATTGTCGGGGGCGGCTATCGCCCCCGACCCCAAAAATACCCAAGGGGTACCGATGACTGACGCCACCCAAAATACTGGTCCCATGCTGGCCGCGGACGGCACGCCACTCAAGCAATCGCTGGCCCGGTCTCTGCGACGGCAAAAGCTGCGGGCCCTGATGCTGGTCGCCCCACTGCTGCTGTTCGTTATGTTCTCGTTCATCGTGCCTATTGCGGCGATGCTGTTCCGATCTGTGGAAAACAGCATCGTACAAGAGACACTGCCCCTGACGGTCGAAGCATTGCAAAGCTGGGATGAAACCAGCGGCGAGTTGCCCGACGAGGCCGTTTATGACGCCTTTGTCCGCGACATGGTCGTGGCCGTCGATAACAAGACACACACCCGGCTGGGTTCGCGTCTGAACTACGAAGAGACAGGCATGTCTTCGATGTTCCGCCGCTCGGGTCGGAAAATGGGTAAGCTGGACCCCGAAACCGATGGGCCGTTCAAAGACCAGGTCATCGAGATTCACGACGGCTGGGGTGAACCGCAGACATGGGCGGTTATCAAGACGCATTCGCCCGCTGTCACCAATGGCTATTTCCTGAACGCTGTGGACATGCGCCGCACGCCCGAGGGCGCGCAGGCGCAGCCCGAGGACAAGCAGATCCTGATCAAGCTGTTCGGGCGCACTTTGTTCATGTCGCTGGTGATCACCGCGTCCTGTATCCTGCTGGCCTATCCGGTCAGTTATTTGCTGGCGACGCTTCCGATGCGGGTGTCGAACCTGCTGATGATCCTCGTGTTGTTGCCCTTCTGGACGTCATTGTTGGTGCGAACCTCGGCGTGGAAGGTGATGTTGCAGCAACAGGGCGTGATCAATGAAACATTGGTCTGGCTGGGACTGGTCGCCGACGACGCCAGGCTGGTGATCATCAACAACCAGATCGGCACGATCATAGCTATGACGCATATCCTGCTGCCGTTCATGATCCTGCCAATGTATTCGGTGATGCAGACCATACCGCCCTCGTACACCCGCGCCGCAAAATCCATGGGCGCGACCAACTGGACGACATTCTGGCGCATCTACTTCCCGCAATCCATTCCTGGCATTGGCGCGGGCTCAATCCTCGTGTTCATTCTGGCGATCGGCTACTACATCACGCCTGAAATCGTTGGCGGCACCAAAGGTGTTTTTATTTCGAACCGGATTGCCTATCACATCTCGTCCTCACTGAACTGGGGGCTGGCCGCGGCATTGGGAACGATCCTTCTGGGCGTCGTACTGCTGCTCTACTGGTGCTACGACAAGATTGTCGGCATTGATAACGTGAAGCTGGGATAATCGACATGGCCGCACTTACTCCGATATCCCGCAAACCTTTGTCCATGGTCTTGCCAAGCGTTGCGCTGGCAGGCGCCTTCGCCGGTATCTTTGTCGGCGCGGGCAATGGCTCGGTCTTCCTCGGCATCATTGGCGGGGCAGCCTTGATCGCCGCTGTGGCCTGGGTCTACATCACGTTACTCAAGAACGAAAAGCTGGCACGATGGATCAATATTCTTGGCTTTGGCATCGTCGGTTTTCTATTCTCTGGCCCAATGGGCGGCGTTCTGGGCCTGTTGGGTGGATGGTTCTTCGTCTGGTTTATCTTTTGGCTGTACGAAGGTCGATATCGCCAAAAATTGTTGCCCTATCTGACCGCGAAGCAAGTGTTCTATCACTACCTGTTCCGGGTGATCTGCGGCGCGATCTTCGTGTTCCTGATCACCCCGATCCTCGTGGTTTTGCCGCTCTCGTTCAACGCGCAGGACTTCTTTACCTTCACGCCAGAAATGCTGCGTCTGGACCCGGAAGGGTACTCGCTAAAGCACTACCGCGATTTCTTCACCAACAATGA
This sequence comes from Ruegeria sp. SCSIO 43209, assembly GCF_019904295.1. Classification (NCBI taxonomy): domain Bacteria; kingdom Pseudomonadati; phylum Pseudomonadota; class Alphaproteobacteria; order Rhodobacterales; family Roseobacteraceae; genus Ruegeria; species Ruegeria sp. SCSIO 43209. The sequence goes on from NZ_CP065359.1 coordinate 1,981,565, forward strand.
ATGGCAGCGTAGCTTCAAGAACTCGCTCATCATTGCGCCGATTGCGACGATCATCTCGGTCTCGCTGGGCACGCTGGCGGCCATTGGCCTCAGCCAGAGCCACGTTCCAGGCCGCCGCGCCATCATGGGCATCCTAATCTCGCCAATGATCGTGCCGCTGATCATTTCAGCCACAGGCATGTTCTTCTTCTACAGCGATATCGGCCGCTTCATGGAGGGAACACTGGGCATGAACAAGAATTTTGTGGGCTATGTGAAAGTGATCCTCGCTCACGCCGTTCTGGGTATTCCATTCGTCATCATCACCGTGACCGCAACGCTAGTGGGCTTTGACCGCTCGCTGACGCGGGCGGCTGCGAATATGGGCGCGGGTCCGGTGCGGACATTCTTCAAGATCCAGATGCCCTTGATCCTGCCGGGTGTGATCTCAGGCGGCTTGTTTGCCTTCATCACCTCGTTCGACGAGGTTGTCGTGGTGCTGTTTGTCGGATCGGCCAGCCAAAAGACCCTGCCATGGCAGATGTTCACTGGCCTGCGCGAACAGATCAGCCCGACCATTCTGGCGGTGGCCACGATCCTCGTGGTGATCTCGATTGCGCTGCTGACCACGGTCGAGCTGCTGCGCCGTCGGTCCGAGCGCCTGCGAGGCCTTTCCCCCGCTTGACGCAGGCCTAGGTCTGATCTAACGATTCACCTGTTCATCCCAGCCGCGATGGCGTCGCGGACGCACTGGGATGATCGGCTCTCGGACCCCGAGACCGCCTGTCCTGAACGCCGGGACAAGTGGCCGGGTTTGCCGCCCGGCAATGATGAGAGACCTAGTCATGACAGACACAACAAAACGCCCCGAATTCTTCACCTGCCACAATGGCGACAAGGCGCCCCTGCCGTTCAGCAAGGGCGAATACGACCGCCGCCTTGGCGCCCTGCGCGCAATCATGGCCAAGCATGACATCCCCGCCGTCCTGCTGACCTCGATGCAGAACATCGCCTATTACTCCGGCTTTCTGTACTGCTCTTTCGGCCGCCCCTACGGCTGCGTGGTAACACAGGACGCTTGCACCACTGTCTCGGCAAACATCGACGCGGGCCAACCGTGGCGGCGCTCGGTTGAGGACAACGTCATCTACACCGACTGGAAGCGCGACAATTACTGGCGCGCAGTGGCCAGCCTGATCGGCGGGGCCAAACGGATCGGGATCGAAGGCGACCACATGACATTGGCGGCGCGCAACACGGCGCTGGACATGCTGGGCGGACCGGAACTGATCGATATCGCACCTGACACGATGTTTGCCCGCATGGTGAAATCCGCAGAAGAGATCGAGCTGATCAAAGGCGGCGCGCGCACCGCTGACGTGGGTGGGGCCGCCATTCACGCAGCTATCCGTGAAGGCGCCACCGAGATCGAGATCGCCATGGCTGGACGCGACGCGATGGAAGAGGAAATCGCCCGCGCCTACCCGGATGCCGAATACCGCGACACATGGGTCTGGTTCCAGTCGGCGCTTAACACCGACGGCGCACATAACCCGGTGACTAAACGCGCGCTGCAAAAGGGCGATATCCTGTCGCTGAACACCTTCCCGATGATCTCGGGCTATTACACCGCGCTGGAACGCACGCTGTTCCTGGGCGAACCCGACGCCGACAGCCTGCGCCTGTGGAAGGCCAATGTCGCGGCGCATGAGCTGGGCCTGAGCCTGATCAAACCCGGCGCGACCTGCTCGGGCATCACGGCTGAGATCAACCGCTTCTTCGCGGATGAGGGCCTGCTGCAATATCGCTCGTTCGGGTATGGCCATTCCTTCGGCATCCTCAGCCACTATTACGGGCGCGAGGCCGGTCTGGAGCTGCGCGAAGATATCGACACGGTGCTGGAACCCGGCATGGTCGTCTCGATCGAGCCGATGCTGTGGATCCCCGAAGGCCAGCCCGGCGCGGGCGGCTATCGTGAACACGATATCCTTGTGGTTGGTGAAGACGGGGCCGAGAACATCACCGGCTTCCCCTATGGTCCCGGCCACAACATCATCGATGCATGAAAAAACGGGTGGGGCGACAAGCCCCACCTTCTACCGCTGGGCGCGTTCGTGAAAGATGAAGCCCAGAAAGTTCAGCAATAGCTGCGCCGCCAGAATTTGGGTACTTTCCGTCGGGTCGTAAGCAGGCGCGACTTCGACCAGATCGATGCCCACAACATCCCCGCGTTTGGCCAGACCCTGTAGAATTTCCAGTACATCGTAGTAGAGAAACCCGCCATGGCTGGGCGTACCTGTGCCCGCCGCGATTGAAGGGCAAAAAGCGTCGATATCTATCGTTACGTAATACCGTGCCCCCTGCGGGATACGCGCCAGCACTACCTCGGCCCCCAGTTTGCGCACCTGCCGCACAGACAGGATGTCCGACCCGCGCGCACGGGCGTCGTCATAGCCTTCCTTCGCGGTGGATGAGACATTCCGGATGCCCAGCTGCGTCATGCCTGAGACATAGTCTTTCTCAATCGCCCGCCGCATCGGGTTTCCGTGCCCGGCAGTCACCCCGTGGCGTTCATCGACAAAATCCAGATGCGCGTCGATCTGCACCACATGGATCGGGCCGTTCTGCGCGCAATCCTCGGCGAAGGCATTGATACAGGGGATGTTGATCGAATGATCGCCGCCGATGGTCACCGGCAGCGCGCCTGCTTTCAGGATTTTGCCCACGCCCAGTTCGATATTCGCATGGCTTTCCTCGGTCTTGGTATGGATAATATCCGCATCCCCCAGATCAACGATCCGCACGGAGCCATCCAGATAGGTTGCGTCATCTTCGTGATCATAAGCCCCGGCGTGGCCGAAACTGAACAGGGTCGAGGCTTCGCGCACGGCCCGAGGTCCAAACCGCGCCCCCGGTCGCCATTGGGTCCCGAAATCGAAGGGCGCGCCGAGAACGGCGATATCCGCCTCTATCTCATCCCAATTCTCAACATAAGGAGATTTGGCGAAGGTTGAGATGCCGACAAAAGGCAGGTTTAGTCGCCCCGCCTTATAACCATGGTCTTGCATGGGTATTTCCTTTTTCATTGCCACTGTCACGTTCGATGACATCAATCGCAGCAGCATCTTGTGCTCAGGATGGACCAATGTCGAGATGCCCGGCGTGCAGCTTCAGAAATTCGAGCCACTCACGCGAGTGTTGCGTGTATGTGATCTGCTTTGCGGGCAAGATCGAATATGAACCCGATCGGAGGATGCCATGTCGATTCCACGTCGCAGCTTTGTCGGCCTGTTGGGGGCAAGCGCTGTAGCACCTCGAGCTCTTTGGGCGCAGGATGACCCTGTCTACGATGCCGTACGTTCAACTTTGTATGGTAGTCGGACCGATTTCGAAGCCGGGATGGCGTTCCTGACCGAGCGCGGCAACCCGGACGTTGTGCCCGCGCTTTTGACGGCGATGCGCTATGGCAGAAGGCGAGAGCGAGACATTGCCAAAGTCATGGAAGCGTTGAGCGGCGCGCGCCACGGCACAGACTGGTTCGAATGGATGCTATGGCAAGAACGGAACGCTCAGATTGTACCTCATCCATCTTTGATACCGTTCAAACGCGAAGTTCTTTTGGGCATCGATCAGAACTTCGATGTGTTCCTGAAACCCGAATATTTGCAACGCGACAACATGAAGATTCGGCTGGAAGAGATCAGTTGGGGTGGTGTGCTCAAGGATGGTATCCCTTCGCTGGACAATCCCAAGCTGATCCCTGCGGCGCGGGCGGACTACATGAAAGACGACGATCTGGTCTTTGGCGTCTCGATCAACGGCGATGTACGCGCTTATCCGCTGCGCATCATGGGCTGGCACGAGATGTTCAACGAGGTGATCGGAGGCGTTTCGGTAGCACTGGCCTATTGTACGCTGTGCGGATCGGGGATTTTGTTTGAAACGCAGGTCGAGGGGCGGCGGAAGCCGTTTGTATTTGGCTCGTCCGGGTTCCTGTATCGGTCGAACAAATTGATGTTCGACCGTGAGACGCATTCGTTATGGAACCAGTACACAGGTAAGCCCGTGGTCGGACCGCTGGTCAACAGTGGGATCGAGCTGAAGCAGCGTCCTGTGGTGATCACCCGCTGGGACAGCTGGAAGGCGTCGCATCCAGATACGCAGGTGCTGTCGCTCAGCACCGGTCATCGGCGCAACTATGGCTCGGGCGTTGTGTATCGCGATTATTTTGCCTCACCCGATCTGATGTTCCCGGCCTTGGTCGATCAAAGTCGGCATCGCCAGAAGGACTACGTGTTCGCCGTGCGCCAGTTCGGCGCGGCGCGGGCGTGGCCGTTGGACGCGTTCAAGGGCAAGCCGGTGATCAACGATGCGATTGGCGGGCGGGCACTGATGCTGATGGGCGACCCGGACAAGCGCAGCGTGCGCGCCTACGAGCGTGGATCGCGCCAGTTCCGCGCGACCACCGATGGCGGGCTGCTGGACGAAACGGGCAACAAGTGGCGCGTCACCGAAGAGGCACTGATTGGCCCGGATGGCGCAGAGTTGCCGCGCGTCGCGGGACATATCTCGTATTGGTTTGCCTGGGACAATTATCTGGGCGACACAGCCAGCGTTTACGGACGCTGATCAAGAATGTTCCTCGGCCGCTGTGGCGGCCAGCGCGCGGTTGTAAGCTTTCAGCGCGTCGATGTGATAGAGCGCGCCAACGGGGTTTTCACAGCCGTCCTTGTCGATGATCACCACCGGGATGCAAGGGATGTCATCGCGGTCGAAATATGGCATCGCGGCCTCAAGCGTGGCGCTGGCCTTGACGCATAGGCCTTGTTCGATCAATGCCTGCGCGTCTTCCTTGGAGATCGAACGCGCGTCCCCCAGCGGGCGCATCACCGCGCCTGCCCGCAACATTGCCAGCAGGTACGCCTGCGGCCCGGCGGCCAAGTGCACATTGCGTCGTTCCAGCTGGGTCAGGAAGAAGGACCGGTCCACAAGGCGCGAGGCCAGCGCAGTGGACATCGAGACCGAAACCATCACGGCGAGGCCGATCTGCCAGTCTCCGGTCAATTCAAACACGATGAGCGTGGTTGAGATTGGTGCGCCCAGCACCGCGGCAGCCACCGCGCCCATCCCGGCAAAGGCATAGAGCGTATGGGTGCCTGACACATCTGGCAGTAATCCGGTGGCGATCAGGCCGAAGGCCAACCCGGTCAGCGCTCCGATCATCAATGAAGGGGAAAACACACCACCACCCATGCGACCGCCCATGGTAATCGCCACTGCGACGGTTTTGATGACCGCGAACAGGATCGCGGTCGTCAGCACGAGGTCCCCGGTCAAGGCACGGATCGTGGTTTCGTATCCCACGCCGATGATGTGCGGAAACCAGACCGCCAACAGGCCGAGCATCGCGCCCGAAACACCGGGGCGCAGCCAGCGCGGCAGAGACAAGCGGTTTTGGATATGCGTGCCGATATCCTCGGCGAAGAAGATCGATCGCATCAGCAGCAGCGAGACCAGCCCGCAAATCAGGCCTAGGATCAGGAAGGCGGGCAGCTCGACATAGAATTGCAACGACCCGGGCGTATCCAGCGTGAATTCGGTCACGTCACCATAAGCCAGCCGGTTGATCACGGTCCCCGCGACCGAGGCGATGACAATGGGCGCAAAGGCATGAACGGCGAAGTGGCGCAGCACAACCTCAAGCGCAAACAAGGCACCGGCGATGGGGGCGTTGAAACTGGCCGAAACAGCAGCGGCCACAGCGCAACCCAATAGGTCGCGCCCGGTGATACCGTCGGCGTGGATACGGTCGCTGACCCAAGTCGAGATGACCCCGGCCATATGCACAACAGGTCCTTCTCGCCCCGTGGATCCGCCTGAGCTGAGCGTGATCAGCGAAGCGAAAAAAGATGCGATACCGGCCTTCTTTTCGACCCGTCCATCAGTGATGGCCGCACCCTCGATCACATCAGCTACCGAACGCACACGGCCATCATCGGTGTACCTGTTCAGGATGATCCCGACGACCAACCCGCCGACCACAGGTGTAAGGAAAATCCAGAGCCAATGCAGCTTCTCAGCATGGCTGTGCAGGAACAGGATATCTTCGGTGTTGTAGAGATAAGCCTGCAACGACGAGATCGCCATCCGGAATCCCAGCGCCATGAAGCCTGCAGCGATCCCGATGACCAGAGCAATAAACCAGAACTGAATCTGGCTGGGGCCACGATGAAGCATTACCCGCCATGCATCCCGCAGCGCCGAGAGGGCTTGATTGAGCTGATTGCGCAGCACGGTGCGGGTCGATTGGGTCATTGGCCCTCGTTGGGGTGGTCGCCTGACCCTTAGTAAGCCACGCGCGCGCCTTAGAAAAGTCGGTTCACGACAAGATGCTCACAGAATGCGCGTCATGCATCCAACAGGGCACGGGCAGCGGCACGTGCCTCATCCGTAATGGTGTCGCCTGCGACCATCCGGGCGATTTCGTCGACGCGGTCGGGGTCGGCCAGCGGGATCACGGTGGACAGGGTCTGATCGCCGGTGACCTGTTTCTGCACCCGCCAGTGATGCGCCGCCCGTGCGGCCACTTGCGGCGAGTGGGTGACGACCAGCACCTGCCCGCCCTGCGCGAGTGCGGCCAGACGGCGGCCCACCGCGTCCGCCGTGGCACCGCCGACACCGCGGTCAATCTCGTCAAAGATCATCGTGCGGGCACTGTCTTCGCCCGTTAGGCAGACCTTAAGCGCCAGCAGAAAGCGGCTGAGCTCGCCGCCCGAGGCGATTTTGTTGAGCGGCCCTGACGGCGCCCCCGGGTTGGTGGCGACGGTGAAGGCCACCGCGTCGGTGCCTTCGGGGCCTGGGTCGGTCGCGGTGATCTCGGTCCGGAACACGGCGCGTTCCATTTTCAGGGGCGCGAGTTCAGCCATTACTGCGGTGTCCAACGCACTGGCGGCCTTACGGCGCGTTTCGCCGAGTGCGGTGGCCGCGTTGTCATACGCAGCTTGTGCCGCGTCCACAGCAGCGCGTTTGTTGCTGAGGTCGGCGTCACCTGCATCCAGCCGGTTCAGGCGGTCGCGCAAGGTATCGGCGAAGGTGCCCAGATCATCGGGGGCCACATCGTGTTTGCGTGCCAGCGCGCGAATGGCAAAGAGGCGTTCCTCGGCCTGTTCCAGTTCCGCTGGGTTAAAATCGAGCGCTTGCAGACAGGCGTTGACCCCATCCTGCGCCTCGCCCAGTTCGATCAGGGCGCGACCCAGCGCTGCAATGGGGCCTTCCAACTGGCCACCCGCATTGTCCGACACGCCTTCCAGCCAGCGCACGGCATCGGCCATCGCGCCCTCGGCCCCGTCGCCGCCTAGCAAGGCAAAGGCACGGGCCACGTCGTCGCGAATCCGTTCGGCCCCTTGCATCATGCGGCGGCGGGCGTCGAGATCGGCATCCTCGCCCGGTTGCGGGTCAAGCTGATCCAACTCGGCAACGGAATGACGCAGGAACTCTTCTTCGGCACGCATAGCCTCCAGCGCTGCCTCAGTCTGCGCCAGAGCTTTGCGGGCGATGGACATCTGGCCCCATGCGGCACGCACGGCGGCCAACTGATCCCCTGCCCCGGCATAGGCATCCAGCGTTGCGCGATGCCCGCGTGGGTTCAGCAGGCCTCGGTCATCATGTTGGCCGTGTAGTTCGATCAGAGTTTCCGACAGCGCCCGTAACACTTCGCCCGAACAACGGCGGTCATTGACCCATGCAGTCTTACGTCCCTCGGCCGTGTTGACGCGGCGCAGGATCAGCTCCTCGCCACCGGGCAGACCCGCCTCGGCCAGAATCGAATGGGCAGGGTGATCGTCAGGCAGTTCAAACTCGGCCACAACTTCGCCCTGTGCGGCCCCCTGACGAACCAGCTCGGCGCGCCCTCGCCAGCCCAGCACAAAGCCCAGCGAATCCAGCAAGATCGACTTGCCCGCGCCGGTTTCACCGGTCAAAGCATTCAAGCCCGGCTGAAACGTCAGCTCCAGCCGGTCGATGATCAGCATGTCGCGGATATCAAGGGCGCGCAGCATCGGGTCTTTAGCGTCCCAAGCCTTTAGCCATGGCCGTTACAACCACTCACCCTTGACGGTCTGGCGATAGATCGTGCTGAGCCAATTGTTACCTCGGCTCTTTAGATCGAGACCACGCGACGTCAGCAACGTGTACCCCGCGTCGTACCATTCCGAGGACTGATAGTTGTAACCCAGAATCGCACCCGCGGTCTGCGCCTCGTCCACCAGTCCCAGCGCCAGATACGCCTCGATCAGGCGATAGAGCGCCTCGGCGGTATGAGATGTGGTCTGAAAATCTTCGACCACCACGCGGAATCGGTTGATCGCCGCAGTGAAGTGATCCTGACGCAGATAATAGCGCCCGATCTCCATCTCTTTGCCAGCCAGATGGTCGAAGGCAAGGTCGAACTTCAGTACGGCAGATGTGGCATACTCACTGTCTGGGTAGACTTCGATCACCGTGCGCAGGGCCTGCAGTGCCTGAAAGGTCAGCCCCTGATCACGGCCAACTTCGTCGATCTGATCATAGTAGCTGAGCGCCAGAAGATACTGGGCATAGGCGGCGTCTTCGTCAGTGGGATAGAAATCGATATATCGCTGCGCGGCGGCGCGGCTTTCTTCATAGTTCTGGTCCGAATGGAATGAGAACGCCTGCATGATCAGCGCACGTTTCGCCCAATCGGAATAAGGATAAAGCCGCTCTACTTCAGAGAAATACCAAGCCGCGTCGTCCGAGCGATTCTGCGACAGCTCGTATTCACCGCGGGTGTAAATCTGTTCAGGCGTGAAACCTTCGAGGTTTTGGCTGCGGTCTGCCCCACGGTTACCAAACAGACCTCCGGCATTGCCACATGCCGTCAAAGTTGCTGCCAGAAGAAGCGCACCTGCGATTCTGACTGCCGCTTTGCTGCCAACCATTCCGCCCATCCTTGTCGTCTACTTAGCGGGAATTACCCCTGATCGGGCCTCGGTCTAGCACATAAAATTCCAGTGCAAAACGCCTTATCCACCCTCATGGCGCAAATGTCGTCAGAGTTGATCAGATCACGCAACCTGCGGGATTTCGCTTCGCACAAGGCCCTGGCCGGGCAGACGCGCGGCTTGTTCAGGGGTACAAAGGATCGGTCGCACAGCGCCCGGTGTTTCGAACAGTTTGCGCAGCAATGTGTTAGTCATCGAATGCCCCGACTTCTCGCCGACAAAGCGCCCCAGAATCGGACCGCCTGCAAGATAGAGATCACCCAGAGCGTCCAGCATTTTGTGGCGCACCGCTTCATCCGTGTGACGGAAGCCACCCGGGGTCAGGACTTCGTCGCCCTGTACGACTACGGCATTGTCCAATGTGCCGCCCAAGGCCAATCCGTTTTCACGCATCGCTTCGACATCTGTGCGGCGGCAAAACGTGCGACTGTCGCAGAGTTCACGCGCAAACGAACCATTGCGCATGTCCAAAACTTTTGTCTGGCTTCCAATGGCGTCATCTTCGAAATCAATGTGGAACTCGATCTCCAGACCTTCCGCAGGCGCGATAGATGCCTTTGCGCCCTCGCGTTCAACAGAGACGGGTTTGAGCACTTCATAAGCCAGTACCGGACTAGCCTGACGACGAACGCCTTTGGCCATGATGCCCCGAACAAAGGCCACGGACGAACCATCCATGATCGGGACTTCGGGACCGTCGATTTCAATCAGCGCATTATGGACACCACATCCGGCAAGTGCCGCCATGATGTGTTCCACAGTCGATACCGACACATTCGCATCGTTAACCAATCGTGTGCAAAGAGGCGTCCGCTCAACAACATCATAGATAGCGGGGATCAACGCATTGCCCAGCTCGATATCAGTCCGTTTGAACCAGATTCCATGACCTGCCGCTGCAGGCTTCAGAACCATCGTCGCAGGCTTGCCGCTATGCAGCCCAGTGCCCACAAACGTGACTGAAGATTTGAGCGTATGTTGCAATGTGAGCCTCGGTGAGTTGTGTCCAGCCTATCAGGGGCTGTGTTGCACCCTCAACTAAGGAAGGGGGCGTTAAGGCTCAACTCACCTTTTGCAACCGAATGAAACATGAATGTGACACATCGGCAAATCCCTGCTTACACCAGCTCAACACTTTGTGTTTCCACAAAAAAGGGCCGCGCGATGGCGGCCCTTCGGGATGATTTTGTTACCGCGATCAGTTGGCCTGACGCCTTAGGAAGGCGGGAATTTCGATGCGCTCCTGATCAGGATCGGCTTCATCCTGAACAGGTGCCGTTGCGTCAACCGACCGCATCGCAGGCTGTTGGCGTACCGGTTGAGCGGGCGTATCGGCCGCATGGCCGGTCATCCGGTCAATCAATCGGTTGAAGCCAAAACGCGGGCGATCCTCGGTCGCTTGCTGCGGCTGAGGGGCCGGTTCGCGAGGTGCCTCAGGCGTCGGACGCAGCCGGTTCGAAGGTACTTTCTGAACTGCGGCCTGCAACCGCTGCATCGCTTCCGGAGACGGTGTGCCGGGGGTCTGGGCACGCGGTGCGTCGTAGGAGTCGACTGTCTCTTCGACTTCGGGTTGCGGTTCGAACTGCGCAACCTGAGGCTGATAGGCGGGCGGAGGCAGCCCGTCATCGTCCTGCTCGGCAGCGGGTTGTTCGTCTTGCCAGCCTTCATTGAACTCAACATCTTCGATGGACTCGAAGAGCGTGGGCGCAATGTTGTCCTCAGCCGGGGCCTCATCTGCAGCGATTTGTTCAGGCGTGGAGTCTTCTGCCGAAACCGTGCGTGTCAGCGGAGCCGACATCGAACGGCGGGCGACCGGTACATCTTCGCTTTTCTCGCTGGCATCGATACCGGTGGCAACGACTGAAACGCGCATTCCGCCTTCCATCTCGGTGTCGAGGGTCGAACCGACAATGATATTGGCCTCCGGGTCCACTTCCTCGCGGATGCGGTTGGCAGCCTCGTCCAGTTCGAACAGGGTCAGGTCGTGCGCACCGGTGATGTTGATTAGCACACCCTTGGCACCCTTGAGGCTGATTTCGTCCAACAGCGGGTTGGCAATGGCCTTCTCGGCTGCCTGAATGGCGCGATCTTCACCGGTCGCTTCGCCTGTGCCCATCATCGCCTTGCCCATCTCGTCCATCACGGCTCGAACGTCGGCGAAGTCGAGGTTGATCAGACCCGGACGCACCATCAGGTCGGTTACGCCTTTGACGCCCTGATACAGGACATCGTCGGCCATCGAGAACGCCTCGGTAAACGTTGTCTTTTCGTTGGCCAGACGGAACAGGTTCTGGTTCGGAATGATGATCAGCGTGTCAACGACTTTCTGCAGCGCATCAACGCCGTCTTCGGCCTGACGCATACGCTTGGCGCCTTCGAACTGGAAGGGTTTGGTGACAACGCCAACGGTCAGGACACCCAGCTCCCGCGCTGCCTGCGCGATGATCGGCGCCGCGCCGGTGCCTGTGCCGCCACCCATGCCGGCGGTGATAAAGCACATATGCGCACCCGCTAGGTGATCGACGATCTGTTCGATGCTTTCTTCAGCTGCTGCAGCACCCACGGTCGGACGCGCACCTGCACCTAACCCTTCGGTGACTTTGACGCCCAGCTGCACCCGCGCCGACGAACGGCTTTGCTGCAGCGCCTGTGCGTCTGTGTTGGCGACGACAAATTCAACGCCGTCCAGCTGTTTTTCAATCATGTTGTCGACAGCATTGCCCCCAGCGCCGCCAACGCCAAATACGGTAATCCGAGGCTTGAGTTCGTCGTGCCCGGGCATCGAAAGATTTAATGTCATGCTCTGTCCGCCTGTTTTTTATGTTGCCGCAAAATGCGGTTTTTCTGACCTATCCACAGTCGATTTTACTGTGTCATTTCGGAAACGTCACCAGAAAAATCGCACGAATCCACAAAATATGGAGGAAATAAGGCAGCAAACAGCGGCATTTCGCTGTTACCGCGACATGTTGCGGCGAAAGGCTCATGCGCCACTACACACGGAAAGACCCCACCCGCCTTGAGGGGGTGCGAAAACTTTTAGTCACTCGTTTGGTCGCGGAAAACTGCTCAATGTCCTGCCGCTGGGCCTCTACCGGGCCTTGAACCTTATTTTGCGGCAATTTGGCAGTTGCCGCAACTGATTTCTTTCGCCTACCGGGGCACTTGGGCAATTCAGGCCATCTTCAGAGATGCTACGGACCTCTTGCGTTTCGCTGCCGACGAAGCGCGCCAGCCGCACCATCAGCCGGTCATTGTACAGGTAGGGCCACCAGCGGACTGGCAGGCCATCGGGCGCATCATCGTACAGAAAACAGATCTGGCCATTTGGCGTGGTGATCTGGCCATAGACACAGCCCCGCCCCTCCATCCGCCAGACCGAGAGAGTCGGGCTGAGAAATTCCTCAGTTCCGACCAACATACCGCTTCGGATTTCATGGAAGGTGATCGTTTTGCCAACGACGGCGCTCAGAAACGCCTCTGGCGTAATCAGGGTTTGAGCCGGGGCCGCAGCGGGCCCAAGGGCCGCGCCAACGGCTGCACCACGCAGGGCATTACCAATTGTCACGGAACCAGCGCACGGCGCGCTTGAACGGGCGCGCGGCATAGGTGTCGACCGGGATCTCAAAATCCCACCATTCGTCCTGAGGATGCGCCGCAAACAGGCTAAGCCCCACTGCCGAAGAAAAACCGGGCCCGGTCGCGGATTGCGGCAGGCCATGAACACGCAGCGGGCGGCCCAAACGAACACGCTGACCCAGAATCCGGCTGGCAAGACCGTCTAGCCCCATGATCTGGCTGCCACCACCAGTCAGAACGATCTGCTGGCTTGGCAGGTGGTCGAAACCGGCAGCGTCCAGACGAGTACGCACCTCTTCGAGAATCTCCTCGACGCGGGGGCGCATGATGCCGATCAACTCGGCACGGCTGACGGTACGGCGGTCATGCTCCCAATCGCCAGTATCGCCACCGATGTCGATCAGGTCGCGATCATCGGCTCCGGTCGCGTGAACGCCACCGTTAAAGGTCTTGATCCGTTCGGCCACCGCTGCGGGCACGCCGAGGCCCATCGAAATGTCGCTGGTCACGTGATCCCCGCCCATGCGCACGCAATCGGCATAGATCATGTGTTTCTTCATGAAGATCGAGATGCTGGTGGTGCCGCCGCCCAGATCGATACAGGCCGCGCCCAACTCCTGTTCGTCCTCGACCAATGCGGAAATGCCCGAGACATAGGCCGAGTTCGCAATCCCTGCCAGCTCCAGATCGCAGCGCTTGATACAGCGGACGATGTTCTGGATCGCCACCGCATCGACGGTTAGCATGTGCATATCCACTGCAAGGCTCTGCCCCAACTGCCCGCGCGGATCGATTAGTCCCGAGCGGTTGTCGAGCGCGAAATTCACCGGTTGCGCATGCAGTACCTCGCGCCCTTCGCCGTAATCGGGCACATCGCAGGCGTTCAGGACACGACCGACCTCGGCTTCGGTAACTAGTTGCCCTTCCAGATCGACCTGTGCATCCAGCCCGTACGAGCGCGGGTTCGCCCCTGAGAAGGATGCAATCACGTGATCCACGCGGATATCGGCCATCTTCTGCGCCGCCTGCAGTGCGGTGCGGATGGCGCGTTCGGTTTCTTGCATCGCAGTGACTTCGCCGAACTGCACCCCGCGCGAGCGGGTGGTCGCAGCGCCAATGACGCGGAACCCGGTCTGACCGGCCATGGAGCCGATCGAGTTATCCTCGGACAACCGCCCCGTCCCGTCGAAGCGCAATACAAGGCAAGCGATTTTGGAGCTGCCGACATCCAGGATAGCAACTACACCGCGTTGCATTGCCTGTCGGCGCATCTGCCGCATAGCCCTTTGGGACTGATAAAGATCGGTCATCATGGTCGTTACTGCCCGCTACTCACATCTACTTTTGTGTTCCACCAGTCTTCGCTGGCCGTTTTGTTCATTCGGATGGTCGGTCGCTGCCCCAGTCGCATGTCGACCACGGCCACGTCACGTTCTAAAAGGTCCTGCACCTCGTTCACCGCCAACACGCGTTCCAGCGCGCGCGCCGGACGTTCGGTCGGCAACATGATGCGCTGGTTGCGATCCAGCACCAGATCCCAGCGCCGTTCGCCAACGCGCACCAAACCGCGAACGCGGTCGCCCAAGCTGCGGGCAGTGGTCAGGATTTGCAGCGCCTCGGGGACATGTTTGTTCGCGCCCTTCCCTGCGATCAGTGGCAGGGCTGCGTGATCGGCGCGTGCTGAAACACGGTCAACATGGGCTCCGGTTTCATCCAATAGCTCGATCCCGTCTCGGGTGCGCCAGACGATGACCGGCTGGCGTTCGACCACATCAACCTGAAGAATCCCGCCGGGGCGAATGCGTACGGTTGCCGATTTCACCGGGTCAAGCCCGGTGATGGTGTCGCGGATCAACTCCACATCCAGATCCCACGAGCTGAGCGGGAAATCGAGCGGCACGATCTCGCGGATATCCTCAGACAGTGCGGTTCCTGCCCCGTCGATGGCCATCAAGTTGACCATGAATTCGGGGCGCTCCTGGATCGAGGTCTTGATGTCGGCGATATAGGTACTGACCGCCTCACGACGTTCTTCGGCGGCAAAGAAGCCACCCACCAAACCAAAGACGGCCAGAACCGGCAGGCCAATTTTTAGCCCGCGCCGGATGCCGGGGGTGAGCATCCAGCGCTGAAAGCGGTAGCTGAGGCGCGAGGGCGCGGGGTCCGCGTTGCGCGCGCGGCCAAAAAGACGCGCCCCGCGCAAATGCAGCTTAGGTTCGGTTTTGGGCTCGGGCCTTGGCGCGGCGGTGAAATCGGCATCCGGCCCCGCCAACGGTTTGGTCCGGTGGATCACCGGCGCGCGGGTGGCGGTCAGCGGTCGCATGAGGCATCCTCCACCATCCAGGCGCAGAGCTGGCCGAAACTGATGCCAAGATGCTCGGCCTGTTCGGGCACCAGCGAAGTCGGCGTCATGCCGGGCTGGGTGTTGGTTTCCAGCAGGAACAGCCCGTCGGCACCCTTGCTGTCATCCCAGCGGTAATCGGTGCGGGACACGCCGCGACACCCCAGCGCAATATGCGCCTTAACCGCATAGTCCATGCAGCGGTCAAAGATATCCTGCGGGATCTCGGCGGGCAGCACATGCCACGAGCCGCCGGGCTTGTACTTGGCATCATAATCGTACCAACCGCCATCGGTCATGATCTCGGTCACCGTCAGGGCGCGATCGCCCATCACGGTCACGGTCAGTTCCCGGCCCGCGACGTATTTCTCGACCATCACCTGATCAGGCATCGCCTCGTCCAGTTGCGGCGGGCCGTTGGCATTTTCATGCACGATATAGATGCCGACGCTGGAACCTTCGTTGTTGGGCTTAGCCACATAGGGCGGCTCCATCACATGGACCTCGACCACCTCGACCTTGGGAACGATCAGGCTGGGTACGATAGGTAATCCTTGGGCGGCGTAGACCTCTTTGCTGCGTTGCTTGTCCATCGCAAGGGCCGAAGCCAGCACGCCGGAATGCGTGTAAGGAATGCGCATCCATTCCAGTAGCCCCTGCACACAGCCATCCTCGCCCCAGCGTCCATGCAGGGCGTTGAACACCACATCGGGTTGGATATCGGTAAGGCGAGCAGCAAGGTCCGGACCTGCGTCCAGTTCGACCACTTCAAAGCCTTCACCCACAAGAGCGGCTGCGCATTCGCGCCCAGAGCTGAGAGACACCTCGCGTTCCGCCGAGGGGCCGCCCATCAACACCGCCACTTTGGGGTTTGTCCTGCTCGACATACCCAATGTGCGCCTCAATGTCCCCGGACCTTATGTGGTGGTCCGTACTGCGTTTATGCCTTTGATCCGTCGTCCTAATTTGCCTGTTATGGTCTGACGGTCGGGGCTTTATTCTTTCAGCGGATCACCGACCCGCATGATTTCCCACTCTAGCGTGATGCCGCTTGTTTCGTAAACCTTTTTTCGCACCTCTTCACCCAGACCTTCCAGGTCCGCGGCGGTCGCATCGCCCGTGTTGATCAAGAAATTCGAGTGCTTGGGGCTCATCTGCGCACCACCTTTGGTGGCCCCGCGCATACCCGCGTCATCGATCACTTTCCACGCCTTGAGGTCATGCACATCGTCCGCGCGCCCAGTCGACGAGAACCCGGCTGGATTACGGAAGGTCGACCCGGCGCTGCGGTCCTTGGTGGGTTGAGTTTCGTCGCGCTTTTTTAGCTGCGCCTCCATGCGAGCGTGCAGCTCAGCTGGATCGCCCGAGGGGCCTTGAAACGTCGCCGAGATCAGCACCGCGCCTTCGGGCAGGTCGGACTGGCGATAGCGGAAGCTGAAGTCTTGCGGGGTCAGGTCCACGATCTCTCCGGCGCGGTTGACTACGGTAGCCTTTTGCAGCACATCCGCAGTATAGCTGCCGTAACAGCCCGCGTTCATGCGCACGGCCCCGCCGATCGACCCGGGTATCGTGCGCAGGAAAGTCAGGTCCACACCTCCATCCGCTGCTTTACGCGCCACATGCGCATCCAGCGCGGCGGCACCCGCGCTGACGGTATTGCCGTCGACCGAGATACCATTGAACCCGCGCCCCAATCGGATCACCACCGCCCGCAGACCACCATCACGGACGATCAGATTGGATCCGACACCCATAGGAAAGATGGGAACATCCGCAGGCAGATCACGCAGAAACGACTGAAGGTCTTCGGTATCGGCGGGTTGAAACAGATAATCCGCTGGTCCGCCGACGCGCAGCCAGGTGAGTTCGGAAAGAGAACGCGCCGCGGACAGGCGGCCACGGACGTCGGGCAGCTCGCTCATGCGCCTTCCCGGGATGCAAGGCTGCGCCCGCCTACTCCACCCATGATCACCGCAAACAGGAAGGGCAGGACCGCACCGGTCAGCCAGACGAAGGGGCCGAACGCCTGTTCCTCTTCCCCGGTGCCGACACTGGCCAGCATTATGATCAGTACCAGACCAAGGGCCGAGGTCAGCCCGATCAGCCACAGCAGTGCCTTGAGGCCGATCCAGCGCGCGGCGACAAAACCCGCAAGCGTCCCGAGGATCAGGGTAATCAGCGGCAAATAGGCGAAAGTGGCGATGTCGACCATGGGGGCCTCCTGAAAATGGCCAGTTACTTGTTCGCCGCCTTCATGCCCTGCATTTTCGCCTTTGTCCAACGGGTGAGGTAAATCACCGGCCAACGCAGAACTGACATACCTGCAGCCAGAACCAGCAGCCCGATCCATGGACCATTTTCATAGGTGACATAGCCTAGGATAGGGACGCCAACGGCGATCAGGAAATAGGCGCGCCGCCAATGGTTGTCCTTGCTGGGCAACATCGCCAACACGTTGGCGACAACACCCCACAGACCGGCAAGCGCAATCGACCAGTTCATTCCGACACCTCTTTACCCGTCCACTTGCGCCAGTAGTAGCGGATCGGGTTGCGGTACATCGAAACAAAACCGCCAGCAGCCAGGATTCCGACGAACCAGCCATAGTCTAAACTCAGCCACAGAATCAGAGCAGGCGCGCTGGCAAACAGTACAACACCCGGTGGGAATTGCAGGCGCATCGGCAGCATCGCCACAATGGTGGAAGCGAAGACCCAGACGCAGGCGAGTATGAGCGATAGCGCCACGAGGTTAGCTCGCTTTGGCGATTAACCGGTCAGGCAAACCGTTGGCCCAGGTGCTGATCGTACCTGCGCCGAGGCAGACGACCATATCGCCCGGGCGGGCCTGTTCACGGACAAGGCGGGCCAGGTCTTCTTCGTTCAAGATCGCGCGCGCGTGGCGGTGGCCGTGGCGGATCAGGCCCTGCACAAGATCGTCACGGCTGGCACCTTCGATCGGATCTTCGCCTGCAGCAAAGACCTCCGCAATAGCGACCACGTCGGCGTCGTTGAAGCAGGTGCAGAAATCGTCGAACAGGTCGGACAGGCGGGAGTAGCGGTGCGGCTGGTGGACTGCGATGACGCGGCCCTCGGTGGCCTGACGTGCGGCCTTGAGAACGGCGGCGATTTCGACCGGGTGGTGGCCGTAATCGTCGATGATGGTGACGCCGTTAATTTCCCCGACCTTGGTAAAGCGGCGGTTGACGCCGCCGAAATCGGCCAGCGCATCGCGGATTTCACTGGCCTTCATGCCCAGATGACGGGCCACGGCCACGGCGCTCAGCGCATTAGAGACATTGTGGTCGCCGGGCATTGGCAAGGTGCAACCTTCGATCACCTTGTCTTCATGGCGTAGGTGGATGTCGAAATGGGCGACGCCACCCTTATAGGTCAGGTTTTCGGCCCGCACATCGGCCTGTGCGTTGAAACCATAGGTGCGCACGCGGCGGTCGGAGATGCGGCCAACAAGCGCCTGCACCTCGGCATGATCTGTGCAGCAGACGGCCAAGCCATAAAACGGCAGGTTCGAGACGAACTCGTAAAACCCGTCGCGCAGTTGGTCGAAATCGCCCCAGTGCTCCATATGCTCGGGGTCGATATTGGTGACGATGGCGATGGTTGCAGGCAGGCGATTGAATGAGCCGTCGCTCTCATCCGCTTCAACCACCATCCATTCGCCCTGCCCCATGCGGGCGTTGCTCCCATAGGCGTGGATGATGCCGCCATTGATGACGGTGGGATCGAAATCGCCGGCGACCATCAGTTCCGCCATCATAGTGGTTGTTGTGGTCTTACCGTGAGTTCCGGCGATGGCAATGTTCGAGCGCAGGCGCATGAGTTCCGCCAGCATGTCGGCGCGACGGACGACGGGCAGGCCCTGCGCGCGTGCCTCGTCCAGTTCCGGGTTCCCCGGTTTGATCGCAGTTGAGACCACGACCACGGCGGCGTTCTGCAAGTTCTCGGCACGCTGGCCTTCGAAAATCTCAGCACCCAGCCCAGCCAGCCGGTCAGTAATCTTCGAGGTTTTCAAGTCCGAACCTTGTACACGGTAGCCAAGGTTCAAAAGCACCTCTGCGATACCCGACATCCCGATCCCACCGATGCCCACGAAGTGGATCGGTCCGACGTCCTGCGGCAGTTTGGTTGCTGGATTCATGAGGTCTCCTTCTGCGCCAGTTGCTCGACAAGGGCGACCAGACGCTCGGTGGCGTCCGGTGCCCCGACCGATAGCGCGGCATGGGCCATTTGCTGTGCGGCTTCGGGGTTGGTGAGAACCGTGGTCATTTGCTGTGTCAGCGCGGGAACGTCAAGGGCGTTTTCGGGGATCATGATCGCACCGCCTGCCTGAACCAATCCACGCGCATTGGCTGTTTGATGATCTCCGGCAGCCGTGGCAAGCGGGATCAAAATCGACGGGCGGCCAATCACGGAAATGTCGGCGATACTGGAGGCACCTGACCGGCTGACAACCAGCTGCGCGTCGGACATACGGCGAGGTACGTCGTCAAAGAAAGGCTGTACATCGGCGCGTATGCCGTGATCGGCGTAAAAGGCCTTGACCCGTTCACCATCCTCATCGCGGGCCTGATGCGAGACGCGGATATACCCGCGCAGATCTTCAGGCAGCGCAGCGATGGCACCCGGCACCACGTCACTGAGGATACGTGCGCCCTGAGAGCCGCCCATCACCAGGACGGACATCGGGTACTCCCCAGGCGGGATATAGGGGGCAGCAGCGCGTTCAAGAACGGAGGCGCGAACCGGGTTACCAGTGTGTATGCCCTTGGACCCTTCAGGCAAATCGGTGGGCCAGACACCACAGGCCACTTGAGCCACACGGGTGGCAAACAGTTGGTTTACCCGGCCCAGAACGCCATTTTGTTCATGGATCATACGCGGCAGCTTCAGCAGGATGGCCGCGCCCAGCGCCGGTATCGACGGATAGCCGCCAAAGCCCACCACCACATTCGGCTTGTCACGCATCATCTGCACAGCCATGCCAGTGACTCCAGCAGCAATCTTGGGTCCAACCAACATCTTGGCCGCTAATCCGCCTCGGGCGAAGGTGGCCGAGGATGCCTCGACAATCTCGACGTCTGCGGGGAACGCGCCGGTATAGCGCGCTCCGCGCGGGTCGGTGGACAGGCGCACACGCCAGCCTTTCTGCAGCATCGCCTCGGCCAACGCCTGCGCGGGGAACATGTGGCCCCCGGTGCCACCTGCTGCGACTAGTAGATAAGGTTTGCCCATCAGCCTCGTCCGCGCAGAATGTCGCCCAGCTCGCCCTGCGGGCGGGTTCGGGTGAAGGCCAGCAACATGCCAACCGCGATGCCGCCAGCAATCAGAGACGATCCGCCATAACTGACAAAGGGCAACGTCATGCCCTTGGCGGGCAGAAGACGCACGGCGACGCCCATGTTGATCATAGCCTGCACGCCAAACATGCAGGCCAGACCAGTGCCAGCCAGACGGATGAACATGTCGCGTTCGCGCATCAGCCGCAGCAGCGAACGCACAACGATCAGCGAGTACAGCGCGATGATAATCAGCACCAAAATCAGCCCGTATTCTTCGGCCGCGACCGCGATGATGAAATCCGTATGCGCATCAGGCAGAGACCACTTGACCTGCCCCTCACCCACGCCGACGCCGAACAGACCGCCTTCGCGGATGGCATTGGTGGCATACCCAAGCTGGGTGGTCGGATCGAGTTCCTGATTAAGGAAACCATCGATACGACGGGCAAAGTGCTCGGAATTGGAATAGGCAAACATGCCGCCCAGAACGACCGCTCCGGCCATGCCGACCAGCAATAGCATCGGGGCTCCGGCGACAAAATACATCACACCCCAACCAAAAAGGATAAGGCAGGCCTGCCCGAAATCGGGCTGCATCACCAGCATTGCCACGATGGACATACACAGTGCAAAGGACCACAACCGCCCCGGCGGGCCGTTGATTTCCTGTGATGCGGCCAACAGCCATGCGGCCACCACGACAAAACCGGGCTTGAGGAACTCGGATGGCTGCAACGAGGCAAAACCCAGCGAATACCAGCGCACCGCGCCTTTGCCAAAGTCTGTACCGAAGACCGGCAAGAAGGCCAGCGCCACGAACGAGGCCAGAAAGCCCAGAATCGCCAGCCGCCGCACCAGTGTCGGCGACATCATTGAGGTCAGCAGCATCGCGACCAGCGCCAGCCCGCCAAAGATCGCCTGACGTTCTACATAGTGGAAAGGATCGAACCCGTTACGCCCCGCCAGTGGCGGCGACGAGGCCAGCCCAAGCAAAAGCCCGATGACAAACAGGATCAGAACGCAGGACATCGTCCAGCGATCAATCGTTCGCCACCACTTCGGAAGAATCGGTTCTCCGCGCTGGTCCTGGACCGCGCCATACACCATCTCAGTCATGAGATACCGCCACTATCTGCCTCGTTAACGTCCCGTTTTCGGGATCTGATTGAGAGTCTACAGGGATTTTTACATTTGGGCTAGCAGAATGACAGGCAGAACTGGAATTCCGGAACGATGAGCCGCCGTTGACAAACGCGCATGCATTCAAGCAGCGCATGCTGCCTGTTCTGATCGACGGCCCGTTGAGGCTCGGTTTGAGTTCATCCAAATATCAACCGCGCCCAACGTCATTGTTCAAAAAGTAAATCGTCAGTCTTTGATGGGGTATCTGTCAGGCTCTTCAAACACATCGATCACTCGGGAACCCGCCTTGATGCGCCCGCCATGCTCCACTCCGGCTGGGATAGAATAGCTGTCGCCGGGCAGATAAACTTTCGTCTCGCCGCCAATGGTGAGTTCAATTTCTCCTTCCACCACCGTACCCCATTGGGCACCATGTGAATGTAGTGGGAGTTCCATTTCTTTAAGAAAAGTAAAAAAGGCGACCAAACCAGCATCAGATCGAATGACCGCCGTCTGCACAACGTCTTCGGGAAATGGCACGTCTAGTCTTGGAAAGTCTGTAATGAAGTTTGGAAAACGCATGTTTTTACCCCTTTAAATGGATCTAACCGGCAAGCATTAGCACAGAGCCTAGCATGTCAGAATGCACTACGACTAAAAATCCACATACCATATGGCACAAACCCAAGTGCCGCTGAGAAATTCTGTGGGCCAAACCCACACCGTTTTGGTCTGCGCTCTTGCCATCGCTCACAATCCACGCCATGCGCAGCATATGGATTTCGAGACGATCATCCTCGGTGCTGGCGCGGCCGGCATGATGTGCGCAGCCCATTGCGGTGGCCAAGCGCTGGTGATCGACCATGCAAAAGCTCCCGGAGAAAAGATCCGCATCTCGGGTGGTGGACGATGCAATTTCACCAATATGTATGCGGGACCGGGCAATTTCCTGTCTCAGAATCCGCATTTCAGCAAATCAGCGCTGGCGCGATATACACAGTGGGACTTCATCGAACTGGTCGATCGCCATGGCATTGCATGGCATGAAAAAACGCTTGGGCAATTGTTCTGCGACGGGTCTTCAAAACAGATCGTCCAGATGCTGCTGAATGAAATGGTCAAGGCCGAGGCCGAGCTCTGGGTGCAGACGTCGCTGCGCAACTTGCGCAAAACCGAAAGCGGTTTCGCTTTGGATGTCGAAAGCGATGGCAAGCACATCCCTCTGACCTGTCGCAATCTGGTTCTGGCCACGGGTGGCAAATCGATCCCCAAAATGGGCGCGACGGGGTTGGCCTATGACATCGCGCAGCAATTCGGGCTGCAGATAACCGAGACACGGGCGGCGCTGGTGCCGTTCACCTTCTCGGACGGTCGGTTCAAGGATCTGTCCGGCGTCTCTTTGCCCGCTCGACTATCAAACGAGCGCAGCAGTTTCGACGAGGCTTTGTTGTTCACCCATCGCGGGTTGAGCGGTCCTTCGGTGCTGCAATTGTCTTCGTACTGGCGCGAGGGTGAGGCAATATGGGTCAACCTGATCCCCGATTTGCCTTTATACGATCTGCTTCGCGATCAGCGGCAGGCTGTTGGGCGCAAGGCGCTGACCACCGAATTGGCACGCCACCTGCCCACGCGTCTGGTGGAATACCTCGCACACCATATCCCGATGAAGGGCAATCTTGCGGATCAGTCTGACACGGCGCTGTCGGAACTGATCGCCGCATTGTCCAACTGGCGGCTTACGCCGTCGGGCACCGAAGGTTATCGCACCGCCGAGGTCACTCTGGGCGGGATCGACACGGATGGGCTGTCGTCCAAAACGATGGAGGCCAGGGATGTCCCCGGCCTCTATGTCATTGGTGAAGCGGTGGATGTCACCGGCTGGCTGGGCGGTTACAATTTCCAATGGGCGTGGTCCTCGGGCCACGCCGCAGGAAGTGCCATCGCAAGCCGTTAGCCTACGACGTTGTATCCACGTCCGCGCATGCAATTGCGCACGATGACTTCTTTGTTCTGGTTCTTGTTGATCACATCAGCACCTGCACCAACCAGCGCGCCTGCAACTGCGGCGCGACCCAGATTGTCGCTGCTGTCCTGAACGATGCCGGTGACGGCTGCGGCACCTGCGGCACCGATTGCGGCGTTGCCTGCGGTCGATCCGTCAACGCTGGCCTGCGAGGCTGCAAGCTGCTGGCACTGATAGAGGTCCGAGTTGTAGTTCGGACCCACCGGGCCATCGATCACGGGCTGATAGTTCGCCCCGGTATTGGTGCAGGCCGCAGCCGCCAGCAGTGCGGGAACGACCAAAAGAAGTTTACGGTTTGGCATATTCATGACCTCGTGTTGAATTTCCTGAAGGCAAAAACCAATGCAGGCTGTGCGTCAAGCAGATAGGTCCTCAGCTTCGCCGAACCGGCGATCTATTGCAAACGCATTGCTTTCAGAGGCGTTTTTTAACCTGAACCACGAAGTCATCGCCACGTTGTTCGAAGTTGTCATACTGGTCGAAACTGGCCGCAGCAGGTGCCAATAGAACGGTTTCACCGGGCTGCGCATCGGCCATGGCCTGCATAACCGCCGCTTCCATAGTGGTGCAGACTTGCGCATCGGCCTGCAACTGCATTGCAAAGCTCGCCGCCTCACGCCCGATGACGTAGGCCTTGATTACGTGGTCCCCTGCCCCGTTCAGCGCCTCAAGCCCGCCTTCTTTCTCAAGCCCGCCACAGATCCAACGTATCTTCTTGAACGCGCTCAACGCTTTGAGGGCGCTATCTACGTTGGTGGCTTTCGAGTCGTTCACATAGGTCACGCCATCCGCCTCGGCGATGATCTGGCTACGATGCGGCAGACCGGGGAAACTATGCAGCGCATCTTCTATGACGCGCGGCGCAAGGCCCAATGAGCGACAGGCGGCATAGGCGGCGCAGGCGTTCTGGTGATTATGCGCACCGGGCAGGCCCTTGATCTCACGCAGGTCGATCGATCCGGCCTGACGGCCCTTGCGGTATTCCGACAGGAAACCCTTGCGGGCAAAGACCTGCCAACCCGACCCGGTCAGCTTGCGCGCCACCGAGACGCGGATCACCCGGTCATCCGACGGTCCCTCGGCCAGTTGCCCGGCCAGAAACGCGCCCTCGGCCTCATCTATCCCGATCACGGCGCGGTCTGGACCTCCTTCGGCGAACAGGCGACGTTTGGCGGCAAAGTAACCACCCATTCCACCATGTCGATCCAAGTGATCAGGTGAAAGATTGGTGAAAACCGCCACATCCGGCGTCAGTGCGCGGGCCAGTTCGGTTTGGTAGCTCGATAGCTCCAGTACCACGACAGATCCATCGCCACCTGGGCCGATGTCCAGCACGCCGCGCCCAATGTTACCCGCCAGTTGCGAGTCGCGCCCGGCCTCGGTCAGGATATGTTGGATCAACGCAGCGGTGGTTGATTTGCCATTCGATCCCGTCACCGCGATGACGCGCGGTGGGATGTCGTAGTTGTTCCATTCAGGGCCTGCGAAAGAGCGAAAGAACAGACCTATATCATTGTCGACCGGAACTCCGGCTTCCAACGCAGCGGCCACAACCGGGTTCGGCGCGGGGTAGAGATGAGGGATGCCGGGCGAGACAATTAGTGCGGCAATATCGTCAAACGCCCCGTGGCGGCGCAGATCGACACACGAGAATCCCTCGACCTCTGCCGCTTCACGCGCGGCGGGGTTGTCATCCCAGCAGATCGGCTCAGCCCTGCCAGCGCGCAGCGCTCGTGCGGTGGTCAGACCCGACCGACCTAGCCCCAGAACCGCTACTTTCTGCCCTGAAAACCCTTTGACCGGGATCATTGCCATACACCTTCTATCCGAGCCGCTCTTCCAGCCAGTCCACCCGCCAAGAGACCGGCCCTTTTGGAACGTTTTCTATTACGAACCCATAGTCTGGTAACCGGTCGCACAAAGCATCGTATTCCGCAATAGCTGCGGCCAAGTTGTGCCGCCGGTCATCATCCTGTTCGAATATCTCAGGCCAAGGAGGAAAGAGAAACACGCATGGGTCGTAGCCCAAGTGCAGTATCTGTTCACGCACTTTGGTCTCCAACGGTGTACCGGTTCGATCAAACCAAATCAGCGCGTCCAATGCCGAACGATCAAATAGCACAAGTTAATCTTTGGCATTGCTGAAGTCAGATATCGCAAGTTCAATGATCCTGCGGCAGAATACCTCGGAGTTGACCCAAGGCAGAGCGCGACCACCACCTTGTCTTTCCTCGGCAATGACACGACGACCCGGCTCGGAAACTGTTGAATATCCGCGACGGGCCATCTCCTCCAGCAGTGTTGATTTACCACCACCGGAGCATCCAGAAAGCACGACGCAACGCGGGCTCATCTGACTTTCAGCGTCGCCAGCCCGATCATCGCTAAGATCAGTGAAATGATCCAGAACCGGATCACGATGGTGGGTTCAGCCCAGCCCTTTTTCTCATAATGGTGATGGATCGGTGCCATCAGGAACACGCGCTTTCCGGTCCGTTTGAAATAAAGAACCTGGATGATCACACTCAAAGCTTCAACCACGAACAGCCCGCCCACGACTGCCAATACCAACTCGTGTTTGGTAGCCACGGCGATCGCGCCCAGCGCACCG
Source organism: Ruegeria sp. SCSIO 43209 (assembly GCF_019904295.1). NCBI lineage: Bacteria > Pseudomonadati > Pseudomonadota > Alphaproteobacteria > Rhodobacterales > Roseobacteraceae > Ruegeria > Ruegeria sp. SCSIO 43209. Next base: position 2,007,539 of record NZ_CP065359.1, read on the forward strand.
CCCAGAGCCAGTGATCCGGTATCACCCATGAAAACCGCCGCCGGAGGGGCGTTGTACCACAAGAATCCCAGCCCCGCACCGAACAGCGCTGAAGTGAAGATGAAGATTTCACCGGTGCCAGGCACATAGTGAACATCAAGATACTCGGTGAAGTCGACCCGCCCAACCGCATAGGCAATCACACCAAGGGTCGAGGCCGCGATCATCGCGGGCATGATCGCCAGCCCGTCCAGACCATCTGTCAGGTTCACCGCGTTGGCCGCACCCACAATGACGATCACCGCAAAGGGGATATAGAAAAGGCCAAGATTGATCAGCGTATCCTTGAACACCGGCAGAGCCAGTTGGTTTTGCAAATCGCTGGGATGGTGCAGCGTCGCCCAGAGTGACGCCAGCACGGCGATGATGATCCCCAGCGCCAACCGCATTTTACCGGAAACGCCCTTGGTGTTCTGCTTTGAGACCTTGGCATAATCGTCCGCAAAGCCGATGGCCGCATAGGCCAGCGTCACGAACAGTACCATCCAGACATATGGATTGTCCCAGCGCGCCCAGATCAGGGTCGAGGTGACCAGCGCACCCACGATCAGCAGCCCGCCCATGGTAGGGGTTCCAGCCTTGGACAGATGCGCTTCGGGGCCGTCATCGCGGATCGGTTGACCTTTGCCTTGCCGTTTGCGCAATACGTTGATCAAGGGTTTTCCGAACAAAAACCCAAAGATCAGCGCAGTCAGAAAGGCGCCCCCTGCCCGGAAGGTGATATAGCGGAAGAGGTTCCAGAAATCCCCTCCGTCCGACAGGGCGGTTAACCAATAGAGCATTACAAAACCTTTCTCACAATACGGCGGCTCTCTGGCGCGCTGCCTTGCCCCATTTGCCGCAGACCGTCAACGATCTGCGCCAGAGCCATGCTGAGAGAGCCCTTGGCCATCACTACATCGCCGCTACGGATCAATTCCGGCAGATGGGCGGCCATCTCATCGCTGGTTTCCGTCGACAACCCGCGCTTGCCCTCGGGCAGAGCCTGATGCAGCGCTTGCATCAACGGGCCGATGCAATGAACCTGATCGACATGCGCCATCGCAGGCACCTCGGCCATGGCGGCGTGCATCGCCTGCTCTTGCGCACCAAGCTCTTTCATGTCGCCCAGAAACGCGATCTTGCGTTTGCCCGCCGACGCAGACAGCACGTCGAGAGCGGCCTCCATCGAGGTTGGATTGGCGTTGTAGCTGTCATCGAGCAGTTCAATCTGCCCGCCATCTGGCAGCGCGATCACCTCGCGCACACCGCGCCCTTTGACCGGAGACCAGCCGCGCAGACCGGCAATCGCCTGATCCAGATCGACCCCCAGCGCGACACAGGCCGCCAGAGCGCCCAGCGCATTCATAGCAAAGTGAGTTCCCGCGGATTGGACATCGAATGTGATGTCTGCGCCGCCGACAATACCGTGTCCCCGCACCGAGTCAGGGCCTTGGAGCACGTTGGTCAGCGCATAGTCCCGCGCCTTGTGGCCAAATTCGACGATCCTTGCACCATGCGCAGCGGCGCAGTCGCGCAAGATGCCCGCGTGTTCGATATCGGCGTTGACGATAGCGGTGCCGCCCTCGGCCAGCCCGTCGAAGATCGCAGCCTTTTCAAAAGCAATACCCGCAACCGAGTCGAAGGCTTCGAGGTGGACGGCGGCTACTGTGGTCACCAGCCCCACATGCGGTTGCGCCTGACGCGCCAGCGGAGCGATTTCGCCCGGATGATTCATGCCGATCTCGATCACTGCGAACTCGGTGTCGCGCGGCATTCGCGCCAGCGTCAAAGGCACGCCCCAATGGTTATTGTAGCTGGCGACGCTGGCATGAGTTTTGCCTTGCGTCTCCAGAATGCTGGCCAGCATTTCCTTGGTCGAGGTTTTACCCACGCTGCCAGTCACCCCCACCACGCGTGCACCTGTCCGGGCGCGAGCCGCCTGCCCCAACGCCTCTAGACCCGTCTGCACATCGTCGACGATCAACAGCGGTGCATCTTCGGGCACGCCTTCGGGAATATGCGACACAAGCGCTGCGCCTGCGCCTTTTTCAAGCGCTTGGGCGACGAAATCATGGCCGTCGCGGGCAGCCTTCAACGCAACGAACAGGTCACCCGGCTGCAGGGTGCGCGTGTCGATGGAGACGCCGTTCACCTGCCAATCGGTGGTGGCGCGCCCGTTGGTAGCCTCTGCGGCCTCGGCTGCGGTCCAGAGCGTCATGCGACCCTCCCGTCCAGCGCGGCAACGCTGATACTGGCCTGTTCCACATCGTCAAAGGGCAGGACCTGATCTCCGACGATCTGGCCGGTTTCGTGTCCCTTGCCCGCAATCAGCAGAGCGTCGCCCGGTTGCAGCGCGTCGATGCCGCGCAGGATGGCCTCGGCCCGGTCGCCGACTTCCGTGGCTTCGGGTGCGCCCAACATGACAGCACCGCGGATGGTGGCCGGGTCTTCGCTGCGTGGATTGTCATCGGTAACAAAGACCACATCGGCGTTTTCAGCAGCGGCCCGCCCCATCAATGGGCGTTTAGTGGCGTCTCGGTCACCGCCTGCACCAACAATGGCGATCAGACGTCCCATGACATGCGGGCGCATCGCCTTCAGTGCAGTGGCCACGGCATCCGGCGTATGAGCGTAATCGACAAACACCGCCGCGCCGTTGTCACGTGTGGCAGCCAGCTGCATCCGCCCGCGCACGGTGATCAGGTGCGGCAAGGTATCGAACACGCGGTCGGGGTCCTCGCCCGCCGCGATGACCAATCCGCAAGCCAGCAAAACGTTCTCGGCCTGAAAGCCGCCGATCAGATTCAGGCGGGCTTGATAGGCCTTGCCTTTCCATGAAAAGCGCAAATCCTGCCCGGTCGCGTCAAAGCGTTGATTCAGAAGACAAAGATCAGAACCCTCAGGGCCTACGGTGATGATATTCTGGCCGCGTGCCTCGGCGATCTTGCGCATCTCAGCACCCTTGGGATCACCAAGGTTGACCACAGCGACCCCGTCTTCGGGCAGCACACGATCAAACAGACCCGCCTTGGCTGCGAAATAGGCCTCGAACGTGTCGTGATAGTCCAGATGATCCTGCGTGAAATTCGAGAACCCGGCAGCGGTCAGATGCACCCCGTCCAAGCGACGCTGTTCAAGCCCGTGCGAGGAGGCCTCCATCGCCGCATGGGTCACGCCATTTTCGGCAGCCTCGGCAAGACAGCGGTGCAGAGTGACCGGCTCGGGTGTGGTATGGGCCAGCGGCGCAGTCCATGCGCCCTCGACCCCAGTGGTGCCCAGGTTGACGGCGGCAAGTCCAAGCTCGGTCCAGATCTGGCGGACGAAACTGGCGACCGAGGTTTTTCCATTGGTGCCGGTGACCGCCACGATAGTCTGCGGTTGCGCGCCAAACCATAGGGCGGCGGCCCCTGCCAGTGCCTGACGGGGGTCTTCCGTGACGATCAGCGCAGCATCGGATGCGGCCAGTTCGTCGGTGGCGATCTCGGCCCCTTTCGCGTCCGTCAGGATCGCGGTGGCCCCCATGCGCAAGGCGTATTGGATGAAGTCTCCACCATGGACTCGGGTGCCGGGAAGGGCTGCAAAGAGGAAACCGTCTTTGACCTCGCGGCTGTCGACAGCCAGACCGGTGATTTCGGGATTGGCCCCTCCCCGTGCGGTCAGGGCCAGTTCGCTGAGTTTCTTTGACCGATTGCCCATGACCCACCTTTCGCTGGACAGCCTAATTTGAGGTCAGCGTTATAGCAGCGCGCGCCTCAGGCTCAAGCCGGGGTCTGAGACCCAATAGCGGCGCCACCCGTCCAATCAGTTCGGCAGCAACGGGAACGGCAGTCCAACCCGCCGTGCGGCGCTTTTCGCCATAGGCTACGATGGACGGTTCATCCAGCGTGACGATTAGCACATATTTCGGATCATAAGCCGGGAAGATGGTGGCGAAGGTGGCAATCACCTTGTCCTCATAGTACCCGCCACGCGGCTTGGGTTTATCGGCAGTACCGGTTTTTCCCGCCACGTCGTACCCTTTGACATCACCAAAGCTGGCGGTGCCATCCGTGACCACTTTGCGTAGCATATTTTGCGCCTGCTTGGCGGTGTTTTCGGACATCACGCGAGGGCCGTATTGCGGGCCATTGCGGCGCAAGATCGTGGGGCTGACATAGTACCCGCCATTGGCAATCGCTGCGTAACCAGCGGCCAGATGCATGGGGCTGGTCGAAAGGCCGTGGCCATAAGAAATCGTCACGGTGCTCAACTCGCCCCATTTCTTGGGCTTGAGCGGTTGCCCGCCCTTGGCCTCGACAATCTCGAATGGGGTTGGGTCGAACATGCCTAGCGCGTTCAGAAAATCCTGTTGCCGGTCGGCCCCGATTTGCAAGGCCAGCCGCCCGGTGCCTCGGTTCGAGCTGTATTTGATTACATCCGAGACACTGATCTCACCATAATTCTTGCCGTTAAACTCGCCAATCGGGAAGCGCCCGATTTTCATTGGGCCGGAAGTGTCAATGATGGTGTTGGAGTTCACCAGACCTAGCTGCACCGCCTGCGCGGCGGTGAAGATTTTGAACACCGAACCCAGCTCATAGACACCCTGTACGTAGCGATTGAACAGCGGGCTGTCCGAGGGATCGAAGCCCGAGGTCGGTGGGCGCGGACGGTCATTGGGGTCAAAAGACGGCAACGACGCGGCCGAGACGACCTCGCCCGTATGGGCGTTCATCAGAACCGCCGAGGCTCCTTTGGCGTTCATGATCTTCATGCCGCCATAAAGCACCTGTTCCACCGCCGCTTGAACGGTCAGATCCAGCGACAGTTGCAGCGGCTTGTTGCCGTTGGCCGGGTCGCGCAGATAGCCGTCGAACTGTTTTTCGACGCCAGCTACGCCGATCACCTCAGCTGCGCTGACACCTTCGCGGCCAAAGCCCGAGCCGCCCAGAATATGCGCCGCGAGTCTGCCATTGGGATATAGCCGCATTTCGCGCGGGCCGAACAGGATGCCGGGATCTCCGATGTCATGCACCGCCTGCTTCTGCTCGGGCGAGATGCGCTTCTTGATCCACAGGAATTTTCGCTTACCGGTGAAGTCTTTGACCAAACGCTCTTTTTCCAGATCAGGGAAAATAGCGACCAGTTGCTCGGCTGCGGCGATCGGGTCAATCATCAGCGGTGGCTGCGCATAGACAGAATAGGTGTCCAGATTGGTCGCCAGAATACGGCCTTCGCGATCCACGATATTGGCGCGTTGCATGGCGATGGAGGCCCCCGGCGCACTTGCCAATGGTTCTTGCGCCTCGGATGTCGCCAGAACGCCCATACGAAAGCCTACGATCGAAAAGGCGCAAAAGAAGAAAAGACCCAACACCAACAGGCGGCCCTCGGCGCGTGCGCGGGCGCGGTCTTTCATGTCTTCGTGGCGTTTGCGGATGTTCTCTCTCTCAATCGCCTTGGGGTTTTCACCCTTTGCACGGGCGTCGAGGATACGGGCCAGAGGGCGAAGTGGTGTGCGGGTCATGGAACCTGCACCTCGATCAGTGCCTGAATGTCAGTGACGTCCTGTATTTCAAGCGGGTCGACGATGGGCAGATCCGGGTCCTCGCCATAGGAAATCTGATCGGCGCGACCAAACTGCTCAGCCCGCAGAGGCAGCAAGCTGAGACGTTCGAAATTCAAGTCCGCCAGCTCACGCAAACGATCAGGCCGGTTTAGATAGGCCCATTCAGCATTCAGCACGGCGAGTCGCGCCTGCGCCATACCAATCTGGCCTTGCAGCGACTGCGTTTCCTTCAGCACCTGCTGCGTGCGGTAGTTCTCTTGATAAGCCCAAAGCGCCAGCCCGAACACGGATAGTGCAGTCAACACATACAGAATACTCTTCATCTTGCCCTTCCCCCCAATTGCGGCATGCCGATGGCCCGGGCCTCAATTTCCCCTGCCGGGGCATCCGTTCTTATCGCGACACGCAATTTTGCCGAGCGTGCACGTGGGTTTTCTTCAAGTTCCTGCTCATCCGGCCCAACGGCCTTGCGGGTCTTGAGTGTGAATTGCGGCTTCTCCTGCTCCATCTCAGGCGCATAACGGTTGGCGCGTCCGGTTTTGCCCGCGCGCGATTGGAAGAACCGCTTCACCATCCGGTCTTCTATGGAATGGAAAGTCACAACGGCCAGTTGCCCCCCCGGCTTCAAAGCGCGCTCGGCGGCCATAAGCCCCTGAAACAGTTCTTCGTATTCTGCGTTCACCGCGATCCTTAGCCCCTGAAAGCTGCGCGTCGCCGGGTGCGATTGGCCCGGTTTGGGGCGCGGCAGGCAGGATTCGATAATCTCGACCAGCCGCAGAGTTGTTTTGATCGGTTCTTCGGCCCGCGCCTTGACGATGGCCTTTGCTATACGACGACTGGCGCGTTCCTCCCCGAAATGGAACAGGATGTCGGCCAATTGCGTCTCGGTTGCCGCATTCACCAGATCAGCTGCGCTTTCACCATCTTGGCTCATCCGCATGTCCAACGGACCGTCTTTCATGAAGGAAAAACCGCGTTCAGCCTGATCCAACTGCATGGATGAGACACCAAGGTCCAGCACCACGCCATCCAGGTCCTTTGCATAATCATCCATGCGAGAGAACACGCCCTGCTGCATCACCAGCCGGTCACCATATTCCCCAGCCCAGTCAGCGGCCATTTCAAATGCCAGTGGGTCGCGATCGACGCCAATGACTTTCTCGGCCCCGGCCTCCAGCAATGCACGAGTATAGCCGCCTGCGCCGAATGTGCCGTCCAGCCAGGCACCGGATACCGGCGCCACAGCGGCCAGCAACGGGCGCAGCAGTACGGGGATATGAGGTTTGTCCGATGAGGTCTGAGCGCCGGCCATGCCGTCACCCATCCCCGATGCCATCGAGATACTGCATCGGATCGAAATCATCCGGCAGATCGTCCAGCCATTCCTCGGTCGTGGCCAGTTCCTCGGCCTCGTATGTCTCGGGCTTCCAGATCTGGAAGGTATCACCGGCGGCGATAAAGAACGCCTCGTTTTCAAGGTCGATCTTGTTGCGCAGCTTTGCGGGCAGCACCAAACGACCCGTTTCGTCCACATTGGTCGGGAAGGACTGACCATGGAACATCCGCTGAAGCATCCGACGCTGCATCGAGCCACGTGGCAGCGCATCGATCTTGGCATCCACCTCGTCGATCGCTTCCATGGTGTAACATTCAAGGTATTTGCGGCGGTGGTCGCCATAGACAATCACGAGTTCAGGATTGTCACCGGGTTGCCAGCTGGGGTCCGAGGCCTCAAGCACACGACGAAACGAGGCCGGGATCGAGACCCTGCCCTTCGTATCCACCTTATGCTGGCTTTCGCCTCTAAACCTGCGCGCCAAGACGACTGTCCCTTTCGCTTGCGCCCCACCTCAAAATTCACGTTCCCCCGGAAGTAAAACGGCGGGTTGATCTGCTGCCACTGATCAACCCGCCGCATTGACCCGCTTTGCGGGATGTCCAGCTGCGCGCGCCACCTGGGGGGATGTCTGCTCGCCCGCGCGCCGGATCTGTTAAGTGATGAAAGCGAGATGCCTGTATGAAACCTGTTTTTGTATTTTTGGTTCGGGGTCGTTTGGCGCCCCTTAACTGTCCTCGCCCTCATCGGGTACACAAGGGATGCCATGGGAATTCATGGAAATCAATAGGAAATTTGCATATGGAGGCCTGATGCAGACTTCAGATCAAGACTAATACAATCGAAACTTGGATCAAATATGCCACAAATTGTGCCCCTGATGCTCACCAACACTAAATATGTAAGAATTGACGCCTAAATTATTCCTCCCATGAATTCCCAATAATTTTCAGAATTATGGATTATTTGGCGCAGACACTCATGAATGACAGCCGAAGAGGACGAATCGCGGTCCCTTTACAGGGCCTTTCCCATAGTCGCCCCATGCTTTCCCATAGCGCCATCACCCCAGGCGCCGGACCTGCCGTGAGAAGATTTGCCCCTCTTGAGTTGACACAACATGCCCAAACAAACACCAATTCCGCTCAATAGATAAGCGGTCACCATCACAGGGTCTGGACACACGAAACGTCAACCACACGTGAAAACCAGTATTTTAAAGGCAATTATTGGGGCGTACCGGATTATCCTGCCAATCCATGCATTTGCTGCATAGCAGCATTGACGACGCGAACTATTGTGCAATCGCAGCATTTGCCTATCTTCAGTCTCAAGCAAACGCCGGACGATGCCGGCAACAGTAAGAATGAACGGATCATGAAGATGGCAGTCGCAAGCACACAAACGGCTCTGAAAGGCACACCGGCAAATGGAATCTCAACGCTGGTTGAGACCGTGAAAACCCGGGTTGCTCGTTATCGCCTGTACCGTCAGACAGTCAACGAATTGTCGGGACTGTCAGATCGGGAATTGGCTGATCTGGGCTTGCACCGCTCGATGATCCGCCGGCTGGCCCAACAGGCCACCGAAGAGCAGATCGCGCGGTAAGCGCAACAAGAACACCGAGATCAGGTCCGTCCTCCTCCCTTTCGGACCTGTATTTTAGCGGCAGCGTCTCTCCTCCTCCCTGACGTTGCCGCACCTAATACCGGCCCTGACCGCCGGAACCTGATACATCGGGGCTCTCCTCCTCCCTGCCTCGATGTTGAAAGCGCGCGGCGACGTCTTCCTCCTCCCTGACGTCGCCGCGTCTTCCTCATACCGGGATCAAACCCGGGTTCGGATACATCGGGGCTTCCTCCTCCCTGCCCTGATGTAGAAAAGAACGGCGGTTCCCCTCCTCCTCCCTGGGAACCGCCGTTTTTCGTTTTTTGCGCACAAGATGTAGGCTGGGGTCGTGAACGATTTGTCAGGAGTCTCCCATGGCCGCTTATTTCATCGCCCAGATTTCCATTCATGACCCGGATGGGTACCAGAAATACCTCGAAGGATTCATGCCGATCTTTGACCGGCATGGCGGAAGGCTTCTGACCGTATCCTCAAAACCCGTTGAAGTGATCGAAGGCAGTTGGGAAGAAGATGGGATCGTCCTGATGGAGTTTCCGGATATGGCTGCCGCAAACGCGTGGAAGGACGATCCGGACTATGTCGAATTGGCTAAGATCAGGCAAAAAACGGCGACGGCGAATCTTGTGCTGGTCGAAGGGTTGTAAGCTTCAGAACGGCACGTCATCCTTGTTGGTCAGAAAGCGCGAGACCACTTTCTTAACCCCTGCCTTGTCGAAATCGACCTCGACTTTATCACCTTCGATGCCGATCACTGCGCCATAGCCGAATTTCTGGTGAAACACTCGCTCGCCCAGCGTAAAGCTGGCCACGGCGGTCGCATCAATCACAGTATTCCGGCTTTCTTTTGGCTGAGACATGCCATATTGACCCTGCCGCGCCTGCATCCGCTTCCAGCCCGGAGAGTTATAGACATTCGCCTCGGCTGCGCGGGTTTCGATCCCGGCTGCCTGCTGACCACCACCATAGAGCCCCGGAGGTGTCAGCACTTCCACGTGATCTTCGGGCAACTCATCAATGAACCGGGACGGCATCGAATTCTGCCATTGTCCAAACACCCGTCGGTTGGCTGCAAAGGAAATCGTACAGACTTCTTCTGCGCGGGTAATACCGACATAGGCCAGCCTTCGTTCTTCTTCGAGGCCTTTGAGACCGGATTCGTCCATCGAACGCTGAGAGGGGAACAATCCATCCTCCCACCCCGGAAGGAAAACCGCGGGAAACTCCAGCCCCTTGGCCGCGTGCAGCGTCATGATCGAGACTTTGGCCCCGTCGCTGTCCTGCTCGTTATCCATCACCAGACTGACATGCTCCAGAAACCCCTGCAGGTTCTCGAAATTGTCCAGCTGGTTGACCAGTTCCTTAAGGTTTTCCAGCCGCCCCGGCGCCTCGGGCGTCTTTTCGTTCTGCCAATGCGCGGTATAGCCGGATTCGTCCAAGACGATCTGCGCCAGCTCGATATGCGAATGCTCGGGCGCGCCGTATCGGATCGGTGAAACACCGTCATCAATCACCGTATCATCGTCCACCTCAATCCGAGGCCCACGCGTCATTGCATTCCACCGCGCCAACCCGTCGATCAGTTCGCGCAGCGCCTTGCCACCCTTGCCCTTGATCAGGCTGTTATCGACCGCGATCCGCGCCCCTTCGACCAGAGACACGCCATTCTCGCGCGCCACAACCTGAATCGTTTGCTGCGCCTTGTCGCCGAGGCCGCGTTTGGGTGTGTTCACGATCCGCTCGAAGGCCAGATCATCCTCGGGGCTGACCACAAGCCGGAAATAGGCCATGGCATCGCGAATCTCCATCCGCTCATAGAACCGAGGGCCGCCGATCACTTTGTAAGGCAGACCGATGGTCAAAAACCGATCCTCAAACGCCCGCATCTGGTGCGAGGCGCGCACGAGGATCGCCATCTCATCAAGGTTCATCGGCCGCACACCGCGCGTGCCACCTTGCATCGCGTCGATCTCTTCCCCGATCCAACGTGCTTCTTCCTCGCCATCCCAATGGCCGATCAGACGGACCTTTTCACCCTCTTCGCGGTCGGTCCAAAGCTCTTTGCCCAAGCGGCTTTCATTGCCACGAATTACGTTGGACGCAGCGGCCAAAATATGCGGGGTCGAGCGGTAGTTCTGTTCCAGCCGGACCACGAAGGCGCCGGGGAAGTCCTTTTCGAACCGCAGGATGTTGCCCACCTCGGCCCCGCGCCAGCCATAGATCGACTGATCGTCATCGCCGACGCAACAGATGTTCTTGTGGCCCCCGGCAAGCAGGCGAAGCCAGAGGTATTGGGCGACGTTGGTATCCTGATACTCGTCCACGAGGATGTAGCGGAACCAGCGCTGGTATTGCTCCAGAACGTCCGGATGGGTCTTAAAAATCGTGACCATGTGCAGCAGAAGATCACCGAAATCCACCGCGTTCAGCTCGCGTAAGCGGGTCTGGTATTGGGCATAGAGTTCGATGCCCTTATGATTATAGGCCCCGGCATCTGCGGCAGGCACCTTATCGGGCGTCAGGGCTCGGTTTTTCCAGTCATCGATGATCCCTGCCAGCATCCGTGCGGGCCAGCGCTTATCGTCGATATTGGCGGCTTGAGTAAGCTGTTTCAGCAGCCGTTTCTGATCATCGCTGTCCAGAATGGTGAAATTCGACTTCAGCCCGACCAATTCCGCGTGGCGACGCAAAAGCTTGACGCAGATTGCGTGGAACGTGCCCAGCCATGGCATGCCCTCAGCGGGTCGACCCAGCATGCGCCCTACGCGCTGTTTCATCTCGCGCGCGGCCTTGTTGGTGAAGGTCACCGCCAGAATCTCATTCTCGCGCACCCGATGGGTTCTCAGAAGATGGGTGATCCGAGCGGTCAGAGCTTTTGTTTTGCCCGTGCCCGCACCAGCCAACATCAGCACCGGACCATCCAGCCGCTCAACCGCTTCGCGCTGCGCCGGGTTGAGATCGTTGAGGTACTCAGCCGAGGTCGCAGGCATCGCCCGCGCCGACAGCGATGCGCCTTCGAAGGCGTCCATTTCGTCAAAACTGCTCATGCCGGTAAACTACGCCGGATGGGCGCGGAGGGAAAGGGTTTGTTCACGGCTTGTTCGCTCAAATCAAATAGAATCATCCCTCCAAAGGGCGCAGCGAAGATTTTCGGGGAAACGGGCATAATCTGCTCTTTTCTACGAGGGATTGATGCCGCAATGCAGCATGTGCAATAAGTTTGCGCAAAAGGGCGGCGTTTGCGAGCGTTAACATGCCGGTTCTACCCAGAACTACATATGTACGTGGCCGTATTGTCCGCCTATGCACAAGGCCACAGCCATTAAGACCGGGACCTGAAATGACAGACTTCAAGAAAATCCTGATTGCCAATCGCGGCGAGATTGCCATCCGTGTGATGCGGGCAGCCAACGAGATGGGCAAGCGCACCGTCGCGGTCTTCGCCGAGGAGGACAAGTTGGGCCTGCACCGGTTCAAGGCGGATGAGGCCTATCGCATTGGCGCAGATCTGGGACCGGTTGCGGCGTATCTGTCGATTGACGAGATCATCCGGGTGGCCAAAGAAAGCGGCGCAGATGCGATCCACCCCGGTTACGGTTTGCTGTCCGAAAACCCGGATTTCGTGGATGCCTGTGTTCAGAACGGCATCACCTTCATCGGACCCAAGGCCGAGACCATGCGCGCGCTTGGCGACAAGGCCAGCGCTCGGAAAGTGGCGATTGCCGCCGACGTTCCGGTTATCCCGGCGACCGAGGTGTTGGGCGACGACATGGTAGCCATCAAGGCCGAGGCAGCCGAGATCGGCTATCCGCTGATGCTGAAAGCGTCTTGGGGCGGTGGCGGACGCGGGATGCGCCCGATCCTGTCCGAGGATGAGCTGGAAGAGAAAGTGCTGGAAGGCCGCCGCGAAGCCGAGGCCGCCTTTGGCAACGGTGAGGGCTATCTGGAAAAGATGATTACCCGTGCCCGCCATGTTGAGGTGCAGATTCTCGGCGATAAGCACGGTGAGATATACCACCTCTATGAACGCGATTGTTCGGTCCAGCGCCGCAACCAGAAGGTCGTGGAACGCGCGCCTGCCCCGTACCTGACCGAAGAACAGCGCGCCGAAATCTGCGAGCTGGGCCGCCGTATCTGCGCCCATGTGAACTATGAATGCGCGGGCACCGTCGAGTTCCTGATGGATATGAACACCGGCAAGTTCTACTTCATCGAAGTGAACCCGCGCGTGCAGGTGGAACACACCGTCACCGAGGAAGTCACCGGCATCGACATCGTGCAGGCTCAGATCCTGATCGCCGAGGGCAAGACCCTGATCGAGGCCACCGGCAAGGCCACGCAGTCCGACATTCGCCTGAACGGCCACGCGCTGCAGACCCGCGTGACCACCGAGGACCCACTAAACAACTTCATCCCCGACTATGGCCGCATCACCGCCTATCGCTCGGCCACCGGCATGGGCATTCGTCTGGATGGCGGCACCGCTTATGCAGGCGGGGTGATCACGCGGTATTACGATTCGCTGCTGACCAAGGTGACCGCTTGGGCCCCAACGCCAGAAAAGGCGATTGCGCGGATGGACCGTGCGCTGCGGGAATTCCGTGTGCGCGGTGTTTCCACCAACATCGCATTTGTCGAAAACCTGCTAAAGCACCCGACTTTCCTGTCGAATGAATACACCACCAAATTCATCGATGAGACACCGGACCTGTTCCAGTTCAAGAAACGCCGCGACCGGGGCACCAAGGTTCTGAACTATATCGCCGACATCACTGTGAACGGGCATCCCGAAACCAAGGATCGCCCGATGCCGCGCCCCGACCTGAAAGAGGCCAGGCCCCCCGCGCCCAAGGCCGAACCGCAGATGGGCACCCGCAACCTGCTGGAGCAAAAAGGCCCGCAGGCGGTGGCTGACTGGATGAAGGCGCAGCGTCAGCTGCTGATCACCGACACCACCATGCGCGACGGGCACCAGTCGCTGCTGGCAACCCGGATGCGCTCGATCGATATGATCAAAGTAGCACCTAGCTATGCTGCGAACTTGCCGCAGCTATTCAGCGTCGAATGCTGGGGCGGTGCAACCTTCGATGTCGCCTATCGCTTCCTGCAGGAATGCCCTTGGCAGCGCCTGCGTGATCTGCGTGAGGCGATGCCAAACCTGATGACCCAGATGCTGCTGCGCGGGGCGAACGGGGTTGGCTATACCAACTATCCCGATAACGTGGTGCAGGAGTTTGTGCGTCAGGCGGCCAAGGGTGTCGACGTGTTCCGCGTGTTCGACTCGCTGAACTGGGTCGAGAACATGCGCGTCGCCATGGACGCGGTGATCGAAAACAACAAGATCTGTGAAGGCACCGTTTGCTATACCGGCGATATTCTGGACCCGGACCGTGCTAAGTATGACCTCAAATACTATGTCGGAATGGCCAAGGAACTGCGTGACGCTGGCGCACATGTGCTGGGCCTGAAGGATATGGCCGGACTGCTGAAACCGGCCTCCGCCAAGATCCTGATCCGGGCGCTGAAGGAAGAGGTCGGGCTGCCGATCCACTTCCACACCCATGACACCGCAGGCATTGCAAGCGCCACCATTCTGGCCGCCTCCGAGGCCGGTGTGGACGCGGTGGATTGCGCGATGGACAGTTTCAGCGGCAACACCTCTCAGGCAACGCTCGGCACCGTGGTCGAGGCGTTGCGCCATACCGAGCGAGACACCGGGCTGGACATCAAGGCCATCCGTGAGATCAGCGACTATTTCGAGGCAGTGCGTGGCCAATACGCGGCCTTCGAGTCCAGCCTGCAGGCCCCGGCCTCCGAGGTATATCTGCACGAAATGCCTGGTGGTCAGTTTACCAACCTCAAGGCACAGGCGCGTTCGCTTGGACTCGAAGAACGCTGGCACGAGGTTGCTCAGATGTATGCGGACGTGAACCAGATGTTCGGCGATATCGTCAAGGTGACGCCGTCGTCCAAGGTGGTCGGTGACATGGCGCTGATGATGGTCAGCCAGAACATGACCCGCGCGCAGGTCGAAGACCCGAACACTGATGTCGCCTTCCCCGAATCGGTGGTGGACATGATGCGCGGCAATCTGGGTCAGCCTCCGGGCGGGTTCCCCGATACCATCATCCAGAAGGTCCTGAAGGACGAGGCCCCCAACACCGAACGCCCCGGCAAGCATGTCGAAGCGGTCGATCTCGAGGCCACCCGCGCCGATTTGTCCAAACAGCTTGAGGGCAAAGAGATCGATGACGAGGACCTGAACGGATATCTGATGTATCCCAAGGTGTTCCTCGACTATATGGGCCGTCACCGCACTTATGGCCCGGTCCGTACCCTCCCCACGCGTACCTTCTTTTACGGCATGGAGCCGGGCGAGGAGATCACCGCCGAGATCGATCCCGGCAAGACGCTGGAGATTCGCTGTCAGGCCATCGGCGAGACGGACGAGAATGGCGAGGTTCGCGTGTTCTTCGAACTCAACGGTCAGCCCCGCGTGATCCGCGTGCCGAACCGTTTGGTGAAAGCATCAACCGCTCAGCGGCCAAAGGCCGAAGTTGGTAACCCCAACCATATCGGCGCGCCAATGCCGGGTGTCGTTGCAACTGTTGCCGCTGTCACAGGTCAAGAAGTCAAAGAAGGCGATCTGCTGCTGACCATCGAAGCGATGAAGATGGAAACAGGTATCCACGCCGAGCGCGACGCGGTGGTCAAGGCCGTTCACGTCCAGCCCGGAGGTCAAATCGACGCCAAGGATCTGCTGGTCGAACTGGAATAACCGGTTTAGCCTTCTAAGCTAATAAGGGCCGTTCGGGGAACCGGGCGGCCCTTTCAACATCAGGAGGCCGCATGCTGACCATCACCCCGATCTACGCCGCGTTGATCGCATTTCTGTACGTCGCACTCAGCGTGAATGTCATTCGGCAACGCCGGGTGGGCAAAATATCGGTCGGGGATCATGGCGACAAGGCCATGATCAAGGCAATGCGAACGCATGCGAACTGCGCCGAATACGCTCCCTTTGCTTTGCTGCTTATCGCCATGGTCGAACTGCAAGATGCTGGCGGCTGGCTTGTGAACCTGCTGGGGATGTTACTTTTGGCGGGCAGGCTTCTGCACGCTTATGGTTTTGGCAAGACCCCACAGATCATCATCCTGCGCCAGATCGGAATGGGTCTGACCTTTACGGCCATATTGCTGGCGGCCATGGCGAATCTTGTTCTGGCTGTATGAGAACGTTTAGCCCGTCAAAACCTGCGTCTCGATCAAAGGAGCATGCGGGAGGCTAGGCTGCGCCTCTGCCAGTGTTTCATCGCTCTGACTGTAGATCACGGTGGTAAGAACAATCAGCGCCGCCAATGCCGCCATTTTAATGTCTGCAATATCTTTCATTTCCTCTGCCCAATCCCTTATTTCGTTCATTGCTATATCTCTTGAACACCGCAGCCCCGAATTTCCGTCGAAAGATTTTTTGCTGTTTTTTGTGTTTTTCCGCTTGCAGCCTCGTGTGGGAATTTATACATCCCTCCTCACTCAACGGCGCGGGCGTAGCTCAGGGGTAGAGCATAACCTTGCCAAGGTTAGGGTCGGGCGTTCGAATCGCCTCGCCCGCTCCATTGAGAGGTCTTCGGACCATATAAGTATCTGATGCGGGCGTAGCTCAGGGGTAGAGCATAACCTTGCCAAGGTTAGGGTCGGGCGTTCGAATCGCCTCGCCCGCTCCAGATACCAAACTCTCCGAACATGCTGGCTCTTTCGCGATTGCTGCGGCATCTTTGTTGCACATGAAATTACGACGGAGATGCGGGTATGTCCGATTACGTCATTCGCGCCTTAACAGCAGACGAACTTCAAACCGCTGTAGATTGGGCGGGACAGGAAGGCTGGAACCCCGGGCTGCACGACGCGGTCTGTTTTCGCAGTTCGGACCCCGAAGGATTCAAGGGCGGTTTCCTGGACGGCCAGATGATCGCGTCCGCTTCCGCCGTGAACTACGATGATGCCTACGCGTTCCTAGGCTTCTACATCGTGCGACCCGAGTTTCGCGGCTCGGGATACGGATTGCAGGTCGCCGAAGCGGTCAAGGCACATTGCCAGGATCGTAACATGGGCATGGATGGTGTGGTCGAACAGCAGGACAACTATCGGAAATTCGGCTTTGAACTGGCGTATGACAATTATCGATTCGCGGGCACCGTCGGCGGCATCCTGGATGCCTTGGGTCGCGTGGAGGACACTCGGGTTCGTCCAATCAACGCACTAACCGATGATCTAAAGTCGTATGACCGAGGCCTGTTCCCCGCCGCGCGCGACACGTTCTTGCGCGGCTGGTTGGAGGCACCCAGCCACGTTTCGCGGGTGTTTGAGGAAAATGGGCGGATCAAAGGCTATGCAACGTTGCGGCGCTGCCTGAGCGGGTACAAGGTCGGGCCTCTGTTTGCCAACAATCCACAAATCGCGCAGGCGCTTTTGGTTTCCCTTCTGACGACGCTACCCGCCGATCAGGCAAAGGCCGAGGTATTCATCGACAAGCCTAATCCAAACGCACAAGCCATGGAATTGGCCAAACAGTTGGGGCTGACCAAGGTATTTGAAACGGGGCGCATGTATTCCAGTCACGCGCCAGACATCGACCTTGAACGGATATATGGCATCACGACATTCGAACTCGGCTAGAATGCCTTGAACGTCATCGTGGTCAGCGAGCGTTCGATATTGGGAATCACAAGCAGGTTTTCGTTGATGAAATGGCCCACATCCTCGGTTTCGGGGATATAGAGCTTCAGCAGCAGGTCGTATTCGCCGCTTGTGGAATACAGTTCGGAATGGATTTCACGCAGCGCGATCTCTTCGGCCACTTTGTAGGTGGTACCGGGTTTGCAACGGATCTGGATGAAAACGCAGGTGGACATGGGCCGGGCCTTGTTGGTTCGTGTTGCCCGCAGGCTGGCACGGGCCGCGTCCGGGTGCAATCCCCTGCAACAGTTTGCGACGAAGGCTTAAAGCGGTCTGGATAGGCCGTTCATCCGGGTCTATAAGCGCGCCTGTAGCAAAAGGAATTCGCCCATGCGCAGCGCTAAGATCAGCCGTCAGACCGCCGAAACCGAGATTTCGGTCGAGGTCAATCTGGACGGCACCGGCCAGTATGACAACCAGACCGGCGTCGGGTTCTTTGACCACATGCTGGACCAGTTGGCGCGCCATTCGCTGATCGACATGACGATCCGGGCCAAGGGTGATTATCACATCGACGACCACCACACGGTCGAGGATACCGGAATCGCGCTGGGTCAGGCGCTGACGCAGGCGCTAGGGGACAAGAAGGGTATTCGCCGCTATGGCGAGTGCCATCTGCCCATGGATGACGCACAAGTACGCTGTGCGCTGGACTTGTCGGCTCGTCCGTTCCTGATCTGGAATGTGGACCTGCCGACGCAAAAGATCGGCACGTTCGACACCGAGCTGGTGCGCGAGTTCTTTCAGGCGCTCAGCACCCATGGCGGGATCACCCTGCATATTGATCAGTTGCATGGCTTCAACAGCCACCACATTGCCGAGGCCGCTTTCAAGGCCGTTGCCCGTGCTTTGCGCGATGCGGTCGAAACCGACCCACGCAAGGCGGATGCGATTCCCTCGACTAAGGGCGCGCTGTAGATGCTGACAGCCATCATTGACTACGAGAGCGGTAACCTGCACTCGGCGGAGAAGGCGTTTCAACGGATGGCCCGCGAACTGGATGCGGGCGAGGTCGTCGTGACATCGGATGCAGATGTTGTCGCGCGGGCTGATCGATTGGTTCTGCCCGGTGATGGCGCTTTCCCGGCATGCGCCGCCGAGTTGCGCGGCCACAAAGGCATCTATGACTCTATGGTTGAAGCCGTTGAACAGAAAGGCCGCCCGTTTCTGGGCATCTGCGTCGGAATGCAGCTGATGGCGACCAAGGGTCATGAATACGCTGAGACCGACGGTCTGGGCTGGGTCGCCGGTGATGTTGTGAAGATCGAGCCCTCGGACAGCGCGCTCAAGGTGCCACATATGGGCTGGAACGATCTGGTTCTGGAAAGCGACCATCCGGTCTTTGAAGGGATAAAATCAGGCGATCACGCCTATTTTGTGCACTCCTACCACTTCCGGGTGATGGATCCGACGCAACGGTTGGCCTATGTGGACTACGGGCAAGAGGTCACGGCCGTGATTGGCCGCGACACTATGGTTGGGATGCAGTTTCACCCTGAGAAAAGCCAAGACGTTGGCCTGCGGATGATCGGCAATTTCCTGACCTGGAAGCCCTGAGATTTACTGAACCCGTGTCCAGACCTGACCTCGGCAGACCAGACCCCCAACGGCACATCCCTTAACGGTCAGTTTGTTCTGGCTGTCCAGCGTCATTTTCGAGCTATAGGTTTTGTCGCGATCCGGGGCCCAGATTTTGCCGTCGTCATAGCTGCCGTTGCCCTCGGGGATCATGTCCCAGATGATCTGCTTGCCAAGGTTTTCGTACTCCAGCTGTTGGTTGCCTTGAGCATCAAATGCGCTGTCGATAGTTCCGCAGATGGCGCTGCCACATTCCGAAATCGACACATGCAAATAGCCGCCCGTATCGCCCGGAGCGGTCTTCCACAGCCCGTCTACTGGATCGGCAGCAAAGGCGGTGGTGGCCATCGCAGCGAAGACCGCTGCAAGAGAATATGTCTTCATGGTTATCTCCCTGTCTTTCCGGTCAGTCTGACCTGCCGTTCGGCACCGGGCAAGAATGACTTAGCGTCGCGTTGCGCCCCTGCCCTGCCTGTGCGATATCCCGCGCGTGTAACAGTGATATAGGGCCGCCCGACATGATCCTCTACCCCGCCATCGATCTGAAAGACGGCAACGCCGTGCGCCTGCTGCGTGGTGAAATGGATAAGGCGACGGTCTTTAACGAAGACCCTGCTGCGCAGGCCCGCGCCTTTGTCGAGGCTGGTTGCGAGTGGCTGCATCTGGTTGATCTGAACGGTGCTTTTGCCGGGGAGCCTGTTAATGCGGCACCCGTTGAGGCAATTCTGAAAGCCTGTGATGTGCCCGCTCAGCTGGGTGGTGGTATCCGGGACATGGCCACAATCGAGACCTGGATCGAAAAAGGTCTGGCGCGGGTGATTCTGGGCACCGTTGCAGTCGAAAACCCAGATCTGGTGCGCGAAGCTGCCAAAGCCTTCCCGGGCAAGGTAGCCGTCGGTATAGATGCACGAAACGGCATGGTTGCCACCAAGGGCTGGGCCGAAGAGACCGACGTACAGGTCACCGATCTGGCGCACAGTTTCGAGGACGCTGGCGTGGCAGCGATCATCTATACAGACATCAACCGCGACGGTGCGATGCAGGGTCCGAATATCGAAGCCACGGCGGCGCTCGCGCAGGCGGTTTCGATTCCGGTAATTGCCTCGGGCGGCGTCAGCTCACTGGACGACCTGATCGCCCTGCGTGATTGTGGCGTCGAGTTGAACGGCGCGATCTCTGGCCGCGCGCTATATGATGGCGCGATTGACCTAAAAGAGGCCATTCGCGCCCTGAACTGAGTTATTGAGCAGCGGCGGCGGTCAGTTTCGCCAAAGCGCCGCGCATCTTTTCGATGATGGGGGATTTCTCTACTTCGTCGAGCTCGTCCATCGTCTCTTTCGGATCTTCATAAGCCAGCCAGACCTGTCCGTTTGCGTCTTCGTAGGCCTGCACCTTCAGCGGCAAGAACAGCCCCGCGCGCGGGTCGATCTGCATGGCGGGAGTGCCCAGAGCAGGGTTGCCGAAAATCAGCACCTGATTGGCCGGGATTGGCGTTCCGACCTTTTCCGCCCCCGCCGCGTGATCCACGCGGGCAAACACGGTGGCGCCCGCATTACCCACGGCGGCTTCCAGCGCGTCCAGCGCCTCGGCCACGGATTTGTTGGTTTCCACTTTGATGATGTCGTCAGCCATGGCGGACAGGGCGCCTCCGAATGTGAGAATTGAAGCCAAAAGAAGTTGTCGCATCTGGGTAATCCTTTTCATAAATTTCACCCCTAATTTCCATGGCTTCGCGACAGATCACAATCACAAGTCTGGCATCGGCGGGGCTTTGCCGGTACAGGTGCCCCGAGCAAAGGAAAGCCCATGCTGAAAACCCGCATCATTCCCTGTTTGGATGTCGCCGATGGCCGTGTGGTCAAAGGTGTGAATTTCGTTGGCCTGCGCGATGCCGGTGACCCCGTGGAATCGGCCAAGGCATACGACGCCGCCGGAGCGGATGAGATCTGCTTTCTGGACATTCATGCGACGCATGAGAACCGCGGCACGATGTTCGATGTGGTCCAACGCACGGCAGAGCAGTGCTTTGTGCCTCTGACTGTAGGTGGTGGCGTGCGCACCAAAGATGACGTGCGGGCCCTGTTGCTGGCGGGGGCTGATAAGGTCAGCTTTAACTCGGCCGCCGTCGCGAATCCGGACGTCATCGCCGAAGCAGCGGATCAGTTCGGCAGCCAATGCATTGTCTGCGCCATTGACGCCAAGACCGTCAGCCCCGGCAAGTGGGAGATTTTCACCCATGGCGGGCGCAAGCCAACAGGCATCGACGCGGTTGAATTTGCCAAAACCGTTGTCGCCAAGGGCGCGGGGGAAATCCTGCTAACCTCGATGGATCGCGATGGTACCAAGGCCGGGTTCAACCTGCCTCTGACCCGCGCGATCAGTGACGCGGTGGAAGTGCCGGTGATCGCCAGCGGGGGCGTGGGCAATCTGGACCATCTTGTCGAAGGTGTGACTAAAGGTGGGGCCAGCGCGGTGCTTGCCGCCTCGATCTTCCATTTCGGCGAATACACCATCCACGAGGCCAAAGAGCATATGGCCGCCGCTGGCATTCCGATGAGGCTGACATGAGCATTCTGCACGATCTGGCGGCTACGATTGAAGCCCGTAAAGGGGCAGACCCAGACAGCAGCTGGACCGCCAAGCTGTTGGCCAAAGGTCCCGAGAAATGTGCCGAGAAATTCGGCGAAGAAGCCATTGAGGCAATCATCGAAGCCGCCAAAGGGGACAGGGAAAAACTGACCTCCGAGGCGGCTGATGTGCTTTATCACCTGCTAGTGATGCTGGCTGCGCGCGATGTTGCGCTGGATGATGTGCTGGGCGAACTGGCCCGTCGACAGGGCACCAGCGGCATCACGGAAAAGGCATCCCGACCAAAAGACTAAGCGGGTTTCGTGCGATGACCCGGCCCGCTATACTGCGGCTTCGGGTGCATTGAGGCAAAGGACGCGCAGATGATCAGAGCTTTGGTGTTCGCGGCAGCGCTTGCCACCCTCGCCGCCTGTGCCACCCCTCCCCCGTCTTCCGGAGATGAGGTCCAGCGGCTGGCGGCTGAAATCCAAAGCCTCGGCCCCGATATCGACCCGGAAGAGGCCACCCGCGCCGCCCGCATCGCCTATGCCTATACTGCGCAACTGGCGCAGGAATACGAGATCACCGACCCTCCGCTTATCCACAACGCCAAGGTCAACAAGGGTCTGCGTCCGCGTGGTCTGTGCTGGCACTGGGCTGAAGATATTGAGCGGCGACTGGATCAGGAGCAGTTCCGCACTCTGGAAATGCACCGCGCCATCGCCAACGCGGATAACCCGTTCCGCATCGACCACAGCACTGCCATTATCAGCCGCAAGGGAGAGAGCATGTACGAAGGCGTCGTCTTGGATCCCTGGCGCTATGGCGGAGTGCTATTCTGGTCGCCCCTGGTTGAGGACACCCGTTACGAGTGGGTTCCACGCGAAGTGGTTCTGGAAAAGCGGCGACAGGAACAAGCATCCAGCCTGTGAGACTGAGCTTCTGCGGGCAGCGATCGAAGCGCCACAGCGACCCGACGAAAGCGTTACCCGTCGCGCCCAGGCTCGTTTGGATTGCTGGAAAACAGCGCGATTTTGTTGCCCTGAGGATCGCGCAGATAGCCGACATAGAAATTCGGACCATACGAGGCGCGAAAGCCCGGCTGGCCTTCGTCAGACCCGCCTGCGGCAAGCGCAGCGGCGTGAAGGTCGCGAACCTGCTGTTGGGTGCGCGCCTCAAACGCCACCATGGACCCGTTGCCAGCCGAAGCCGCGCCTCCATCAAAGGGTGATTTTACATAGAACTCGGGCTGAACCGGGGATTGCCCCGGCGGCACTGGCAGCGCATAGCTCAAGTCTCCGTGATACCGCTCCAACGCATAACCAAGGGCGGGCAGGAACGCCGAATAAAACCGCTCGGCACGCGTGATATCGTCAACACCAACAGTCACATAAGCAATCATTCCGCATGGTCCTGTCTTATTGGTTTGCTGAATGGGTATAGGTCAATTGGACCTCCCCCTCAACAAATGCACCATTTCTGTTCAATTCAGGCCGGGACGTAGACACAAACGTCAGGGCCGTCACAGCTTGGACGAAATCACTCCAGTCGCAAACCCACCCATACGCAGTTCGCCAAACAAGCGCTGATATTCGATCTTGGGGCAGCGGTTCATGACTACGTCGATATCGCGGGCCTGCGCTTTAGCAGCGGCCTCGGCATGTTCAACTCCGATCTGCATCCAGATGGTGCGCAAGTCGGGAAACGCATCCAGCGCCTCGTCGACAATGGGTGGCACGGCCTCGGAGCGGCGAAAGATGTCAACCATATCGACGGGCTCGGGAATATCGGACAGCGAAGCCTGCACCGTCTGGCCAAACAGCATCTTGCCTGCATGGCCCGGATTGACCGGAATCACCCGATATCCCTTGAGCGACAGATACCGCGCCACGTAATAGCTGGGCCGCACCGGGTTCATTGAAACCCCAACCACCGCAACCACTTTGGTGCGCCTAAGGATTTGGGTCAGAACATCGTCGGAGTAGTCATTCATGAGCACACCATAAGCAAGCGCATGCAAAGAAAAAAGCGCCCAGGAAACTCCTGAGCGCCAGTTGTTGGAACGAGGGACAGTGAAATGACCCGCGGCAGTTCCATTCCGCGGTCACTGTGACATTTAAGCATGAGTTTTCTAAAAAAAAGAGGTCGCGCGCATTTTTGTGATGACACTTCACAAAAGGCGGAATGCCGCCGAATGAAACCGTGCGCATTTCCTTCGGCGATCATGGTCAGAACGGCTCGTTACATAAGCCGCGCGCCGATCTAAAGCCAAGAGCAATAGGCTTTATTGGTAAAGAACCGCAGGCCAATGCCCCTCGGCCTCGCGGATGTAATTGGTGACATCGCGTTCCCAGATACGTTCGATCGCTTCCGAGTGGGTCAGATATAACCGCCCATCCACAATCTGCCATGCCATGGGATCGGTACTGCTTAGCAGACCTTTCGCCATCGCATAGGCGCAGTAACCACCAAACTGCGGGGCATAGGCGCGCGGATTGCGTTCAAATCGATCGCGATTTTCCTCTGACGCAAACCGCCAAATCGCACCCTTCCACATCAGCGCTATGTCGGGCTGACCCAACTCTGGTGCTCCAGCCTTGAAATAAGAAACCGCATCATAGCCTGAGACCGCCATCCCATCGTCCACGTAGAACATGGGCATTTCCTGCGCACCGACGACAGAGGCAAACGGGGTACAAGAGAGACTGATCAAGAAGGAACGTCGAGACAACATAGGTGATTCACTGGATTGCGGTTAGAGGGCTTCAAGATGCATATTTCAAACCGTATCTGAAACCCCCATGACGCCGATGTGAACTGGCGTGCGGTTGTTAATCGAAAACGTCTTCGATCACGTCCCAGGCTTCGTCCAACACCTTTGAGAACAGACCCCGCTTTTTCTTCTTTTTGTATTTTTTGTGCTTCTGTGCCGGCTGGTAACTTTTGATCGGCCGATCTGCCAGTTTGGCTTTTGGCACCATCTTGAGATTATGCAGGGGTGCGCCACAGCTTGCGCAACTCAGCTCGTGCTGTTGCTTTCCCCGAAGAACCAATGCGGCACGGGTACCGCAATAGCAGCAGGTGGCAATTTTATGTGGAGTGGATATGGGGGCCTCCTGTCATCTGGGTTTGGATGCATATAGTGCGATAGCCGCGGCATTTGAGACGTTTAGAGAACCAAATCCCCCCGCCGCGTCAATTTTTACCAAATGATCGACGGTTTCCTTGGTTTTCTGACGCAACCCGGGCCCCTCAGCCCCCAGCACCAGCGCCACCGGGCGATCACGCTTGTCGCCCAGCGTGGCTTCTATCGTCTGTTCGGCCTCACCATCCAGACCCAGGACTAAATACCCCATGTTCTGCAGCTCGATGATCGTATCGGCCAAATTGCGCACGCGTAGATAGGGTTGTCGTTCCAACGCGCCGCTGGCAGTTTTTGCCAAAGCGCCGGTCTCGGGCGCTGAATGGTGGCGGGTGCCAATGACGGCGCTGGCGCCCAGCACTTCTGCCGAGCGTAGAATCGCCCCGACGTTGTGTGGGTCTGTCACCCGGTCCAGCAGCAGCACACGTGGGTTTTCCTGCCCAATACAATTCTCGGCAAGCCCACCCCATTCCAGCGGCTTGACCTCAAGTGCCGCGCCCTGATGAACCGATCCCGGATCAATCGGTGCGGTGAATTTTCGCGGATCAACCATCTCGGGTACAATCTCCGCAAATTCAATAGCTTCCAGCAGTTTGTCGCGGGCATTGCGCGTCACAATCAGGCGCAGCTTCTGCCGTTTCGGGTTCATCAGCGCGTCGCGTACGGCGTGTAGACCGAACAGCCAGACGGTTTCTGCCGCAGCCGCTTTGCGCGCCTGTTCCTTCTCAACGACCCACTTTGGTTTCTTCATGATACGGGCCTCCGGGCCGGGAATTCGGTTTCCTGCGTCAAAGCGGTATTTTCCTGTTGACGCCCTTTAGACGCGCTAGTAATCACGCCTCCACGTCAGGTGCAACGCCTGACAGTGGGCGACAGGCCGCAAGGTGTGGCAGGGGACTGTAACTCCCTCGCGGAGACGCACGCCTGGTTCGATTCCAGGGTCGCCCACCACTTACTCACCGAAAAAATTGAGCCATTCGTTCGGGCCGATATCTGGGTGATAGCAACGTTCGATGTCAACTTCCATGGTCCCGGCGCTATTGCGATACAGGTCCAAATGACAGCGACATCTCTTCGTTGTTGTCAAAGCGGTATGGCGCAACCAAGGTTTTCACCTGTGCTGGGTCGACGTCCTTCGGGGCATTTCGAGCCGATTCCCAAACCCGAAGAGCAGCATTTGGCGCGCGCGGGTCCCGATCGCTGTAAACAGGATAATCGGGCGCAAAATAGGCCATGTTTCCGGAAATCCAATTGTCAGCAACAATTGCATTTTCGGGCGCTGTTTGCGCGATTACCTCAGAGGTCAAAGTAGCGAAAGGGGCCGCGCGTTTGGCATCCCCTGCCAGATTGTGATGCAGCATCGCCAGTCCAATAAACACCGCCAGAACGGCGCTGACCTGGGCAAATCGCCTTACGCCTTTACGACCTGCACTCGGTAACAACCACAAACACAGCACGGGACCGGCATAAATCAATATCGGTTGCAGCCAGCGATCCTTTACGTTGGTGCTTCCGCTCACAAGCACTACAGCCGCCATAAGTAACAACGCCCAGACCAGAGTACGCGTCATCAATCGCCACAGATCATCGCCTTTGGCGGCCACCCCTTGCCTGAGATAGATCGACCAAAGGACGCCCAGTACGATCAGCAAGAGCGATACAAACCCAGCCGACGCCAAGGCCAGCTCAACCAAGCCTTGCAGCGCGATCAATGTGGTTGGGCCATCGCTGCTCATGTCCAACTTGCGCGCGCTTGCAAATGCGTGTTCGGGATTGTTCAGAACCCATAGCATCGGTGGTGTGACAAGCAATGCGGCGACACCCAACGAAAGCAGCAGTCGAGGCGACCAGAGAGGCTTGCGCGTCTCAGATGCACTGAAAGCCGCCAGCAACATGGCCAGCAGCGCGATCGCATAGTTGTATTTTGACAAACTTCCCATTGCCACGACTACGCCCAGCAAGACGAATCCCCAAGTCGTCGGTTTGCGAATTAGCCCCCAAATCATCGCGAAGGTCAGAACCGAGCAGAGATTGGCCAGAACGGTATGCGTCAGCGCGCGTTGCGCCTCCCAACTAAACTGATAGAGCATCAGAAGTGACAGGACCGACAGCCCTGCCCACAGTGGCGCATGACGGGTTCGTATGGTCAGGTACAGCGTGACAACCGTCGCCAGAAGCATCCCGTTCTTCAGCAGTGACAGCCCTAATATGCCGGGACCGGTTATCTGAAAGATGCCCCATTGCAGCCATGCATAAAGTGGCAGTTGCGGACCGTAGCCCCATTCCAAGCGGCGCGCATCAAGAAGTATCTCAGCCTCATCCAGACCAAGCGCGCCGCCGGTTGCAACTCGCAATACGACATGAAGCAGAAAGTAAGCCGTTACTATGCTTAACCAGAAGCGATCTGTCGACATCAACCCATCGAGACGGGATTGCTTTGCTGCCGGGTCATCGACTCCGCAAGCGGCTTCCAGAGATCGCTCATCTGAGGCGCACTGATCTTCGATCATGGATAAGCCCATTTCGTCGGCACTCGCCCAGGATATCTGGCCGCCGGATTGCAACTTTGACCGAAGCTAGACCCGATGTGTGGGCTCAAGTCCACCATTTTTGCGGCAGTTGGGCGCGTGAAACAATGCGCGCGGCTCAGCAGATGGATGCCTGGGCTTCAGCCGCCAGATGCCGCGGCGGGTTGAACGTCAGTTTGGGATATTTTGTCAAACCACTCAGTCAGGCTGCTGACATCGGGGCCAAGCGCCTCGGCTATGCCGCCGGCGAATTCCTGAAACTTTTCAATGTTCAATTTATTGACGCCCACCAAGACGGGAATCTCACGCTCTAGTGCGTCGGCGATAATTGGGCGAAAGCCCCGCCCGTCCGCCTCGTGCTTTCCGAACTTGTTGATGATCAGCAATTGAGGGCCATCCTCAAGCGACCGCGTCACGAGGCCGACGGCCCGTTCCAATTCAGCCGGATCCAGACGGCAACCCCGAGCGTTCTTGCCAAGGGATTGTGAGATGCGAATGGTTTCCCCGGTCGGCAAGACTTTCAGATCCATATCGCATTTATATCCGTCGGCACATTCGGTGTTGGTCTGCACAACCCCGGCAATCGGTGTTCCGACCAGCACAAGACCATCCGCAAATTCGCTAAGCAGGCGGTCAGTCGCACCGCGATCGGTTGTCGTTACATAGGCCAGATGCATTTTTTGGACCTCAGATTTCAGTCGATGACGTTTCAGATAGCACGCGCCGGCTTGTCCGACCACCTTCATCCATTAAGGCAATGGAGAAAGCCCGATCACAGATGCGTGCAGGTGGAGGAGAACCGCGTAAGAAGCCAAAGCAGTCAACCAGACCCAAAGGCTGGGCCAAGGGCGGGGCGCGCTGAGTGACAGGCGCGCCGTATTGCGGGAAAGGCGTACCCATTCCGTCCCCAAATTGCGCGCGGTGCGGTGATCAATGAGCGCCATGCCCATCGCCGCAAAGCCAGCAAACAAGCCGAACAAGATGACATGCGACAGGCTTCCATTGGCCAACAGATGTGCCAAAGCCCATAGCATCAACGCCGCAAGTATCGGATGACGCGTCGTGTGCAGGATTCCAGGGTTTTCGGGATCGAACGGACGGTGCCCCAGCCCTCCGAATGAGAACGGGTTCCGGATCGACAGGCCCGCAATGGCCAACCAGCAGACTATAGGCATGACCAGCAAAGGCACCCAGCGAAAGATTGGAAGCGGCGGGATTACTTCGACATAGGGCGCATTTGCGGCGGCGATGATCAACCAGGCCAAAACTGCTAGAGAAATCATTGAATAGCTGGCGAAATATGCGCGCTTTCCCATCGTACCGATCAGCCAGCCGCGCACTGCTGGGCGTGCTGGAATCATGTGGCTAAGTAGGAATGTGGCAAGTGCAGCAAGGAAAAGGCCCCAACCAGTCATCGTAATCTCCGAACGTGTTGCGCCCGGTTTAGGCCGTGACAGCGCGCTGGTCTTTGTCCGAAATCAAGTGAGGGCAAAGGGGCGGTTACCCGCCCCTGCCCTGTCTTACAGGCCCAGCGCCTTGCGGCGTTCCTCGGCAAAACCCTGCACCATACGATCAGCGATCAGTGCTAAAATCGCCATGGCGGCACCGGCCGAGATGCCAAGCCCCACATCCGCCTGCCCCAGCGCCAGATAAATCGACTGGCCCAGACCGGTTGTCCCGATCAGTGCCGCTATCACCAGCATGGCGAAGGCATAGAGGATGGTCTGGTTCAGCCCCAGTAGGATGGTCGGTGCGGCATAGGGCGCGCGGACGTCGCGCATGATCTGCCACTCGGTCGCGCCGCTGGAGATTGCGGCTTCCATCATTTCCTCGGGTGTGTTGACCAGCCCGTGTCGCGTGTAGCGGATCATCGGGACGATGGCGTAGGCGCAGATCGCTAGGAAGGCCGAGAACTCACCGATCTGAAACACCATCAGAACCGGGATCAGGAACACAAACAGTGGGATCGTCTGCAGCATATCACAGATCGGGCGAACCACTTTCCAGACCGGTCCCCAAACTGCACTGGCAAGACCGATCATCCCTCCGACCACTGCGCAGGAAAACACTGCGGCACCGCTGAGGTAGAGCGACAGGAGTGCCCGCTCCCACAGGCCTGAAACGAGGATGGTACACAGCAGCCCAACCGACAGCGCCGCAAGACGCCAGCCACCCGCGACCCAACCCAGCGCAGCCGCGCCCGTCAGGACAAACGGCCAAGGCAGGTTTGATATGCCGGTTTCCAGCATTCCGATCAGGATAAGAACGATCAGACCGCCGGTCAGATGCCCGCGCCATGCCATCAGCAGAGCGATAGCCGCACCGGCGGCGAACAGACCCCAGCTCATGCTCGGGGTCCACTGGAACCCCCAGGTGAACGGTAGTACAGCCTGGTCCAGACCGATCCGCAAGGGCAACAACACATAGAACAGAGAGTTGTTCTTGAGTGCGTCCAGCCAAGGCCCGTTAGCCTGCGTAAATGAGGTCAGGCCGATGTCAATCGCCTCGGCCATCGGGTCCAGAACTGTAAGGCCAGACGGGTTCGGCAACCGGGACCAGAAGGCAGCGGTAAATAGCACTGCAAAGCCCAGCATCGCCCAGACAACGCGGCTGTCATATCGCTTGCGCTCGGTCGCCAAAGTGCCGCTCATCCTGTCGATGATCACTGCGAAGACAACGATGACCAGACCGGCCATGAGGGATTCACCAAACTGCGCCTTGCGCATGGTTAACAGAACTTCCCAGCCGATGTCGTTGAAGCCACCGATGACGGCGGCGATGATCACCATCGACAGGGCGGCCATCAGGCATTGGTTCACACCAACCATGATCTGAGTCGTGGCAGCAGGAATTTCGACCTGAAAGAGCTGCTGCCAGCGCGTCCCGCCGGACATGATCGCAGCTTCTTTGATTTCGGGCTCTACCCGTTCCAGCCCCAGCATAACGTTGCGAGCCATAGGTGGCGCGGCGTAGATGGCCGAAGCGATCAGGCCGACCACCGGACCGAAGCCAAACAGAAGCAGCAGCGGCGTCAGATAGGCAAAGGTCGGCACCGTTTGCATGATGTCCAGTACTGCCTGAACAAAGGCCTTCACACGTGGCACTTCATTGGCAAGAATACCGATAGCCCCGCCCATAATCAGCGCCACGGGGACAGATACGGCGACAAGGGCCAGCGTATTCATGCTCTCGGCCCAATAGCCTGAAGCCAGAACGAAGCTGAGGCCAAAGAACCCCAGCGCCGCCATCGGCAGACCGCCCAGATACCAACCCAGCGCAGTGACGACCCCAATCAAGATCGGCCAGGGCGTGCTGCCAAGCACGTAGTTTGCAGCATTCATCGGATAAGTCATCAGGTCCGAAAACAGCCGCATCGCCGGTTTAATGCCATTCAGAAACCAGTCGAGAAACGCACCAACCCATTGTGTTGCAGGCAGTTCCCATTCTTTGGGCCATGTGACCAGCCATGGGGCGACGCCTTCTAGCGCAAGGCAAACCGCGCCAACGACAAGGGTAATCAGCGCGGCCTGCGTCCCAGCCGTCAGGCGGGCCTGCCGCGCGGGGATATCCGTCACAGCGGTCATGCTTCATCCACCTGCAGGGCTGCGGCGAGATCGGACGGATGAACCGTACCGACAATATTGCCGTCTGCATCGCGGACAGGAACGGGTTCATACAGCTCCATGCAATGTGCGAGCGCCGCGTCGAGCGTCATGGATGTGGTCAAGCCCGGATCATCCGGTCCACGATCAGCATCATCACGCATGACCGAAGCAACCTTGGCATGCTGGCCTTTGGCCACGTCCTTAGAAAATTCGCGCACGTAGTCGTCTACCGGACGCAGCACGATATCCGTCGGCGTGCCGATCTGAACGATTTTGCCATCGCGCATAATGGCGATGCGGTCGGCCAGTTTCAGCGCCTCTTGAATGTCGTGAGTGATAAAGACGATGGATTTCTTCAACGTCGCCTGGATGCGTAGGAATTCATCCTGCAGCTGGCGGCGGATCAAAGGATCAAGGGCCGAGAACGGCTCGTCCAGAAACCAGATATCGGGATTCACCGCAAGGCTGCGCGCGATCCCTACGCGTTGGCGTTGACCACCCGAAAGCTGCCGGGGAAAGCTATCTTCGCGGCCTTCCAAGCCGACCAGCGAGATTACTTCCTGCGCACGCGCCAAACGTTCCTTTTTACCGACGCCTTGCACACGCAGCGGATAAGCCACGTTTTCGGCCACGGTCATATGAGGGAACAGGCCAAAATGCTGGAAAACCATGCCCAGCTTCTTGCGCCTTAGTTCAGTCAGGGTCCTCTTTGATGCACCGATGACATTCTCGCCATCCACACGGATCTCGCCGCCCGTACCGGGCAGAAGTTGCGAAATGCAACGAATCAGCGTCGATTTGCCCGAGCCGGACAGGCCCATGATGACAAAAAGCTCGCCTTCTTTGACCTCGAAATTGGCATCCTGAACGGCGGGGATAAACCCCTGTTCGCGCAAATCGGTGGCGGCTTTGTCAGCGTCACTCCCTGACCGAGACAGCGCGTCGGTCAGAGCTTTGTCGGCACCTTGGCCAAACACCTGCCAGAGATTCTGGCAGGCGATGGCTGGCGTATTCGCTTCAGTCACTTAAGCGGACTCACTGCGTTGCCGCGTCAACGACGGGGCGCCATTTGTCTTCATTCTCGGCCATCCATGCCGCGACGACTTCTTCGACCGCGCCACCATCTACGTCGATCGCCCCCATCATTGGCTGCTGGTCTTCGACCGAAAGCTGATAGTTAGTCAGGATTTCATAGGCAGCGGGCCACTTGTCTGCCATGCCGCTCCAACCGGCCTTGAAGATACGTGACGGCGAGAAATCGCAATCATTCACTGCGTTGGGGTTCGGGCCCCAAGACGGATCGTTAAAGCACGCCTCTTCGCCTGCAGGCAGTTCGACAAACTGTACGTCATATGCCGACATCGCCCAATGTGGCTGCCAGAAGGTGATCAGCAACGGCGACTTGCGCTCGGTTGAGGCGCGCAATTCGGCGATCAAAGCGCCCTCGGAACCCGCGGGGACCGCTTTGAACGGCAATTCAAGACCGGTCATACGATCCGCGCCGGGCGTACCCCAATCCGCTGGGTAATCGACCAGACGGCCACCGGGCAGAGTTTCAGCCGTAGCAAAAACTTGCGCACACTCTTTCAGCGCTTCCCACGCAGGCAGGCCCGGGCACAGCTCCGCTACATGTGCCGGGTAGGCAATGCCTTCCTTGGCATCAAGCCCCAGATCGCCGATTTCAACAACGGTGCCTTCGTCGATCTTCTTGGCGTATTCGTCGGACACGTTGGACGACCAGATTTCCAATGTCGCGTCAATGTCCCCATCGGCCAACGCCTGGAACTGATTCATCATCCCGGCGGTCACGTATTCTACGTTATAACCGGCGGCCTTCAGCATCTCACCTGCCACATGGGTGGTCACATGTTGACCGGTCCATTCGTTGATCGCCAGCTTGATCGGTTCATCGACCGCGCCCATATCTGCGGCATGGGCCGCCCCGGCCACTGCGATAGCCAAAAAGCTTACGCTTAGCTTTTTCATAACAACAACTCCCTGTTTTTTACGTTTGCCCCATGGCGATATCGAGCCCGCCCAGGATCATTTGTGGTCACAGCACATTTCGCAACATGCACAAGTTTAGCCGAAAAAGGAAAGGGAACAGTTGTTCCGGGTCCGACGCGCTTCATCTAGCGTTAAACCACGACCCATCCCTGCTGCTCCACTCGGCAATACACACACTTAACACCGTCAGTTCGGAACCGTCAAAGATATTGATTGACTAGTCAATATAAAACACGCGCTTCATCTCAAGATCTGATTTGCCTTGTCAAATCTTCTTAATAAGGCAGCATCTGGATAAGGGAGGGTCTGGGAGATGCGTCACTTTGAAAAGATCTACCAGATATCGGCTGATCGCCACGGCGGCCCCGCCGAACTGGAAAGCAAGCTAAGCAAGCCTAAACCAATCGCCGAATTGGTGGCGATGTCAGATGATCGCTGGTTATCGCTTATTACGAAAACCGTGTTCCAGGCAGGGTTTAACTGGAAAGTGATCGAATCGAAGTGGGACGGATTCGAAACGGCATTTGACGGCTTCGACATTGGACGCTGCGCATTCATGGATGACGAGAAATTCGACGCACTGCTGCAGGACACCCGCATTGTCCGCAACGGAACCAAGATTGCCACAGTGCGCGACAATGCCGCGTTTCTGCTGGAACTCCGCGCGGAAGGTGGCGTCGGGCAAATTCTGGGCGGGTGGCCATCACAGGATTATGTCGGCTTGCTACAGATGCTCGCCAAGCGCGGATCGCGGCTTGGCGGTGCTTCGGCGCAGTATGCTATGCGATTTGCCGGTCGGGACAGCTTTATTCTGTCCCAAGATGTAACAGCTCGTCTGATCGCTGAGGGCGTTATCGACAAACCTGCAACCTCCAAAAAAGCAATGGCCGCGGTGCAGGCCGCGTTCAATACATGGATGGGACAATCCGGGCGATCGCTGACGGAAATCAGCCGGGTTCTGGCGATGAGCCTTTGAAAACGACTTGCAGCGCCGAGCTGCCGCATTAGGCTTAATGCCATGATCCGCCCCCTGTTGATTTCATTGCTGTTTCTATTTGTAGCCTGTGGTCGACCTCTAACCGATCACGAGCGCGCATTTGTCAGTAAAATCCACGGTGACACATTGAATCTGGATCGTGTGCGATTGGTAGAGGGTGCCCCCGTCGCAGCGGTTACATTTACCCGCAAAGCCCGCCCTCGGGTTGCCTGCCGTGAACGAATCTTACCACCTGTCAAAGAGGAAACCGTGACCGGCAAACCCGCGGGCGTTGCGCTGTTCAATCATGTATACTTCACGAAGGACTGGTATCTGGACGACTACATGAGCCAGTACCCCGATCAGGTGAACCTGATCGGGGCAATGTTGCTTGCGCATGAATTAACCCATGTCTGGCAGTGGCAAAATCGCAAGACAACTGGTTATCACCCGTTCCGCGCTGCGGCAGAGCATGGCCGGAAGGACGATCCTTACCTGTTCGACCTTGATACTTCGCCCGATTTTCTGGCCTATGGCTACGAACAGCAGGGCGCCATCGTCGAGGAATATGTTTGCTGCCGGGCGCTCGACCCCGACGCACCTCGAACCAAGCGTCTGCACGATATGCTAAGCGCCCAATTTGAAGTCTCGAAATTGCCCGGTAGCAGGCGCGAAAGCTCCGTCCTGATACCCTGGGCGGGCGCAGAGATTAATGGCATCTGTCGCTGAGCTTGTTAGTTTACTTGCAGGGTCTTCAGGTAAGCCACTAGATCCACGATTGGCTTGCTGGTCAGGATTGGCTGCCCTTCCGGCGTTTTGATCGCGGTGTCGTTACCTTCGAAATAGGGGCCATAAACCGGCATCGGGCTGCCATGGCTGACCAACGGTTCGCGCCCGTCAATCCGCGCCACGACGCGCGCTGTCGGAAATACACCATTTGCATCGGCCAGCGTTCTCAGGTTTGTCGGCTGGATCACCAGCACCCCGGCCATTGGCCCATGCCCCGTTGCATCCAGCCCATGACAGGTAGCGCAATAGTGCTGATACAGCTCGGCCCCGGTTTCCACGTCCTGAGCTGAAGAGGCCTGTGGTATCATGGTAAGTACTGTCAGCGCGCCCGCGCCAAGTATTGATCGGATCATCACTTTTCTCCCTCCTGCCTGGCAAATCGAGACTTGCCGGGAGTTCACGCTGGCGCAATGATCCAGATCAACGAAATAGGCGCAGGGACAAAAGGCAATGACACAATACGCAGCCATCATGCTGGCCGCCGGAATCGGCGTTCCCATCCTCGCCGCTCTGAATGCAGCCTTGGGCAGGTTGATCGGCTCACCCAATGCGGCCGCCGTCGTCCTGTTCGCGATCGCCTTTGTCGCTTCAGCGCTGGCGCTGTTGGTACTCGGTGGATCCGATGCCTTTGCCAAACTCACCCAAGCCCCCAAACATCTGCTGCTGGGCGGCGTATTAATCGCCTTCTATGTGCTATCAATCACCCATGTGGCCCCACATTTTGGCGTGGGCAATGCGGTGTTTTTCGTCTTGCTCGGCCAGTTGATCAGCACAGCTGCGATTGACCATTTCGGTCTGTTCGGCGCTCAGGTTACGCCGCTGACATTAATGCGGGCCGGAGGCATTACGGTGATGGCAATCGGGGTCGCAATCACTCAGCTGGCCTGAGCACGCCACCCTCCAGCCGCAACATCCGGTCCATCCGCGCCGCCAGATCAAGGTTATGCGTCGCGATCAGCGCCGAAAGCCCCTCATCCCGGACCAGCGCCATAAGGGCCGCAAACACCTGATCCGAGGTATCGGGGTCCAGATTGCCGGTTGGCTCATCCGCCAGCAGCACACGTGGCTGATTTGCCAGTGCCCGGCAGAAGGCCACGCGCTGTTGTTCTCCGCCCGACAAGGCTGCTGGCCGGTGATCTGCGCGCGGAGCGACGCCAACGCGATCAAGTAACTGCATCGCACGGGCTTGCGCTGCTTTCTCGGAAGCACCGTTTGCCAGTTGCGGCAACACGATGTTCTCCAGCGCCGTAAACTCAGGCAACAGATGGTGGAACTGATAGACGAAGCCAACATCGCGCCGACGGATCGCTGTGCGCGTGCGATCCCCTTTGCCCGTCGCGCCCTGCCCTGCGACTTCGACTTCGCCGGTATCCGGGATATCCAGCAGGCCCGCGATATGCAGTAGGGTCGACTT
The DNA here is from genome assembly GCF_019904295.1 of Ruegeria sp. SCSIO 43209. Taxonomy (NCBI): domain Bacteria; kingdom Pseudomonadati; phylum Pseudomonadota; class Alphaproteobacteria; order Rhodobacterales; family Roseobacteraceae; genus Ruegeria; species Ruegeria sp. SCSIO 43209. Next base: position 2,043,413 of record NZ_CP065359.1, read on the forward strand.
GCCCGCCCCGGATGGCGCAACCAGTGCCACAGCCTCACCCGCGCGCAGCTCCAGATCGGCACCGCGCAGAACCTGCACCTCTCCTGGGGTGCCTTGCAGATAGGTCTTGGTCAGACCGCTGAGCCTCAAAGTCACATCACTCATAGCGCAGCGCCTCAACCGGGTTCAGCCGCGCTGCGCGACGAGCCGGGAAATAAGTGACAAGGAAAGACAGGCCAAGTGACAGCCCTATCGCTTTCATGACGTCAGACAGGTGCAATTCGGCGGGCAATGCGTAGATGCCGCGAATGGACGGGTCCCAGACGCCGCCACCCATGACGTAGTTCACGAAGGAAAAAATCGGATCGATATAGATAGCGAAGAGGCAGCCCAGTACGACGCCCATCGCTGTTCCGATGATTCCCGTAAAGGCCCCGCAAATGAAGAACACCCGCAGCACTGATCCTTCGCTGAGCCCGATGGTGCGTAAGATACCGATGTCGCGCCCTTTGTTCTTCACCAGCATGATCAACCCCGAGACGATGTTCATTGCTGCAATCAGCACGAGGATCGACAGGATGATGAACATCACATTGTCTTCGACCTCCAGCGCTCGCAGGAATCCTCCTGAGGCATCCTGCCAAGTCCATATCTGGCTGCGCTCACCTGCGGCCTCAAGGATCGGAATCAGGATCGGGGTCAGCTCTTCGGGGCGCTCGACCATCACTTCGATCTCGTCCGCCACGCCTTCACGGTTGAAAAAGCTTTGCGCCTCGGCAAACGGCATGTAGACGCGCGTGCGGTCGATGTCATAGCGCCCGGCAGAAAAGACATAGACCACCTCATAAGCGTTCACGCGGGGAGATGTGCCAAATGCGGTTTTGACACCGTTGGGCGAGGTCAGTTTGACCCGATCCCCCACCGTCGCCCCGATGGCCCGCGCCACCCCCGAGCCGATGGCGATGCCGTCCGGGAACCGTGACAGGTCACCATAGGCCTCTTCGCTTTCTGCAATACCGGGCAACCCGGCCAGATCGTCGGGACGAATGCCAAAGACCTGCACGCCTGAACTGCGGTCCGCATTGGTGATCAGCACCTGCCCTTTGACAAGCGGTGCTGCCCGTTCGGCCCCCGGCACCTGCGCGATCCGCTCGGCCATTCCATCGAAATCCGTGATGGTGCGGTCTAGCCGCCCCTGCGCATCGATTTCTCCGGCGGAATACACCGTGACATGTGCGTTGGCCCCAAGAATAGTGCCCACGAATTCTGACCGGAATCCGGACCGAACAGCCAGCGTCGCGATCAGAGCGAACACAGCGAGCGTAATCCCGATCAGCGAGATCCAGGTCATCACGCTAACGCCCCCTTCGGCCCTACGGGCACGGAGGTATCGCCAGGCGATTTTCCATTCGAAAGGGGCAAAGGGCGGGGGAGATTTGGCCATTCCTGCCTCGGGTTCAGATTTTTCGCGACCCTTTCGACATTTCGCCGGATGGTCAAGCCAGTTATCGTGCGGACACCGGTTCGGCGTTACTGCGCCCGATAAAGGGGCGAAAAGAACAGTTTGAAACGAATCATTTGCCCCAAGCGCCAACTCATCAGCGGCAGCGCGAGAAATCACTGGCCGCAAATTATACCAATGGTTGTGAACCCCTTCACAGACAAGGGCTTATTGTTTCAGTTATGAAGTCAATGTGAGATATCAGCACCCGACTGAGTCACAATCGCAACATTCAGGTGCGAAATATTGTTTCACAAATTGATTAGTGTGAGAAACTTTGTCACCCTATTTGTGTGGGGGACACATTTTAAGAGTTTAAGGGCGGAGGCACGCTCATGGGTATTCAAGAACATATGGAAGGTACGGGCCCGATTACTGCCCGTTCAGCAGCAACAGAACTGGATTGCGAAAGCGCCGCATTGTTGCGGGCAGCGATCAGGCCAGTTTTCACAAGCGCAGCAAGCTGGGCCGGGTTGGCCGACATACTGCGGGACAAAGGCTATCGCCTTGCTTTCCGGCAGGGGCGGCTGTGCATCACGGATCGCACCACTGACGAACGCGTCTGTGGATTGCGGTTTCTGGGCTTCGAACTGGCGGAACTTGTACGCCGCTTTGGTCGCCCGATCGTGGTCGCACGCGGCAGCGAAGCGGACGGCGATTTCCTGACCGCACGTCCGACCTCAGCTTCCTGAGCTAAACCGCCGAACGTTGCACCGCCTTGTTCAGGCGATGCCCTCATAGATTTCTGCGATCTTGGTGACGGCCGCTTCGGGGCTGAGTTCCTCACTTTCGCCGGTACGGCGGCTGGTGAGTTCGACCACACCGTTCTTCAGACCACGCGGGCCCACTGTGATGCGCCACGGCAGACCGATCAGGTCCATGGTGGCAAACTTGCCCCCTGCCCGTTCATTCCGATCATCATAAAGCGGCTCAAGCCCCAGCGCAGTCAACGCGCTGTAGAGTTTATCGCACGCCGCGTCCGCCTCTTCATCACCTTGCTTCAAGTTCACAATGCCGCAATGGAATGGAGTCACGCCTTCGGGCCAAATGATGCCCTTATCGTCATGGCTGGCTTCGATGATCGCACCGATCAGGCGGCTAACGCCGATGCCGTGGCTGCCCATATGCACCGGAACCGGCTTGCCATCCGGGCCTTGCACAGTCGCTCCAAGAGCTTCGGAATACTGGGTGCCAAAATAAAAGATCTGCCCCACTTCGATACCACGCGCCACGCGGCGGCGGTTTTCGGGGATTTGGTCAAACAGGGCTTCGTCGTGGGTTTCGTCCGTGCGGGCGTATTTAGAGGTGAACTCTTCGAGGATCGCCTGACACTGTTCGCGGCTATCATAGTCGATCTCACGATCGCCGAAGGTCAGATCGGTGACCGCGCTGTCATAAAAGACCTCGGACTCGCCGGTATCGGCCAGTACGAGGAACTCATGCGTGTAGTCACCGCCGATAGGTCCAGAATCAGCGCGCATCGGGATGGCCTGCAGACCCATCCGCTCATAAGTACGCAGATAACTGACCAAGTGGCGGTTATAGGCGTGCAGCGCGTCTTCTTTGGTCAGATCGAAATTGTATCCGTCCTTCATGTAGAACTCGCGCCCCCGCATCACGCCGAAACGTGGGCGGATTTCATCGCGGAACTTCCACTGAATCTGATAGAGCGTCAGCGGCAGGTCTTTGTAGCTGCTCACGTGGCCGCGGAAGATGTCGGTCACCAGTTCCTCGGCGGTTGGCGTGTACAGCATATCGCGACCGTGGCGGTCCTGCATGCGAAGCATTTCCTGGCCATAATCGTCATAACGACCGGATTCGCGCCACAGGTCGGCTGATTGCAGAATCGGCATCTGGATCGCGATGTGCCCAGCCCGCGCCTGCTCTTCATGCACAATGTTCTCCAGCTTGCGCAGAACTTTGAAGCCCAATGGCAACCAGGAATAAATCCCGGCGGCGGCCTGTTTGATCATCCCGGCACGCAGCATCAGCCGGTGGCTGACGATCTGAGCCTCCGAGGGGTTTTCCTTGAGAACGGGCAGAAAGTAACGGCTGAGGCGCATAACGTAACCTTACGGGTGAGAATTTCGCTGCAAGGTGATTATTCCAAAGCCTAGCCGGGGGCAATCGCACATCGGTGTTTTGCGACCCATGCGCAGTCGGTTTTTTGATTGACCCGAGCGTTGGGGTTTTCAATGTTGGCGCAAACGTTAAACCGCGAGGCAGCAATGCAAACAATCACCGAACCCGCCCGCCAGATCCCCGTTGTTCACCAGACCGACGTATTGGTTGTCGGCTCGGGCCCCGCTGGATTGTCAGCAGCGCTGGCTGCCGCACGCGCTGGGGCCGAAGTTTCCTTGATGGATAGATTCGGTTGCATGGGTGGGAATATTACGGCAGTCGGCGTCGAAGGCTTTGCCTGGTATCGCCACGAACAAACTGTCGAGGCCGGTGGCATCGGCATGGAGTTCGAAACCCGCGCCAAAGAGATGGGTGCAGCGGTGCCTGAAAGCCAATCGCTCAGCTACGAACTCGACAGCGAGGGCTTCAAACTGGTGGCCGACAAGCTGGTTGAAGAGGCTGGCGTCCATCCGATGTTGCACCGGCAATTCGTCGCCCCGATCATGGAGGGGGATCGCATCACTGGGGTGATTACCGAATCCAAAGCGGGGCGTGAGGCGATCTTGGCCAAGGTTGTCATCGACGCCACAGGGGATGCAGATGTAGCGCATCGCGCGGGCGCCCCGACCCACAAGACGCCACGCGAGGACATGATGGCGGCCTCAGTGATGTTCCATCTGGCCGGTGTCGACAAACGGGCCTTTATTGAAGGTGTCAAAGCCGACCCGCAGACCTACAAAGACTGGGGTGGCGGTGGCGAATGGAATATCGAAACCTCGGGCAAAGAGGACGACATGTTCTCGCCCTTCGTCAAGAAACCCTTCCAGCAGGCGATTGATGAGGGCCTGATACCGGCTCATTTGAACACGATCGCGGGGACCTGGGGGGCGATGCACGATACCGGAGAACTGACCTATATGAACCTGATTCATATGGACCAGATCGATGGAACCGACCCCGAAAGCCTGACCTTTGGTGAAATCGAAGGCCGCCGACAGGCGATGCTGGCCATTGATGCCCTCCGCCGTTTCATGCCGGGGTGCGAAAACGCACGTCTACGCAATTTCGGAATGACCATCGGCATTCGGGATACGCGCAAGATCGATGCCGTCTACAACATGACCGAAACCGATGCCCGACATCAGGGCCGGTTCGAGGATTCCATCGGTATCTACCCTGAATTCATCGATGGCTACGGCATTCTGATCTTGCCGACCACGGGGCGATATATGCAGATTCCGTATCGCTCGATGCTGCCCAAAGGGATCAAGGGCCTGTTGGTTGCGGGCAGGTCCCATGGCGCGGATCGGGTCGCTCACGCCGCGACGCGCAACATGTCCTGCTGCGCGGTGATGGGTCAGGGCGCAGGGATCGCTGCGGCGTTATCCTTGAAAAGCAATCAAGATCTCGACAGCATGAACCTTGTTCCTGTGCATCAGGAACTGGAACGACAAGGCGTGAGAATTACCTAATGGAGCATATTCCGACCATAGATATCAGCCCGCTGACTGATCCTTCTAGTCCGCTGTATCAAGCAACGGTCGCGCAGATCATGGATGCCTGCACCAGTATCGGGTTTCTGTCGATCACAGGAACAGGCATCGCGCCTGAGCACATCGAGCAGGTGCGCGAGTGTGTCAGTGCGATCTTTGATATCGACGAGGCCCGAAAATGGGATCAGGCCATCACCCGCGAAAACTATCGTGGGTACATTCCGATGGGGTTCTTCACGCCCAATGACGGCTCGGGCGCGGCGGATAAGTACGAAGGGTACAAGCTGCATTTCGAAGCAGCCGAAGATGCGCCGATCCGGGTTGAATGCGCACTTTACGGCCCGAATATCTGGCCCCGAGAAGTGCCCCAGGCCCGCGCGGTAATACTGGATTACTGGCTACAGCTTGATGGCGTAACAGATCTTTTGCTGGGTGCATTGGAAGTGGGGTTAAAAATCCCGCCCAACACACTACGCGACGCCTTCCGCGACCCGATGACCAACATGACCCTGCTACACTATCCGCCACAATCCCCGGATGAGCGTGGCTATGGAATTCATCCGCATAAGGACACCGACGCACTGACAATAATCGCTCCCGATCCGGTCGGAGGACTTGAGGTGCAGACCCGCACCGGCGGCTGGATCACACCGGACTGCCCGCCCGGCGGCTTCGTGGTCAATATCGGCGACATGCTGGAACTGTGGTCGGGCGGGCGGTTGAAATCGACCCCGCATCGCGTGGTTAATCGATCCGGGCGTGAACGCTATTCCTTCCCTTATTTCGCCGTTCCGCGCCACGATGTGGTGGTTGCGCCACTGCTGCCTGCCCTGCCCGGCTTTGATCGCCCGAAGGTACATTGCGGACACTGGTCGGCGGAAATCTGGCGCACCAACTGGCCTGATGAAATGGCCACAGGTGAGACACCGGAACTGGGTACTCTGACAGACTAGGGTATAAAAATCGCTCGCCATGAACCGCTTGCATCGCCGGGCGTCATGGGCCAAGAACACGGCAATGCTGTGCAAACGAGGGATTGCGCCATGGCCTTGCCGGTGAAGGATCAGCTTAGATACTGGGGCATTGCCGCCGCTGTTTTCGTGCTGCTTTTGTACCTGTTGGGCGATGTCTTGCTGCCCTTTGTGATCGGTGGTGCGATTGCATATTTCCTTGATCCCGTTGCGGACCGCCTGGAAACACTCGGCCTTTCGCGCATGGCTGCGACCGGGATCATTACCGTTGTCGGCGTGTTTGGTTTTGTTTTGATGATTCTTATGGTTGTGCCCGCGTTGATCACACAGCTACTGGATCTGATTGATGTTTTGCCAAGCCTTTTTAAAGAACTGCGCGCCTTTATTGAGAAACAATTCCCGGCTTTGCTCGATCGCGAATCAAATACCCACCAGATGCTGGTGTCATTTGGCGAGACGCTGAAATCAAAAACCGGCGATGTGCTGCAAACCGTTCTGGCCTCATTGGGTTCAGCGATAAATGTTGTCGTCCTGTTGGTTATCGTACCGGTTGTCGCGGTTTATCTGCTGATGGATTGGGATCGCATGATCACCCGGATCGGAGAGCTCTTGCCCCGTGATCACGCCCCCACGATCAAACGACTTGCTGGTGAAATCGACGCCGTTCTTGCCTCATTCGTGCGTGGAATGGGTACCGTCTGCCTGATCCTCGGCACCTACTATGCTGTCGCATTGATGCTGGTCGGTCTGCAATTCGGCCTGATCGTCGGCTTCATTGCAGGGCTGGTAACCTTCATCCCCTATTTGGGCGCCCTGATCGGAGGCACCCTGGCCATAGGCCTGGCCCTGTTTCAGTTCTGGGGGGATTGGGCACATATCGGTTTGGTCGCCGGTATTTTTGCTATCGGACAGGTGACCGAGGGCAACTTCCTGACGCCCAAACTTGTCGGTAGTTCGGTGGGCCTGCACCCGGTCTGGCTGCTGCTGGCCTTGTCGGTCTTCGGCGCGCTGTTCGGCTTCGTCGGAATGCTGATCGCAGTACCTGTAGCGGCTGCCTTGGGTGTGCTGGCACGGTTTGCGACCGAGCAGTATCTGCACAGCCGCCTATATACCGGGCTTGAAGGGCTCAATCAGGAAGACGAATAAATGGCCATGCAGCTCAGCTTTGATCTGCCGTCCAAGACTGCCTTGGGCCGCGAAGACTTTTTCGTCTCGCCTGCTAATGCGCTAGCTGTTGCGATGATCTCTGCCACCTCATGGCCTGGCAACAAACTGGTGCTGAGCGGCCCTGCAGGATCGGGCAAGACCCATCTGGCGCATGTCTGGGCCGGCGAGACCGGCGGTCGAATCGTACAAGCCGCCGCGCTTCGATATGACGACGTGCCGGACCTGGCGCGCGGTCCGGTGGCGGTCGAAGATGTGCCAGTAATCGCGGCGGACGTCGAGCAGCAGAAAACTCTGTTCCATTTGCACAATCTGGTTCTGGCCGAGGGCCACGCCTTGCTGATGACCGGGCGCACGACGCCGAAACTGTGGCATCTGCCGCTGGCCGATCTGCAAAGCCGGGCCGAAGGTGCGCATCATGTGTCGCTTGAAGGACCGGACGATGCGTTGCTGGGCGCAGTGCTGGCGAAGCTATTCACCGACCGGCAGCTCAATCCGGGGCCTGATGTCATAGCCTATCTGGTCAAGCACATGAATCGCAGCTTTGAAACCGCCGCCCGCGTCGTCGAACAGCTGGACGAAATTGCGCTGACCGAAAAACGCGACATCACCCGTGCGCTGGCGGTGCGTCTATTGAACACAGAAGCCGAACAATCGGATGCCTGCAATTGACCGGACAAGGGTGATCTCGCATCCTGTCGCGCAAAAGACCTGGGGACACCATGACCAAGATTGCCGAGACTGATTTCCCGGATCACGGGCTGTTCGGAAGGCCGCTGTTCGAAGATCCGGGCGCCCGTGCACTTTCCCGGGTCGGGGTTGTCGATATCGGATCGAACTCGGTCCGGATGGTGATTTTTGACGGCGCGGCGCGCTCACCGGCCTATTTCTACAATGAAAAGGTGATGTGCGAACTGGGCGCCGGCCTGTCAGAGACCGGCCGACTGAACCCTGAAGGTCGCAAACGGGCGCTGGCTGCCTTGCACAGGTTTCAGCATCTTGCCAGAGACCTCGGCCTGCCCGCCCTGCACGCGGTCGCCACCGCTGCGGTGCGCGAGGCCAGCGATGGACCGGATTTCTGCGCGCAGGCAAAAGCCGAAACCGGCCTGATCATCAACGTTGTCGATGGCGAGGAAGAAGCACGGCTCTCAGCTCAGGGCGTGCTGCTGGGTTGGCCCGGAGCTTATGGGCTGATCTGCGACATCGGTGGCTCGTCCGTCGAACTCGCTGAGATCGGAGGCGGCAAGGTCGGACGTCGCATGACTTCGCCCCTGGGGCCGCTCAAGCTGCGCGATATCAAAGGCGGTCGCCGGGCGCGTAAGGAGCATATCAAGAAGACGCTGGAAGAGATGCGCGACCGGATGGGCCCTCAACGTGATCGGCTGTTTCTGGTCGGCGGCAGTTGGCGCGCCTTCGCACGTCTGGACATGTTGCGCCGAGGCTATCCGCTGAACGTGCTGCACGAATACCGCATGACACAAAGTCAGGTACGCGAGACCATCAAGTTCATCGAACAGAATGATCCTGATGAATTGCGCGCATTGGCCGGTGTGTCGGGATCGCGTATGGCATTGATCCCCTATGCAATGGATGTGCTTTCACGCCTGATCCGCACGTTCAAACCAAAGGACATCGCGATTTCAAGCTACGGCATCCGCGAAGGATTGCTGTATGAACAGATGCCGCAACGCCTGCGCGACCGGGATCCTTTGATCGAAGCCTGCCGGTTTGCCGAAGCGAAAGACGCGCGCTTGCCCGGTTTCGGCAAACACCTGTTCGATTTTGTCATGCCCTTGTTCCGTTCGGCGCCGGAACCGATGCTGCGCCTGATCAAGGCAGCTTGTCTGCTGCACGACGTCAGTTGGCGTGCGCATCCAGATTACCGGGCCGAGGCTTGTTTCGAATATGTCACCCGCGCCAACATGAGCGGGATCAAACATTCCGAGCGGATCTTTATCGGGCTCGCTTTGCAACACCGATATCGCAACAAACGTGAAGGGAGCCGCTTTACCGAGCTTTACGAACTGCTCGAAGAACGCGGCCAAGAACAGGCCGAAATCCTAGGCAAAGCACTACGGTTCGGAGCGATGCTTTGGATGCAGCACGACGCAGCCATGGGCAAGATGCGTTACTATCCCAAAAAACAAAAGCTCGAACTGCGTCTGCCCAAATCGGCAGGCGCATTGTTCAACGAAGTCGCCGAGGCCCGTTTTAACTCGTTGGCCGGCGCGCTGAAATCAGAACCCAAAGTGATCATTCGCGGATAATCAGATATCGGTATAACCGTTAGAAGTCTCTTCTTCCGGCACAACTTCTTCGGGCTGATCTTTGGGCTTCTTGCGGATGATAATGTCGCCGTTTGGTAACATCTCGGGCGATTCATACGCGCTCCAATCCTGCACCTGAGCAGCCAACTCAGCCAGCGCCGGACCCATTTCCCGCATGAAAGACTGCAAAGCCGGACCAAATTGGTCCGCAAATCCACGCAGGTCTTCGATCGTGGGCTCCATCTCTTGCCGCAAGCCTTCCAGAAACAACTCGGCACCCCGCTCCATCAGCGACTTACCCGAATCGTCCTGTGCTTGGGCAGGCAGGGCCAAGGCGGTACAAATAGCGCTGATCAGCATGAGACGTAGCATAGCTTGAATATAAGCGAGCGTGCCGAGTGTTGAAAGGTCAGAGGTCGATATCCAACGTCACCGGGAAGTGGTCGGATGCGGTTAGCAAGGCATCCCTCAGCTCGGGGTTGCCCCAGCAGGCGGCATCGCGAAACGGATGCCAGATGCGCCAGTTCGGGTGGTGGGCGCGCAAATCCTCGCTAATCATGATGTAGTCCAACAACGCCTCAAGATACCGTCCCTCATTCGGCCGCGCAAATCGTGCAGTTGCTGGGACGGAACCGGGGCGCAGTTCCAATGCCCGTGCCGCATGAGGATCATAGAGCCCCGCCTGCAACAATATCTCGACCGACGATCGACCGAAGAGGTGTTCGAACTCATCCAGTCCGGGTCCGTCATTGAGATCGCCCAGCAAAATCACCGGCTCTTGCTCCGTCAAATGATGTCGGACCCGTCGACCCAGCCATACCGCCTGCGCCAACTGCTTACGGCGATTGGCAATCGAAATTCGTATCATCTCATCCCGCGATGCAGCGCCATGGGGCGCTTTGGACTTCAGATGCGCCCCGATCAGTCGAAACTCCTGCCCTGAGGTTGTTTGGATCGCCAATTCCATCGGAGGCTTTGAAAACCGCACAAGATCCTCGGTCGCATCCACATCCAGGTCGATCCGGAACTCGGCATCGAAACGCGGCGCGTTCTCGGCCTCCCTTGCGTCGTGTTTGGCTGTAAGAATTTCGGGATCATAAAGCAGGGCCAATTCCTGATGTGTATCATTGGGAAATCCCATGATTGCATGGCTTGTACGCAGACCGAACGCCTCGGCAAATCGCTGCAAGGCACGGACGGTATTCTGAGACTTGCCTGTGTTGGGGGCTTCGACGATCAGCATCGCATCGGCATCGATCGCCGTCAGCACCTTTGCGATCGCCTCAACCTGCCGGGCCTTGGTCACATCGTGACGCCCTGACCAGCTGCCATCGACAATCAGGCTGTCATTGCGATCAAACAGGTTGGCGAACCATTCGATATTGTAGGTCGCCAACCGCACGGATCAGACCCGAGCGCCGTTGATTTCATCCCAGGCGCGGTTGATGTCGATCATCTTTTTCTCGGCCAGCCGCACCGCCTCTTCCGGAACGCCGCGTGCCAGCATCGCATCGGGGTGAGTTTCTCGCACCAGTTGCCGCCAAACCTTGCGAATTTCGGTCAGAGGAGCGTCGCGGGGAACGCCCAGAACCGTATAGGGGTCTTTCGGCGCATCCGGTACGAAACGCGCGCGCAGGGCCATGAACTGAGCGTCGGTCTGGCCGAAAATGCGGCTGACTTCTTCCAAAAACTCGTTTTCGTTCGGATGGTAGAACCCGTCCGCCATAGCAATGTGAAACAGCCCTTCCATCAAATCGCACAGGGTGGTGCTATCTTCGGCGAACATGCGGGCAATCCGGCGGGCATAGTCCTGATATCCAGCAACGTCTGTCCGTGCCATGTCAAAGACCTTGGCCGCCCCGTCTTCATCTTCGGGCGCGATCTGAAACACTTCACGGAAAGCCGTCACCTCATCCCGCGTCACCTGACCGTCGGCCTTGGCCATCTTGGCGCCAAGCGCCACGACAGCAATCGCAAAGGCCACCGAACGTTCTGGCGGCGTGCGCAGTTTCTCAAACACCGCAGTCAGGCTTTCGCCCTGGGCAAGCGCGTTCAGCGCGTCGGCTATTCTGGACCAGATCGACATGGGCGCACCCTAGCGTGCCTTGTCACGACTGTCAGGTGCGACAGATGACTGCGGGCCGAGTATTTTCTGCATCAGGACAAGATCCAGCCGCTGCCCCCATTTGAACCCCACTTCAGGCATGCGTCCCACCTGCTTGAAGCCAATTGCCTTATGGAAGGCGATGGCTGCGGGGTTGGCCGATGAAATGCCCGCCACCAAGACATGCACGTTATCCTCCCGCGCGATGGCTTCAAGAGCCTCCATCAACGAACGGCCAACATGCTGGCCTCTGGCTTCGGGTGCCAACTGTATCGAATGTTCGCGGCACTGCGCATATCCCGGTCCCGAGCGGAAGGCGCCATAGGTCGCAAACCCCTCGACGGCACCACTGCGCTCGGCGATGAGAAAAGCAGGGCCTTTGGTTTCGATCTCTGCGGCCACGCTTTCTACGCTGCGTTCATCGTTGGTGAACGTGATAAGCGTATCTCTGATGATCGCGTTTGCGATCGCCCTAATCGCAGGTGCATCTTGGGTTCTGGCCTGCCGGATGTTCATTCCAGCACGCGCAACCCGTGCGGTGTTTCGAATTCAGCGCGCAATGCAGCCGGGCCGCTGTCAAACGCGACATTCTCCAACGCCCCCAAACCTTTGGCTAAGTCGATTGCATCCGGATGGCACACTATAAGGCGGCGTAACCGGCAGCCACTGTCCTGAAGCATTTGCGCCGGATGCAGATCACCCTGCCACTCGATAAGCGCCGGAAAGAGGTTGTCAAATGGCAGACGTCCACTTGGGGGGACTGCCATACGCCAGCGCAGCGCGCCTCGGTTCAGATCGATAGGTTGTCCGACGCCGTCAGGGAAAACGGTCAGTGACGCTTCGATATCCGGAACCCGGCAAATCCAGTTGGTCAGGCGGGGTGATCCGGTGAACCGGTCCAGATCGAACCAGCGCGTCCTTTGCGGTTTGGAGGCTTCGGGGTCGATCGCAATCGCCTCCAGATAGAGCCCATCCCGCAAGCCCAAAAGTCGATTATACGTCCCGAATTTTTCATGCTTGCCGCCGTCCTGAAGCCGTACGCCCAGCGCCTGTTCGATATGGTCAGAAGCTTCTTCAAGCGTTTCGCCCGCAACAGCCAGATGATCCAGTAACATGAAGACGCCTCCTGATGACAAACGATCAGACCATTTGGGTCTGGTCGCATGTTTTCCGCAAAGGGGCGAAATCACAAGATTTTTCGTACGAAAAATCTTGGCGCCGGCGTCAGGTTTTGGCTTCGCCGATCAAACGCAAGATGTCTTGTGCCGCTTCAGGGATGTTCGTTCCCGGACCAAAGATCGCCTTCACACCGTGATCGTAAAGGAACTGGTAATCCTGTTGCGGAATGACCCCACCGCAGATGACTATGATGTCCTCAGCCCCCGCCTTTTTCAGTTCCTCAACCAACTGAGGCGCCAATGTCTTATGCCCCGCAGCCTGCGAAGAGATCCCAATCACATGCACATCATTGTCCACCGCGTCCTGTGCGGCTTCTGCAGGCGTCTGGAACAGAGGGCCGACATCCACATCAAACCCGATATCGGCAAAGGCAGTGGCAATCACCTTGGCCCCTCGATCGTGGCCGTCCTGCCCCATCTTGACCACCAGCAGACGCGGGCGACGCCCCTCGGCCTTGGCGAATTCTTCTATGGAATTCTGAATCGCGGCAAAACCTTCGTCACCCTCGTAGGCCGCACCGTAAACACCGGCCAGGGTCTTCACTTCGGCACGGTGGCGACCGAACTCTTTCTCCATTGCCATGCTGATCTCTCCTACGGATGCGCGGGCTCGGGCGGCCTCGACGGCGGCGGCAAGCAGGTTGCCTCCCTCGCGGGCGGTTCTTGTCAGGGCGTCCAGCGCCTGTTGGCAAGCCGCCTCGTCGCGCGTTGCACGGATACGCTCCAGCCGCGCGACCTGAGCTTCACGCACGGCCACGTTATCGACGTCCAGAATATCGATCGGGTCTTCTTGCTCTTTGCGATACTTGTTGACCCCAACGATAACCTCTTCGCCCCGGTCGATCATGGCCTGACGGCGCGCAGCGCTTTCCTCGATCCGCAGCTTGGGCATGCCACTAGCAACGGCCTTGGTCATACCGCCCATTTCCTCGACCTCTTCCATTAGAGCCCAGGCTTTTTCGACCAGCTCGTTGGTCAGGCTTTCGACGTAGTAAGAGCCCGCCAGCGGATCGACCACATCGGTCACGCCGGTTTCCTCTTGCAACACCAGCTGCGTGTTTCGCGCGATACGTGCCGAGAAATCGGTTGGCAGCGCGATCGCCTCGTCCAGTGCGTTGGTATGCAGTGACTGTGTGCCGCCCAGAACCGCGCTCATGGCCTCATAGGCGGTGCGGACCACGTTGTTATAGGGGTCCTGTTCCTGCAGCGACACGCCCGAGGTCTGGCAATGAGTTCGTAGCATTTTCGACCGTTCGGATTTCGCCCCGAACTCGGTCATTACCCGATGCCAAAGGGTGCGCGCGGCGCGCAGTTTCGCGATCTCCATGAAGAAATTCATGCCGATGGCAAAGAAGAACGACAGACGACCCGCGAACTGATCCACGTCCATGCCTGATTCCGTCGCGGCGCGCACATATTCGCGCCCGTCGGCCAGCGTATAAGCCAGTTCCTGCACCAGGTTCGCCCCGGCCTCTTGCATGTGATAGCCCGAGATCGAGATCGAGTTGAACTTGGGCATCTCATTCGAAGTGTAATCGATGATGTCCGAGATGATCTTCATCGAAGGCTCGGGCGGGTAGATATAGGTGTTACGCACCATAAACTCTTTCAGAATGTCGTTCTGAATGGTGCCCGAGAGCACGGCCTTGTCATGCCCCTGCTCTTCACCTGCAACGATGAAGCTGGCCAGAACCGGGATCACTGCCCCGTTCATCGTCATTGAGACTGAAACCTTGTCCAGCGGGATACCGTCGAACAGGATTTTCATATCCTCAACGCTGTCGATGGCCACACCGGCTTTGCCGACATCGCCCACCACACGGGGATGGTCACTGTCATAACCCCGGTGAGTCGCCAGATCGAAGGCGACCGAGACACCTTGCTGGCCGGCCGCCAGATTGCGGCGGTAAAATGCATTCGATTCTTCAGCCGTCGAGAAGCCTGCATATTGACGGATCGTCCAAGGGCGCCCTGCATACATCGTCGCCTTTACGCCGCGCGTAAACGGACCGAAGCCCGGAAGCGAGCCCATATGCGGCAGATCAGCCGTGTCTTCCTGAGTGTAAAGCGGTTTGACTTCGATGCCTTCCAGCGTCTCTTTGGTCAGATCGCCCAAAGGTCGGCCGCGCAGCTCTTTTTCAGCCAGCACCTGCCAGTCGTTGGTGTCGGTCATGTCGATTTCCTCTGTTCAATTCTGGTTTCGGCGGGGGCGACCCCGCGTGCATTGCTATCTGTCCGGCAGATCAGTTCAGCCCTCCCATCGGCGCCCGAGGCAAGCCATTCCAGATCATCGGCATAATCAGCCCAAAGCTGCATCGCCTGTTCAGCGGTCAGACCATGGGGCGTGGGTTTGGGCGCAGCATTCAACGCAAGGCCATCGCTGAATTCGGGCGCGGTGCGACCCGTCAGCGCCTGAAGCTGCGCCTGTTGATGACCCGCAAATTCCTCAAACGGCAAAACGAGTAATGGGACGCCCGGGAAGGCGTGGCTAATATCGGTGATGACGTCTCGCCAGCTCCGCTTGCTTTGCGCGATGCGGGTCCACTTTGTGGGCTCTATTGGGGCGCTGCCACGTTTGAACTTATAGGCGGCCACGGAAGACCAATACATATCCAACGCGCGGATATTCAAAGCAATTTTGGTGACTCTTCCATCAAATGCCCTTGCCAAAAGCTGCCCACGTTCCTGCATACCTGGATAGAGCGAGGCAAAGGCAATATTGCGCTTCATTGAGCCCACGAAATTCTCTTGGCTGACCAACAGTTGCGTCGCGCCGTCTTGCTGACATACGTCCAACTCGCGGCGTAATCCATCACAGACCTCAGGCGTCAATTTGTTCAAGCTGTTGAGGCCATTGGAGCGTGTTCGCTCCGGCCCCCAATACGCCAGACCTTGATCTGCAAGGACCTGCACGTTCCGGCTTAGATAGTTCTGGAAACTGGTGCTTGCACACCGATGCGCGCCACAATGCAGGATCACTTCCATCGGCCTACTCTCCCAACGCGAAGGCCGCGGGAACGGCGCGTTTTGTAGGCAAATTGATAAATACGCATGGGTGGGTGCGGCGTCCACGAAGCAAATTTTTGGTGATCACACGCATTTCGTCAGTCGCATTCGCCCCAGCAGAGGCTATATTCATCACAACAGGAGGCCTCATGACACGCACGCTTGCCTTTGTTTTCTCGGCACTATTCCCGTTGGCCGCCTTGGCCGCCGACGCGACTGCCCCTGCGGATGACAGCTTTGTTCGTCCAGTAGCTGACAGCGATCTAAGCGATTTTCTCTGGACGCATCGCCCGATCGTCGTTTTTGCCGATACCCCGGCAGACCCAAGATTCCAGCAACAGATTGACATGTTGCTCGAAGGCGAGGACGCAATGCGGGATCGCGACGTGATTGTCTTGACCGATACTGATCCGGCGGCGCGATCATCGATCCGATCAAAACTGCGACCGCGTGGTTTCCAGATGGTGTTTGTTGACAAGGATGGTGTCGTCAAACTGCGCAAACCCAGCCCATGGAGCGTGCGTGAGATTGGCCGATCCATTGACAAGACGCCTTTGCGCGAACGCGAAATCCGCGAACGACGTGAGGGCGGCTGAGCACCTGCGACATGCCTCAATATCCCGGCGGAAGCCGCTGGGAACCTTGAGAGATATGTCGCAGGTGTCCGCATCATCACTCGAACTCGATGATCACATCATCAACGGCCAGACTGTCGCCGGGGCCCGCGTTGATCTTGGAGACAACGCCTTTTTTCTCAGCGCGCAGGATGTTCTCCATCTTCATCGCCTCAACGGTACAAAGTGCCTGACCTTCCTGCACCTCCTGACCTACTTCCACATCAATCTTCACGATCAAGCCCGGCATTGGGCAGAGCAGCATTTTCGATGTATCAGGCGGCAGCTTCTCGGGCATCAGGCGGGCCAGTTCGGCCTGACGCGGGGTGCGCACATGTACCTTGAGGTCAGCCCCTCGGTTTCGGATACGGAACCCGCCCGATATCTTTCCAACCTTCAAGACCAACGGGCTGCCATCCACGTCCAACACCGCAAGTTGGTCACCCGGCGTCCAGTCAGAGGACACACGCAGAGCTGACCCGTCTTTGAATTTGACAGTCGCGCCCTGTTTGTCAGCCTTAACCTTGACGCTGAAATCCTGCCCTTGCAGAGCGACATTCCAACGTTTGCCGACCTTCCGTTCATGGTTGTCCATCCGGCCCGATACGCGGGTGCGACGGATTTCGGCAACCCGGTGCATGGCAGCGCACGAGGCTGCGATACGGCGCAAATCCTCTTCGGGAAGGTCGACGCCTTCGAACCCGTCCGGATACTCCTCGGCGATGAAAGCGGTCGTCATGTCACCACTTACAAATTTCGGGTGATCCATGACCGCTGACAGGAATGGCAAGTTGTGACCGATGCCTTCGACTTCGAAACTGTCCAGCGCCACGCGCATGGCTTCAATCGCCTGTTCGCGGGTCGGTGCCCAAGTACACAGCTTGGCGATCATCGGGTCGTAATACATGCTGATCTCGCCGCCCTCATAGACGCCGGTATCGTTACGCACAGCGCTATCCCCTTTAGGCGCATCACCTTGCCATTTGTCATTCACAAGCAGCGGGCCGGCTGCGACCTCCTGCGGCGGGCGATAACGGGTAAGGCGGCCAATCGAGGGCAAGAAGCCACGATACGGGTCCTCTGCATAAAGACGGTTT
Organism: Ruegeria sp. SCSIO 43209; assembly: GCF_019904295.1. Taxonomy (NCBI): domain Bacteria; kingdom Pseudomonadati; phylum Pseudomonadota; class Alphaproteobacteria; order Rhodobacterales; family Roseobacteraceae; genus Ruegeria; species Ruegeria sp. SCSIO 43209. The sequence goes on from NZ_CP065359.1 coordinate 2,060,908, forward strand.
TCAATCGCCCAGCCTGTCAGGGTGACGTCATCCTGCGTGATCGACAGTTTTTCACCAGCGGCCACACGGATCATCTGTTCGACAAGATCGACACCAGTGATCAGTTCGGTCACCGGGTGTTCCACCTGCAGGCGGGTGTTCATTTCGAGGAAGTAGAAGTTCTTTTCGCCATCCACGATGAATTCCACCGTACCGGCACTGGCATAGTCCACCGCTTTGGCAAGCGCGACGGCCTGTTCGCCCATCGCCTTACGGGTTTCGGGGTCAAGAAAGGGCGATGGCGCCTCTTCCACAACTTTCTGGTTCCGGCGCTGGATCGAGCATTCGCGTTCCCCGAGAAAGATGCCATTGCCGTGACTGTCACAGAGCACCTGAATCTCGATATGGCGCGGCTGAGTCACGAATTTCTCGATGAAAATCCGGTCGTCGCCGAAGGAGTTCGCGGCCTCGTTCTTGGATGACTGGAAACCTTCCCGCGCCTCTTCGTCATTCCACGCAATCCGCATGCCCTTGCCACCGCCGCCTGCGCTGGCCTTGATCATCACCGGATAGCCAATGTCGTTCGAAATCTTCACCGCCTCATCGGCGTCTTCGATCAGGCCCATGTAACCGGGCACCGTCGAAACCCCGGCCTCCTGCGCGATCTTCTTCGAGGTGATCTTGTCCCCCATGCTTTCGATCGCACCGACCGGGGGGCCGACAAAGGCGACGCCTTCGGCATCCAGCGCCTCGGCGAATTTGGAGTTCTCGGACAGAAAGCCATAACCGGGGTGGACCGCCTGCGCGCCGCTTTTACGGATGGCATCCATCACCTTGTCGATGACGATGTATGACTGGTTGGCGGGCGGCGGGCCGATATGCACGGCCTCATCCGCCATTGAAACATGCAGGGCGTTCTTGTCAGCATCTGAATAGATGGCAACCGTGCCAATGCCCATCTTGCGGGCGGTCTTGATGACCCGGCAGGCAATCTCGCCCCGGTTTGCGATCAGGATCTTGTTGAACATGGAACGTCCTTTGGCTTGATGTTCTGGAAACGCAAAACGCCGCCGCGGGGCGTTGACCCCACGACGGCGTGATACGCAATGACGGACGGGACTTTTCCAGCCCCGTTAAATTCAGCTTTAGTTACAGTTGTTCTGGGTCTTGCAGTAAAGCACGTTGCCCGCAGCCCCAACTGCCGCCCCAAGCAGCGGATCTGCACTGAGGACCGCCGCCCCCAGAGCCCCCGCACCGCCGCCAAGGATCGCCTGTTCGCCGGTCGAGCCACCGCAGGCCGCCAAACCCGCGCAGGTTGCCAACGCAAGGGAAATTCGTTTGATTCGCATGGTTTCTGCCCTTCTAGATTTTTTGCAGTCTTTGAGAGCAGATGCCGATTTCGCGCCTTGTTATGCAATAACACGGACCTCAAACTTGCGAATTGCGCAGGTTTTTGCCGCTTTTTGTCCAATCCTGACAAAAAGAAAACCGCGGACAGAACTCTGTGGGGAACACAAGCCTGCCCGCGGAAGGAAGGGGTACGGAATAGTAGGTGCTTGTGCGACGCAGGCAAAGTAGAGCCGCACGGCCCAATCACTGTGCACAGCACAATTCTGGCCGCCAACCAGTTATTGTTTCCATCTGAGATTCCGGCTGAAACCTGCCCATCCAGCGCGGCACCACGCAGATTTGCGCCGACGTCGTAATCGCCCGGACAGCGACGACTACGTCTGAAATCCGTCACGTTCCTGTTACAAATCGAAGACTTGTAGCGAGGCAGTGCGCGAGGCACCTCACGCAACATCACTACAAACTCACGCAAAAATCCTTCCGGTGACAGTAACTTAGATTCTGGTTTCACCGCAGCGTGAAACGTCACATGTCTACCGACACTTTTGCTTGAAAAATTGAGAGCATCTTCTCTCAACTTGGTGATTTCCCAAGAATTCAGTTGCGTGGAACGGTGCCCCTGCACACTCGCACACAAGGAACTATCCATATGATAACAAAGGGTAAAACTGCTAGCCTGCTTGCTGCCAGCGCGCTTTCCGTGACCGGTATGCAAGCCTTGGCGCAAGATGCACAAACTCAGGCTGAACTGGATGCACTGCGCGCCCGGGTCGAAGCGCTGGAATCCTCCAATCCCGGGTCTGGCACTGGGGATCTGCAGATCGGCAACACCACTCTGGACGTCTACGGTTATGTCAAAGCCGACTTCTTCTATGACTTCGAATACGATCAGGGCGACACCGCATTCGTAAACGTGATTGGTGAACCCTCGGCCGAGACAGATGGTACGTTTGGCGCCACAGTCCGTCAGTCTCGTATCGGGCTGCGCACCAGCACGCCTTCGGGAATCGGTGACATTCAGGGCCAGATCGAAGTCGATGCCTTCGGCTCGGACGGAACCGCCGAATTCCGAATTCGTCATGCCAATATCCGAATTGGGGAACAATGGCTGATCGGACAATACTGGACCAATTTCCAACCTCTGGACACCTACCCGACCTCGGTGGAATTTAACGGGCCGGTCGGGATCGCTTTCGCGCGCGTTCCGCAGGTGCGCTACACCAACAATATCGGATCGAATACCACCTTCGCCGTTTCCGTTGAAGAAAACGTCGGCGGCTCGGATTCGGATGATCCCGTGCTGACTGGTTCGGTCGAATACAACGATGGCAAATACATCGCTCGTGCCTCGGCGCTCTACGGCAAGGCGCAATCCGGCGACGTCGAGGTCGATCAGACCGGTTTCTCTTTGTCGGGCTCGATCCGACCGTGGGAAGGTGGGTTGTTTCAGGTCAACTATGTCAACGGCGAGGCACTTGGCCCCTACCTGATCGGCTTGGGCGATGCAATCGTCGGGGGTCAGGCCAACGATGTTGATGGCTACACCATCGAATTCCGTCAGGACCTGAGTTCCAAATGGAACGTCGGCATCGCCTATGGCAAGGAAGACTACGACCTGCCTACATCGACCGGTACTTTGTCGTTCACCGAGCTTGAGACGATCCACGTCAATGCCTTTTACAAGGCGACAGACAACCTGACGCTCAGCGCCGAATACATCTATGGAGAGCGGAACGACACAATTTCCGGCGACACATTCGACGGCAATCGTGTCCAGTTGGCCGCGCAACTCAACTTCTGATGAAAACAGCCTACCCTGCCCATTAGCGGGCAGGGTTCCAGTGTCACTGATCATCTGAGTGTTATGTGCGGCAGCCCCGGTCACAATCAGCGCGCTCCGTCGAACACGTCAGGGAAAGATTGGCGCGCGGCGTCCAGATTGATCACCAGCAGAGCATCATAGCTTGCAGGATCAAACGGGTCTTCGGCGGCGACAACCTCACGCCCGAACAGCCAACTTAGACGGCCCGCGTCCAGATTGCCTCGCTCAAAGGGCTGATCACCAAAATGCGCCCATAACGCCTCGATAAACGCGACATCTGCGCGCTTGTCGGCGGGTTTGCGATCGCGAAAGCGTTCTCGCTGGGTCAGCGGCGTAACGCCCTTGGGATTGGCCCGCCGAATGGTGAACTGGAAGTCTGTTCCGGGCAAACGTCCGGGGAAACCGCGATGTTTCAGCATTGCGAAACCTCAACGGACAAGTTCCAGATATGGCAGGCCATCGGACATGCCTGCGGGATTGAAGTGATCATGCGAACCTCCAGAGCTGCATCACTGTATCGGGACACTCTGAGACCGTGACATTGTTGGTTCATGGTCAGAGCCCCTCCCAGATACACCGGGATTGATCCAGCCGGTAGGCTTCGAAGAACTGCGTTGCGTCAGGTTCGGAGGTGCCGAACGCTACCGGTCTGTCCGAAAACGAAATCACAATCCGGGCAGGCTGCAATTCGTGCTGGGCCACATAAGGCACCGCCAGTGTTTCACACAAATGCTCCATGTCGACTACGGCGACATCATATGAGATACGACCTGCAGTCGATCCGATCTTGGGTGCAATGAACCGAAACCGCACCCAAAGCTCACCCGGATTGGTGTCCAGAAGCACATCGCTAAGCTCGACCGGTTGACCCGATGGCACGGGCAGCAGGTTTGAGGCCAGCGCCGAACCTACTCCGACCAGCAACGTAAAAACCCCGGCGCATCCCCGGATCCGCCAGCGGCGGTTTCCTTCCTCCGAGGGAGCGTGCAGAGCTGTTGCAACCTGCGCGGTCTTATGTCCGGTCAATCGGGGCATTTACGGCTCGGGCCTCCTCGGCGGGCATTTACAGCGGGATATTGTCGTGCTTTTTCCAAGGGTTCTTCAGTTGCTTGCCGCGCAGGCTCGCAAATGCACGTGATACACGGCGGCGGGTCGATTGTGGCATGATCACCTCGTCGATAAAGCCGCGCTCGGCCGCAACGAAGGGATTTGCGAACCGGTCCTCATAGTCCTGAGTGTGTTGCGCGATCTTATCGGAATCGCCGAGATCGGCGCGGTGGATGATTTCGGTCGCGCCCTTTGCACCCATCACCGCGATCTCAGCCGTGGGCCAGGCATAGTTGAAATCGCCGCGCAGGTGTTTCGACGCCATCACATCATACGCACCACCATAAGCTTTACGCGTGATCACCGTAACCTTCGGAACCGTTGCCTCACCATAGGCAAACAACAGCTTCGCACCATGTTTGATCACGCCGCCATATTCCTGCGACGTCCCCGGCAGAAAGCCCGGCACATCTACCAGCGTCAGGATCGGGATTTCAAAGCAATCACAGAACCGCACGAACCGGGCCGCTTTTCGGGAACTATCGATGTCCAAACATCCTGCCAATACCATGGGTTGGTTGGCCACGACGCCCACGGTCTGCCCCTCAAGCCGGATAAAACCGGTGATGATGTTCTTAGCGTAGTCTTCCTGAATCTCGTAAAAATCACCCTCATCCGCCACTTTGGTGATCAGTTCCTTCATGTCGTACGGCGTGTTCGGATTGTCCGGGATCAGCGTATCCAGCGATGTCTCGACCCGGTCAGGGCTGTCAAAAAACGGACGAACCGGCGGTTTCTCGCGATTGTTGAGCGGAAGGAAGTCGACAAGACGGCGCACCTCGGCCAGCGCCTCCACATCGTTTTCAAACGCGCCATCAGCGACCGACGACTTTTTGGTGTGGGTCGAAGCCCCTCCCAGTTCCTCCGCCGTCACGACCTCATTGGTGACGGTCTTCACAACGTCTGGGCCGGTCACGAACATGTACGAGGTGTCTTTGACCATGAAGATGAAGTCGGTCATTGCAGGACTGTAAACCGCACCACCTGCGCACGGCCCCATAATCACGCTGATCTGCGGAACAACGCCTGAGGCCATGATATTACGCTGGAACACCTCAGCATATCCGGCCAATGAAGCGACGCCCTCCTGAATCCGCGCGCCGCCCGAGTCGTTGATCCCGATCACCGGCGCTCCGTTTTGAACTGCCATGTCCATGATCTTGCAAATCTTCTGCGCATGGGTTTCTGACAGCGAGCCGCCGAATACGGTGAAGTCCTGGCTGAAGACGTAGACCATTCGACCATTGATCGTACCCCAGCCTGTGACCACCCCATCACCAGCAGGCTTTTGTTTCTCCATCCCGAAATCAGTGCAGCGATGGCTGACAAACATGTCAAACTCTTCAAAGCTGCCTTCGTCTACCAGCAACTCGATCCGTTCGCGTGCCGTCAGCTTTCCGCGGGCGTGTTGCGAGTCGATGCGTTTTTGCCCGCCACCCAATCGCGCGTTGTTGCGACGGCCTTCGAGCTCGGAAAGGATGTCTTTCATGTCGGTAGTCTCCCAAGAGAATTTGCGCGACCATAACGAGTTGGGATCGGCGGCCAAAGAAGTTTTCGGCAAATTTGCAAATATTTGGCAACACTATTTGAGATAACTGCAAATTTGTTAATTAACACAACAAGCCAAACTGCCGATGGCATTTCGCGCGATCAGGGTCTAAAGGTAAACCATGCAGTTCAGTTCACCCTCTGTCAGCCGCACGCCCCCCACGCTTGCAACACTCGTTTTGTTGTCAGGATTGTCGGCGCTGAGCATGAATCTGTATCTGCCCAGCCTTCCCTTTATGGCGACGTATTTTCAGACTGATTACAAGGTGATGCAGCTTTCGATCGCGCTTTATCTTCTGGTCAACGCGGCACTGCAAATCTTAATAGGACCCATCGCCGATAAGGCCGGACGTCGGCCTGTACTGCTGTGGGGACTCGCCCTTTTTTTGCTGGCAACGCTCGGGTGTATATACGCCCCAAATGTCGAAACCTTTCTGGCCTTCAGAATGTTTCAGGCCGTCATTGTCGTTGGTATTGTCTTAAGCCGTGCGGCTGTGCGGGACATGTACGAACAGGACCAGGCTGCCTCAATGCTCGGATATGTCACCATGGGGATGGCAGTCGTCCCGATGATCGGCCCTGCTGTCGGCGGGCTTCTCGAAGAAACTTTTGGCTGGAAAGCCAATTTCTGGCTACCCTTTGCCCTTGCGGCACTAGCGCTGGCGCTGACCTACCAAGATTTTGGCGAAACCGCCGCCGCAAGCGGCAAAACACTGATGCAGCAATTTCGCGAATACCCTGAACTGCTGAAATCGCCCCGCTTCTGGGGCTATTCCCTGTCCTCAGCTTTCTCTTCAGGTGCGTTCTTTGCCTATCTCGGGGGCGCACCCTTTATCGGGACCGAAGTGTTCGGCATGACAGCCGCCGAGGTCGGCATCTACTTTGGTGCGCCTGCGATTGGCTATTTCTTCGGTAACTTCATCAGCGGTCGATTCTCGGTTCGCTTCGGCGTCAACCGAATGGTGCGCTGGGGATGCTGGCTGAATGCAATTGGCGTGGCCCTATCAGCTTTGTTGTTCCTAGTGGATTTGGGAACGGCGCTCAGCTTCTTCGGCCTGATGACCTTCGTCGGGTTGGGCAACGGCATGGCGATCCCAAATGCAACCGCCGGATCGCTTTCGGTCCGCCCGCATCTTGCGGCTACAGCCTCTGGTTTGAGCGGTGCGATCATGTTGGGCGGCGGCGCAGCACTCAGCGCATTGGCAGGCGCATTGCTGACGCATGAGACGGGCGCGATGCCTCTGCTTTGGCTGATGCTGGCAACCGCCGCACTGGCAATCTGCGCGATCAGCGTTGTTATCTGGCGCGAACGGCAATTGGGTCTGTAGACGGCTTGCGCGACAGGGTTTGCAAAGTTAGCCTGCAGATTCAGTAAAGCTGCAAAGAACCGCCATGGCCACTCAGAAACTATACGCTGGCGCCAAGCTGCGCGAAATGCGCACACGCCTGACCCTCACGCAGAAGGATTTCGCCGCAAAACTGGGCGTTTCACTGCCCTATTTGAACCAGATGGAGAATAACAACCGGCCGATTACGACGACCGTTGTTCTGGCACTAGCGCAAGAGTTTGGTATGGATGTGACCGAACTCAGCACAGGGGATAGCGAACGATTGGTTTCGGATATGCGCGAAGCACTGGCCGATCCGGTGTTCGCCGAAACGGCGCCCCCTCTGGCTGATCTCAGGCTCACCGCTTCAAATGCGCCCGCGCTTGCACGCGCGTTCATCGAGTTACACCGCGCCTATCGCCAGACCCATGAACGCCTCGCCTCGCTCGACGAGGCATTGGGCCGCGAGGATGCCCGTATTCAGGCCAGCCCATGGGAAGAGGTGCGCGATTTCTTTCACTACTGCGACAATTATATTGACGCCGTTGACCGCGCCGCCGAACGCTTCGCCAGCCGTGCCGATGAAACCAGCGATATTCGACAAGTCGCCCTGAACAGCCTGTCAGAACGCGGCATTCACGTCACTTTTGCCGACACAGAAACCTTACGCAGCTACAATGCTGGTGACAAAACCCTGCGCCTTTCCTCGCGCGCCGCACCACAAACGCAGGTCTTCCAACTGCTGCTGCAGGTGGCGTTGATCAGTCAGGATAAGCTGCTTGAAGCAACGCTAGATTTCGCCCGTTTCCAAAGCGATGAGGCCCGAGCCATCGCCAAGATTGGCCTCGCCAACTATTTTGCCGGGGCTTCGCTGATGCCTTACGGCGCTTTCCTATCCGCAGCGCAGGACTATCGGCACGATTTGGAGCTGCTCAGCAACCGGTTCGGGGCGTCGATTGAACAGGTGGCGCACCGCCTGTCTACGCTACAACGCCCCGGCGCAAAGGGGATTCCGTTCTTTTTTGTCCGTGTAGATCAGGCCGGAACAATCACCAAACGCCATTCAGCCACGCGGCTTCAATTCGCCCGCTTCGGCGGCGCCTGCCCACTCTGGAATGTCCACCGGGCATTCGAGACCCCGGGTCATTTCCTGCAACAGCTAGCCGAGACACCGGATGGCGTCCGCTATATCTCATTGGCTCGTGATGTTTCAAAATCCGGAGGCTCGTTCGGTGCTCCTGTCCGCCGCTATGCCATCGCCCTGGGATGTGAGGTTCGTCATGCCGAAGCATTGGTCTACGCCGATAATCTCGACATAAACAATGCGAGCGCCTACGAGCCCATCGGCATATCCTGTCGCATATGCGAGCGCCAAACCTGCCACCAAAGATCAGTCCCACCGTTAGAGCGCCGCCTGACCATCGACGCCCATAGCCGCGGCACCCTGCCTTATGAGGTCACCTGATCTTCGCCTGGCCATATATATCCTGCGAGACCGGGGGCAGAGCCCCCGCTTAATACTCAACTTTTTGACAAGATCGCCCAGATCTCGTCCTTAAGCGCCGCGCGTTTCTTGCGCAAATCAACCTCGGCCAATTCCTCCATCGGCTCAACATTGGTTTCAGCCCGATGCACGGTGCGGTTGACCTCATGATACTCATCCGCAAGTCGGGCAAAATGCGCATCCGTTTGCTTGAGCTGGCTCATCACTTCGAGCTTGTCGGGGAACTCTTCAGCCAGTTCATGCGGGGTATGAGACATCCAGTTGGCTCCTTGTTTCAGCGTTACATCCCAAGGCTAAACATGACTGTCGCACTCCGCTTTGACGCCGATCAAATTCTGAGCGCAATCAACCAGCTTTCAAGATAAATGCACGCCGTGGGTTTTGGATGTGTCAGCGCTGTGCCGTTGCCCATCTCGGACTTATCCAGGGCTGGTCGTTCGCTTTGGGCAGAGGGTCTTTCTGCAGCAAATGGTCCGACATCTTTTCACCCACCATGATCGACGGCGCGTTCAGATTGCCATTGGTGATTTGCGGGAAAATCGAGCTATCGGCGACGCGCAATCCATCCACCCCAATCACACGCCCTTGCGGGTCGACAACGGCATCCTTGTCATCAGCGCGGCCCATGCGGCAAGTCCCGCAAGGGTGATAGGCGCTTTCGGCATGCTCGGCGATAAAGGCATCTAGCTCTTCGTCCGACTGAACCTCCGCCCCCGGTTGGATCTCTTTACCGGCAAAGGGTTTGAACGCCTGCTGTCCAAATATCTCTCGGGTCAAGCGAATGCAGGTTCTGAAGTCTTCCCAATCCGCGTCATGGCTCATGTAGTTGAACCGGATCACCGGCGCGTCCTCGGCTTTGGCGGATCGCAGAGTCACAGCGCCGCGCGAGGGCGACCGCATTGGCCCCACATGCGCCTGGAATCCGTGCCCTTCGGCTGCCGCCTGCCCATCATAGCGAACCGCCATCGGCAGAAAATGATATTGTATGTCAGGATATTCCACACCCGGTTTCGAACGCACGAAGGCGGCGCTTTCAAACTGGTTCGATGCACCAAGGCCTGTTTTGGTAAACAGCCATTGCGCTCCGATCATTCCTTTGCTGATCAGGTTCCAATGCTTGTAAAGCGTGATCGGCTGGATCGAGGCCTGCTGAATATAAAGCTCTAGGTGATCCTGCAGATTGGCGCCGACGCCGGGGCGGTCGGCGACCACTTTGATACCGTGCTCAGCCAGGTGCGCCGCAGGTCCAACCCCCGAAAGCATCAGCAGTTTAGGCGAATTGATCGACGAAGCCGCCAATACAACCTCGCGCCGCGCTGTGATCACTTCCCGTTTGCCACCCCGTATCAATTCGACCCCGGATGCGCGCCCGGATTCAATAATCACGCGCGCCGCAAGACCCCGGATGATTTCGCAGTTTTGCCGCTTGAGCGCTGGCCTAAGGTACGCATTCGCCGCCGACCAGCGCCGTCCTTTCCAGACGGTCTGCTCCATCGGCCCAAAACCTTCTTGTTTCTCACCGTTATAGTCGCCAGTGACCTCATATCCAGCCTGCTGACCTGCATCGACGAACGCCTTAAACAGCGGATTTTCACGAGGCCCTCGCGACACGTGCAGAGGTCCATCCGTGCCTCTCCAGGTGTGATCACCGCCATGGCCACCATCATGCCAGGTTTCCATGCGTTTGTAGTACGGCAGCACATCTGCGTAAGACCATCCATCTGCGCCCATCTCGGCCCAGGTGTCAAAATCCCGCGCGTGACCGCGCACATAGACCATGCCATTGATCGAAGAAGACCCTCCGATCACCTTGCCTCTGGGGCAAGCAAGTTGACGATTGTTCAGATGCGGTTCGGGCTCGGATTTGTAGCCCCAGTCATATCGCGACATATTCATCGGATAGCTAAGGGCGGCAGGCATTTGGATGAAGGGTCCGGCGTCTGTGCCGCCATGCTCGATCACCAGAACCGAGGCTCCGGCCTCACTCAGACGGTAAGCCATCGCGCAACCAGCAGAACCGGCGCCAACAATGACAAAATCTGCTTCCATATTCGTGTCTCCGTTCACCTTCGGGGCAAGATTTTTCGACGAAAAATCTCCGCATTTCCGACGGGTGCAATTTCAAAAATGTAAAGGATTACTCGCCACGCGGATAACGCTGGCTATCCTCGACATCGTTCAGGTCCATATGATTGCGCATGTACCGTTCAGACGCTTTCTGAAGAGGCTGGTAATCCCAAGGATAATAGCCACCCTGCCGTAATGCCTCGTAAACCACCCAGCGCCGGGCTTGGCTGGCCCTCACATCGGCATCAAAGCGATCCAAATCCCATCGCGCCTCGGATTTAGCACGCAGTGTTTGCAAGGTGCCTGCATGTTCGGGCAGGCCAGCGAGATTTTCCATCTCATGCGGATCAGCCTCGAGATCGAACAGTTGATCGGGGTCCAATGTACAGCGATTGTATTTCCACTTGCCATAACGCAAAGAGACTAAAGGAGCGTATGAGGCCTCGGCGGCATATTCCATTGCAACCGGCGCGGTTCGGTCTGTGCCCTTTGCCAAAGGCACAAGATCCTCACCATCCGTCCAAGGTGAGATTTCAGCCATATCGACGCCCGCCAACGTACCAAGCGTCGGTGTCACGTCGATCGTCGAAACTGGTGTATCGATGCGACCAACTGGAAGATCGGGGGCCGAAATCATGAGCGGCACGCGGGAAGAGCCTTCGAAGAAAGTCATCTTGAACCACAACCCGCGCTCACCCAGCATGTCGCCGTGGTCGGACACGAACAGTATGATCGCCTCTTGACGCGTCGTTTCCAGAACCTCCAGTATCTCACCGATCTTGTCATCCAGATATGAGATATTGGCGAAATAGGCGCGACGGGATTTGCGAATATCCTCGGTCGTTATGTCGAAGCTGCGCCAGTCATTGGCATCGAAAATACGTTTGGAATGCGGGTCCTGATTGTCATATCCCAGATCCGCGATCTGTGGCTCAAGATGCTCACAGTCTTCATACAGATCCCAGTACTTGCGTCGCGCCACGTAAGGATCGTGTGGGTGCGTGAAGCTGACGGTCACACACCAGGGGCGATCATCCTTGCCGCGTGCAAGGTCATATAGCTTGGCCTTGGCGTTATAAGCGACCTCGTCATCATATTCCATCTGGTTGGAAATCTCGGCAATGCCTGCCCCAGTGACCGAGCCCATATTGTGATACCACCAGTCGATGCGCTCACCGGGTTTACGATAATCCGGCGTCCAACCGAAATCTGCCGGGTAGATATCAGTAGTCAGACGATCTTCGAACCCGTGCAACTGGTCTGGGCCAACAAAGTGCATCTTGCCGGACAAGCAGGTGTAATATCCTGCACGACGAAGGTGGTGGGCATAGGTCGGGATATCGCTGCTGAACTCGGCGGCGTTGTCATAGACGCCAGTGCGCGATGGCAGTTGACCCGACATAAAGCTCGCACGTCCCGGAGCACAGAGCGGCGAAGCAGTGTATGCATTTGCGAAACGCGTTGATCTTGCCGCCAGCTTCTTCAGGTTCGGCGCATGCAACCATTCTGCAGGACCGTCGGGGAAGAGGGTCCCGTTGAGCTGATCCACCATCAGGATCAGAATATTCGGCTTTGTCATTTTTCGGCCTCTAGGAAAACTCTCAGTACCCGCAGCGCATGGGTGACTGCCCGCTGCGGCTCTTGTGGGGAATTCAGTGCAGAGTGGATGTACAACCCATCGATCAGCGCGATCATACCTTCGGCAGCCTCGCTCGGGTCACTCATATGTGGACGCAACGCATGGATCAGGTTCGAGCGGATGCGCGCCTGATAGATTTGCCAGAGCCTCAGCGCATCATCGTTGGTTTGCGCCAAAACATAAAAAGTCATCCAAGCTGCGATAACATCCGGTGTGAAACATGATGGCGCGAAACAGGCACGAATGATGGCCTGTGCGCGCTCTTCCGGATCTGCCGTGCTGAGTTGTGCGCGCGCTTCAGATCCAAAATCCGTCAGGATACGCCGCATCGCGGCTAGGAATATCTGTTCTTTGCCCCCAAAGTAATGATGCGCCAATGCACTGGACATCCCTGCGCGTTTGGCGATCTGGCTAACGGTGACATCAAGGGATTTTTGCGCGCCAAGCTCGGCGATCGTCGCCTTGACGATCGCGTCCCGCCGGATCGGCTCCATTCCGAGTTTTGGCATCTTCGCCTCTTCGCCATACCTGAGTGCAAGGAAGGCTAAGCGGTTTTTATTGACTCGTCAATCAATAACGGTTCTTGGTTTCGCCGGTGGGGTCTCAGAACCTTGCGGCGGTGTGCCGCCACGGCTCAGCACGGCTTCACGCCAGGTGATGAAGCTGACGGCAGCCAGGATCAGAGTGCCTCCTGCAATTACCCAGATGTCGATGCGTTCATGGAAGGCCAAAGCGCCGAGCAAAGTGGCCCAGATCAGCTGCAGGAACGTCACCGGCTGGGTCACGGCCACCGGGGCAGCCTGCAATGCAAGCGTCATGAAATAGTGCCCCGCAGTCGCAAAGCTGGCGACGATGAAAAGTATACCAAGATCGCGCAGGCTGGGCGGCTCCCAAACCGCGACGGCGAAAGGGATAAGCGCGATGGTGACCCATATCGAAAGATGGGCAACAACGGCTGAGGGACGGATATCACGGACCATCACTTTGGCCAGCAGATAGGAACCACCAAGCGCTAGTGCAGCCCCCAGCATCGCTATGTGGCCGGGCAAAATTTCGCGAAAGCCCGGGCGCAGGATGATCACTACTCCAATCACAGCAACCCCAATCGCGGCGATACGACGAAAAGCTAGCTTTTCACCCAAGAACAGTGCCGCACCCACCGTGACGTAGATAGGTGTCATGTAATTCATCGCGGTCACCTCGGCGAGGGGGATGCGCGTCATCGCAAAAAACCAAAGCATGACGGCGATGGCGTGGACCATTCCGCGTAGTCCAAACAGCGTTAGATTGCGCGGGGTCAATGGAGTTCCGAGGATCGCCCGGATTGCGGGCAAAAGAAACACCAGCCCCAGGACATAGCGCAAGAATGCCGCTTGAATGGGGTTCATGCTGGTTCCCAGCACCTTCACCAGCGCATTCATGCCCACAAAGGACAGCCCGGCCGCAAGCATCCAAAACATGCCAACAAGCGGGCGGTGCTGATCATTAGGTGAGGTCATACAAACGGTTGAACACCGAATTCTGATCCGGGACAACCCTTCACATGATAACAAGTTTCAACGCGATCATAAGCATCACGATTCCGATGATAAAATCAAGAATCTGCCATGCGCGCGGGCGTGCAAAAATCGGTGAAAGCACTCTGGCACCGTAGCCGAGCGAAAAGAAGAAAACGAAACTCGAAGTCATCGCCCCTATCGCAAACCCCATGCGATCTGAATATTGGGCCGATATCGACCCGATCAATACGACCGTATCCAGATATACATGGGGGTTGAGCCAAGTGAAGGCCAGCACGGTCAGCATGGCCGCACGCAGACTGGTGTGCTGCCCTGTTGCGGTATCCATCACCGCCCCTCCCTGCCAGGCAGACCCAAAACTTCGTAGGGCGTACCAAATCAGAAACACCGCCCCACCATAGCGCATCACCGTTTCAAACCACGGCGCGGCCTGAGCCAGGGTGCCGAACCCTGCAACACCCGCCCCGATCAGTATCGCGTCAGACACTGCGCAAGTCAGGCACAGTGCAAAGACGTGCTCGCGCCGCAGGCCTTGGCGCAGAACAAAGGCGTTCTGAGCGCCTATCGCCAATATAAGGCTAAAACTCAGGGCAAACCCGGCAATCATTGATGGGAACATGCAGCCTCCTGTCGATGCTCGTTGACTACATGGCCAGTGTGAATCTATCAAATTAATGATGATTACCCAGATTAAGTAACTCTAATGCTCCTCGACCCTCATCAGCTATCAGCATTGGCGGCGATCTTGCGACACGGCAGCTTTGAGGCCGCAGCCGCAGAGCTATCCGTCACCCCGTCGGCTATTTCGCAGAGGATCAAGGCGTTGGAGGATCGTGTTGGTGCGGCCCTCATTCATCGCGGCACCCCATGCACCGGCACTCCGGCGGGTCTGCGGATCGCCCGTCATGCCGAAGATATCGGTCTGTTGGAGGCAAAGCTGGCGCGAGAGCTGACTTTGGATCAGCGTGAAGGTCCGGTACGGGTTCGCGTCGCGCTACCGGCTGACAGTCTGGCCACATGGTTTATCGACGCGATGGCGCGCGCCGAAGACATACTGTTCGACCTTGTAATTGACGATCAGGACCATTCGGCTGACTGGCTGCGGCGTGGCGACGTAAGTGCGGCGATAACGGTGGGTGGTCAGAACATTACCGGATGCGATGCCATCGCGTTGGGCACTTTGCGCTATTTGCCGACCGCGAGCCCTGGCTTCATGCAGCGGTGGTTTTCTGATGGGGTTTCCGCCAATTCCCTGGCACAGGCCCCCTGCTTGACCTTCAACCGTAAAGATAATCTGCAGAAATCCTGGATATATGCCCAGACAGGCAGCCGTCTTTCGCCACCGTCTCACTTTCTGCCGTCCACAAACGCCTTTGTTGACGCGGCAATCGCCGGTTTAGGATGGGGTATGAACCCCGAAAGCCTTGTAAGAAGAGCGATCGCAAACGGGCAGATTTGTGAAGTAATCCCCGATGCGCCGCTCGATATCGAACTGACCTGGCAGATCGGGCGCGTCCTTGCCCCCGCCCTTGCACCCTTGACCCAAGCGGTACGCCGCGCGGCAACGCAGCAACTGATCGCACCGGCAGCACATTAGGCCTGCGACTCTGAAGCCTTTTGCGGTTTCGCGATGCGGTAACAGCTAAATGCCGCCCAGATGCTGGCCAGCACGATAAACACGATGGCAGCTGCAACCTCGTGCATATGTGCAACCGCAGCCAAAATTGCAGACAGTGCAACGGCAGCGAGTCTGCAGATGGATTTGATGGCTGCTGCGCCCTGAATACGTTGTTCCTTGGGCGCAACATCTAAAAAATACAGCTGGCGCGCACTGGAAATTCCGGTTGTCGCCACCGAGACGACAAACAGGGCAATCGCGTGCAAGTGAACTTCGTGATCGATACCGGCGTAGTGGAACGCCAACAAAACGATCCCTGTCACTGCGACCAACAAGTTGCCCGCGACCATCACGGTACGGTGTGATTTCATGTTCACCAGTTGCCACAAGGGTGCCGAGACCAGATAGCCGGACGCGGATGAGATGATCATGGCCGTCAAACCCTTGGCCGAGTTGTGATGTGCCTCGGCAGCGATGAGCGCAAAAAACGGAACCGACAGCGACACGACAACCAAAGGAAGCCGCAGAGCCATATAGCGCCGGAACCATGGCTGTTCGAACATACTTACGATGCCGGAGATGATGTTCTGCAGCGATTGACGTCCTGCACCTTTAGGTTTTCCATTACCGGACTCATCGGGGGCGATCTCGGCCATGCCGAGAATGCATAATGCTGAAAACAAGAAAAACACAACCGAGGCCGCAATCACCGCGGAATGCCGCGAGAATGGCGGGTACTCTTTCGTGATCTCGTGTATCAGCAATACCAAGCCGATGGCACAAAGACCTCCCGCGCCCAATTGGAGATAACGGATAACCATCCGGGATTTCGATTTCAGATGATCGCCCAACAAGTCAGACAGCATCAGGGATTGGCTTTCTTCAATAAGCCCAATCATGAAAAAGGCGATCACAAAGGCAATGGCCGTCAATGAGACACTGCCGGTGGCCGCGATCAAAAGGGCCATCAGAAGGCAACCGCCAATTCCGATCTCGGTCAGGGCAATCCCGCGTTTCTTCCGCGCCTGCGCAGCAATGGAGCGGGCGAAAAACACGTCCGAGATCATGCTGCCAACCATGCGGATCGACACCAATGCACCGGCAAGGAACATCGGTAACTCCAGCGAGACCGCAAGGAATGGCAATACGATAGACGGGCTGCCCAAAGTCCACGCCACCTGGGAAAGGATACTTTGGCTAGCCAGAACCGGGACATTTCGTCGGGCCGGATCAGTCGATTTACTCGCCATTTGCGATGCTCTGCATGATGTGCCTACGGTTGCCTTTCAGGTCCTTCAGCCTCAATGATCTGAGTTTAATCGCAAGAGGCTTCAGGACCAAGGCTTGTGTAAGACGCGCAACTGCAACAGAAAAACCCGGCCGCTGGGCCGGGTTTGGTTCATCTGGCGTTTGTCCGATACATCAGAGCTGCGCCATAACCTCGTCGGTCGCTTCGAAGTTAGTGGTCACGCGCTGAACGTCGTCGTCGTCTTCCAATGCATCCACCAATTTCATCAGCTTTTGCATGTCTTCCAGACCCAACTCGGTCGTCGTTGTCGGCTTCCAGACCAGCTTGGTGGATTCGGATTCGCCCAGCGCCTCTTCCAGCGCGTTTGACACATCGTTCAGATCCGTATCTGCGCACCAGATGATGTGACCGTCATCCGAGCTTTCGACATCCTCTGCCCCGGCCTCGATCGCGGCTTCGAAAATCGTATCCGCATCGCCTGCGTCTGCCTGATACACAACTTCGCCCTTGCGGTCGAACATGAACCCGACCGAGCCGGTTTCACCCAAGTTTCCACCATTCTTCGAAAAGGTCGAACGAACAGTCGAGGCGGTACGGTTCCGATTATCGGTCATCGTTTCAACAATCACGGCCACACCGTTGGGACCATAGCCCTCATACCGGATTTCTTCGTATTCATCGCCCTCGCCTGCTACGGACTTCTTGATCGCACGGTCGATCACGTCCTTGGGCACCGAATTCGACTTGGCCTCTTTCACCGCCAGACGCAGGCGCGGGTTCTTGTCGGGATCGGGGTCGCCCATCTTGGCGGCGACCGTGATCTCTTTCGACAGCTTGGAAAACAGTTTGGACCGCGCGGCGTCCTGACGTCCCTTGCGGTGTTGGATATTGGCCCATTTGGAGTGGCCTGCCATGGTGCGTCCTCGTCATCGTGATTGCGTGTTTGGCGCTCATATAGACGTTTGCGGGGCAAAGGATCAAGAGAGCGGCTTGCCCTGTCTTCGCCCGTGACTATGGTGGCGGTATGACGACAGATCAGATCATTCTTTTTTCCCTTTTCATCGCCGTTTTCGGAATGCTGCTCTGGGGGCGGTTCCGCTATGACCTTGTAGCATTCACCGCCTTGATGATCGCGGTCACGCTGGGTGTGGTGCCCGTTGACAATGCCTTTGCCGGGTTCGGGCACCCGGCCACGATCATCGTGGCGTTGGTGCTGGTGGTTTCTGCCGGTCTGGTGCGCTCGGGTGCAGTGTTCATGATCACGCGCACACTGGTCGACGCATCGCGCGGATTGGGCGCGCATATCGCGCTAATGGGCGGCATCGGGGCGATCCTATCGGCCTTCATGAACAACGTCGCGGCGCTGGCGCTACTGATGCCAGTCGATATCCAGACCGCGCGCAAAGCGGGGCGCCCGGTCGGCCTTAGCCTGATGCCGCTCAGCTTTGCGACGATCCTGGGAGGGATGGCCACGCTGATTGGTACGCCGCCAAATATCATCATCGCCTCGATCAGGGCTGAAACACTGGGCGAACCGTTTCACATGTTCGATTTCGCACCGGTGGGCGGATTGGCTGCAATTGCGGGGCTGGCGTTCGTCGCGCTGATCGGCTGGCGCCTCATTCCCAATCGCGGCGCGCAGGAAGAACCCTCGGAAGTTTTGGCCGAATACATCGCCGAACTGACGATCCCGCCTGAATCGCCCCATATCGGGAAACGGGTCAGTGAGCTTTATGAGGCCGCCGAGAAATCTGACGTCGCTATCATCGGCCTGATCCGGGACGGAAAGCGACGCTATGGTCGATCAACCCACGCAACCCTGCATGAAGGCGATGCGCTTGTTCTGGAAGCACGCCCCGAAGCGCTGGATGAGTTCCGCGCCGCGCTCAATCTGGATTTCTCGGACGCCCGTCGGCAGGAGGTTTTGACTGCCGAAGGCGAAGGGCTGGAAGTGGTTGAAGTCGTTGTCCCCGAAAGCGCGCGCATCACTGGGCGAACTGCGCAGGCGTTAGGACTGGCCTGGCGACAGAGTACAGTCCTGATGGGCATTTCACGCCAAGGGCGCCGGATCACCAGTCAGGTTCGCAAAACCGAGGTCGAGCCCGGCGACATCTTATTGCTGCTGTGCCCGCGCGACCGAGCACCCGATGTCACCGAGTGGCTCGGCTGCCTGCCCCTGGCCGAGCGCGGCTTGAATGTAACCGCGAATGAGAAAGCCTGGCTTGCCATCGGCCTATTTGCGGCTGCCGTGTTGGCGGCCAGTATCGGGCTGATCTATCTGCCGATCGCACTGGGGTTCGTGGTCGTAGCCTATGTTCTGACTAAGATCATGCCGATTGCGGATATCTACAACCACATCGAATGGCCGGTGGTTGTATTGCTGGGGTCAATGATCCCACTGGGCAGCGCGCTTGAAACCTCGGGCGGAACCGAGTTGATCGCCAACGCCTTGATTCAGCTGACCAACGGCCTGCCCGCCTGGGCAATCCTGACCGTACTGATGGTCGTGACGATGACCCTGTCCGATGTGTTGAACAACACAGCCACCGCCATTGTCGCCGCCCCGGTTGGCATTCAGATGGCGCGCACGCTTCAGGTGTCGCCCGATCCGTTTCTGATGACGGTGGCCGTTGCGGCGTCTGCCGCGTTTCTGACGCCCATTGGGCACAAGAACAATACGCTGGTGCTTGGTCCCGGAGGATACCGCTTTGGCGATTACTGGCGCATGGGGTTGCCGCTGGAAATCCTGATCATCGCGGTCTCGATCCCCGCGATCCTTGTGTTCTGGCCGCTTTGATGGCTAAAGGCTGCCTATGAAACGCTTTCTGATCCTGCAACTGCGCCCGGAAACCGATGCATCGGATGCCGAATATGCCTCGATACTGGACAAAACCGGGCTGCGCCCTGCGCAAACTCATCGCATCCGGCTGGATTGCGAAGACCTGCCCGAAGGGCTGGATGTCGTCGATTACGCTGGTGTCATCGTGGGTGGGGGTCCCGGCTGCGTCAGTGACGATCCGACCACCAAATCCGCGCTGGATGCAAAGATCGAAGGCGCGATCATGAGACTGATGCCCCAGATCACTGCGAAAGATCACCCGTTCATGGGCTGCTGCTATGGCTTGGGTATTCTCGCCGTACATTTGGGCGGAGATGTCAGCAAACGGCAATTTGGCGAACCGGTCGGACCGTCCGACTGCCGTCTGACAGAGGATGGCGCCCAAGACCCCTTGACCGCAGGCCTAAAGCCGAAATTCGAAGCGTTTGTGGGACATAAGGAAGCCGTACAGTTACTGCCGGATGGCTGCGTTCATCTGGTAGCGTCTGACCCCTGCCCGTTTCAGATGATCCGCTGGGGGCAGAATGTCTATGCCACCCAGTTCCACCCCGAAGCGGACGCCAAAGATTTTGAGCAGCGGATTAACATCTACAAGGACCACGGCTATTTTCCGCCGGAGGATGCGCAAAGCTTGATCGATATGTGCCATGCCGCAGACGTTACGGAGCCGGGTGAAATCCTGCGCCGGTTTGCTCAACGCTACGGGTGACCCAACGGCGTTGTTGCCTGATCTACGACCCCTCGCATAGGCTGACCCGAATGACTTTGGGAGGAGTTGTTCTTGGACCTGCTTATCAACGTTGGCCTGCCCATTTCGCTGGCCATTATCATGTTGTCACTGGGGATCGGGCTAGAAGCCGCCGATTTCCGCCGGGTTTTGGCGCGGGGGTACCCCTTCGCCATTGGCGCCATCAGTCAAGTTGTGCTGATACCATTGGCTGCCTTCGCGACGGTCACTCTGTTCGGACTGCCCGCTGAAATCGCCGTGGGTGTCATGCTTTTAAGCTTTTGCCCCGGTGGGGTCACCAGCAACATCCTCGCAAAATTTGCCAAGGGTGATGTGGCGCTGTCGGTCAGCCTGACAGCGGTGATCAGCCTGCTGTCCATCGTGACCGTCCCCATTCTCGCCGCATGGTCCATAGATCATTTCATAGGCGAGGCCGCACCCAAAGTTTCGATCAGCGCATTAGCCACCGCGCTGTTCCTGATCACGACCCTTCCAGTCGCCATTGGCGTCGCCATACGTCACTTTGCAAGGGGGTTCGCCATTCGGGTCGACGGCCCGCTTTCGACGCTCGCATCGATACTGTTCGTGCTGATCGTCGCGGCGGCACTGGCCGGAAACTGGCAGTTCTTCATCCAAAACCTCAGCTCGATTGGGGCAGCTCTGATCGCGTTGAACGTTGCGCTGTTGCTGATCGGTCTGGGGCTGGCGCGCATCGCCAATCTGACATGGAGTGAGGCGAAAACGATCTCGGTCGAGACTGGCATTCAGAATTCGGCGATGGGAATTACGCTGGCAGCTTTGATCACCGGCACCACGACCGGCTTCAGCCCACTTGCCGTTCCTGCCGCCGTTTATGGTATCACGATGTATGTGGTCGTAACCCCCTTCATCCTTTGGTTCCGCAGCCGCTGAAAGGACATCCGATGACCAATACCACCGCAGATGCGATCGTGATCGGAGGCGGCCTTGCGGGCCTCTCGGCGGCGGCCGAATTGGGCGACCGGGGCAAGCGGGTGATCGTGCTGGATCAGGAGCCCGAGCATTTTCTGGGTGGACAGGCGTTTTGGAGCCTCGGCGGCCTGTTCATGGTCGACACCCCCGAGCAGCGCCGCATGGGCATCCGCGACAGCCACGATCTGGCGCTGCGCGACTGGATGGGCAGCGCGCAGTTTGACCGCGATGAAGACAACTGGCCCCGCAAATGGGCTGAAGCCTATGTCGAGTTCGCCGCAGGTGAAATGCGTCCGTGGCTGCATGACATGGGGCTGCGCTGGTTTCCCGTCGTGGGCTGGGCCGAACGCGGCGGTTCTTATGCGGACGGACATGGCAACTCGGTCCCGCGCTTTCACATCACTTGGGGAACCGGCCCAGGTGTACTTGAGCATTTTATCCGCCGCGTCCGCGCGCATGTCGACGCCGGCTTGATCCAATTGAAGTTCCGTCACCAAGTCAGCCACATCATTATGCAAAATGGTTCTGCCAAAGGCGTGTCAGGGGAAGTCCTGGCCGATGACGGCATTCAAAGAGGTGGCAAGACCAACCGGGACGAAGTAGGCGAATTCGAAGTCTATGCCCCTTCGATTATTGTCACCTCTGGTGGGATCGGTGGGAATTTTGAGATGGTGAGACAGAACTGGCCCCGCGACCGGCTGGGTGAACCGCCCAAAGATATGGTGGCAGGCGTTCCGTTTCATGTCGATGGCCGCATGATCCCGATCAGCGAGAAAGCTGGCGGACATGTCATCAACGGTGACAGAATGTGGCATTACACCGAAGGGGTGCGCAATTGGGATCCGATCTGGCCCGCGCACGGTATACGTATTCTACCCGGCCCAAGTTCGATGTGGTTCGATGCGCGCGGCAATCGCCTACAACCCCCTTGCCTGCCGGGGTTCGATACGCTGGGAACGCTGAAAGAGATCCTGAAAACCGGATATGAATACAGCTGGTTCGTTCTGACCCAGAAGATCATCAAAAAGGAATTTGCACTATCGGGGTCCGAGCAGAACCCTGATTTCACTTCGGGCAGCTGGAAAGAGGTGATCCGTCAGCGCATCCTGTCTGGCACCAAGGCGACCGGCCCGGTCGAGGCGTTCAAGGAAAAGGGCGAGGATTTCGTCGTCGCCAACACGCTGACTGAATTGGTCAGCGGCATGAACCAATTAGGCGGAGGTCTGATAGACGAGACGCATTTGCGCACCCAGATCGAGGCACGGGATTCTCAGGTCGACAATCCGTTTTCCAAAGACGCCCAGATGATGGCCATCCTTGCCGCACGCAATTATCGGGGCGACAAGCTGATCCGGACGGCCAAACCGCACAAGTTCCTCGATCCATCAAACGGCCCGCTAATCGCGGTCAAGCTGCACGTACTGACCCGCAAGACACTGGGCGGGCTGCAGACCAATCTGGACAGTCAGATGATCGGCGCCAATGGACAAATCGTCCCCGGCTTGTTTGCAGCCGGAGAGGTCGCGGGCTTTGGCGGCGGCGGCTATCACGGGTACAACGCGCTAGAGGGCACGTTTCTGGGCGGTTGCATCTTCTCGGGTCGCAACGCAGGAAGGTCCCGCGCAGTGGCCTGATTACTGGGTGCGCACGAATTTCAGTATCGGCTCACCTGCAGCATCGAGCAAAACCATGCTGTCACCGGCAACGGCATAGCTCGTCACGTTTTGCAGGGCGGCAAAGAACTGATCCTCGACCTCGTCCAGTTCTGGCGGGCACGCCATTAAAGTCGCGGCCATATTGTCTGGAAACTCAAGGCTGTTGCCGGTGATCTCGGCTTGCCCGGAAAACCGGTTGCAACCGCCCGTGCCACCGAACGCACCACCTTGGGCGAAGGAAAGCTGGGGCGGCCGTTTTGTATCGAGCACGGTTCCACCGATACCGATGGCTGTCCACTCAGTCCCTTCCAGGGTCGCGGGGCTCTGAGCACCGGCCTGCACCAGCACAAGATCTGCCGAATTGCCTTCGCCGTTGGTCAGCACGGGATGGACCGTATCCGTCGTAAACAACAGCTCACCCCCGCGATAGATCGATCCGCGTACTGCATAGGTCATACCCTCGCGGATCAGCGCGTCATCAAAAGTCAGCTCAAATTCCGAGGGCACTCCGTTCAACGCATAGCGTTGCGCCGCCAGCGTGACCGCTGCCGCATCGGCCCGAGAGATATCCTGCAATTCGACAAATAGCGTCGCATCCGGTGGCAGGGCGATCCGTTCACGGTAGGTTGCCGTGCCAGTGACTGTTCCTGCCGAGCTTTGGCTGCCCAGCAAGGCCAATACGATTGCTCCGGCCACAATGGCCTGCCCGAGTTTTGGAAAAGGCATGATCCCATCCTTTCACATTCATCTTAGGCAAAAAGATTGTGACGATATCGACATTTACAAGGCCCGAAACACCAGGTCGGCGAATCCGTGCCAGTGTCAGAGCGGCCAGATGAACGGAATAAGAAGTGACGCCAGCAGACCCACAGTCAGGTTCAGCGGCACACCAACTTTCAGAAAATCGGTGAATCTGTACCCACCCGGGCCATACACCATCATGTTGGTCTGATAGCCAATCGGCGTCGCAAAGGATGCCGATGCCGCCACCATCACCGCGACCACCAGCGGGCGCGGATCAATTCCTACAGCCTGAGCCAGAGAGATCGCGATCGGAGTGACCACCACCGCCACGGCGTTGTTCGAAACCAATTCGGTTAGCACCGAGGTCAACAGATATACGGCCCATATGATCAAGAAAGGTGGCAACATGCCCAGCGCCGGTGCGACCGCTTCGACAATCAGTGTAACCGCGCCCGATTTATCGAGCGCAGCCCCAATTGCGAGCATGGAGAAGATCAGGGCCAGCAATCGGCCTTCGACAAATGAGAACGCCTCATCCGCGTCGATACATCGGGTCAGCAAAACCACAGCAACGGCGATGATCGACAACAGCAAAATCGGTGCCACGCCCAACCCCGCCAGGGCGACGATCCCGACCAGCGCACCGATGGCTATGGGCGCATGGCTGCGGCGAAACGCTCGTGCCGAAGGTTGCGTAACATCGACCATATCCATATCGGCGGCCAGCTTCTGGATATCCGCAGGCGAGCCCTCTAACAGCAGCGTATCCCCGACGCGCACGGTCAAAGCATCCAACTGACGCCCGATATTCTGGTTCCTGCGATGAACCGCCAGGACGTAGACACCATATCGGCGACGTAACCGCATCGCACCAAGCGTTCGACCGACCATTCGGCAGCCCGGCGTGATCAGAACCTCAACCGTCTTGGTCTCAACGGCTGAGACCTGATCCACGCGCTTGAGTTCCTTGTTGCTTTGAAGACTCAGCAATTCGGTCATCTCGGTGCGCAAAACTACCCTGTCGCCCACTTTCAGCGTCACCCCCTTGAGGTTCCGCCGCAGCGAGTCATCGCCTCGGATGACGTCGATCAGGCGCACACCGGGGCGCTTGAACAGCTGAACGCCGGTCACTTCGCGGTCGATCAGATTGCTGTCGGGTGGGATAACCGCCTCAGTAAAGAACTTCATCTTGGACCGGTCGCTGAGCATCTCAGCCATGCTATCACGCTCGGGTAGCAGTCGTGGCGCAATGAAGCGCAGGTACACCATACCGTAGATCACCAGCGCGATGCCCAGCGGGGTAACCTCGAAGATTGAAAACGCCGTCATACCCTGTGCGCGGGCCACACCATCGACCAACAGGTTAGTCGAGGTGCCAATCAGCGTCAGCGTACCCCCAAGGATCGCCGCATAGCTGAGCGGGATCAACAATTTGGACGCCGAAACGTTCAGCGTGCGGGCGATCTGGATAAAGACCGGGATCATTACAACAACAACCGGTGTGTTCGACACCACCGCTGAAGCGACGACGACAAACGCCATCAATAACCCGATAGCAAACCGAGGGTTCACCTGCGCCTGCTTCTGCGCGAGCGAGGTGAAGGCATCAAGCGCTCCGGTGCGCACCAAGGCACCCATGATGATGAACATCGCGCCGATGGTCCACGGCGCGGGATTCGAAAGGACTGCAAGCGCACTTTGATAGGGCAGGATACCGGTTGCCAGCATCAGGGCCGCCCCGCCGATGGCGACAACTTCGGTCGGATAGACCTCGCGCAGAAACATGATGAACATGCCCGCTACGATCATCAGCGCCAGAATTGCGCTGCCCATCTCTGTCAGTTGAAGGAATTGCATTCTTGGTATTCTGTCCGAACCCTGATCTGGCATACGCGCCTAATAGGTAGTTTCACGTATTGCGTGCGGCGGGGCAAGTCTGACGTGCTTTTCAGGGTGTAGACTGCTGCAACCGCCCGCCAACACGAATCATCTGCACGGATTTTGCGCTTCCATCGCGGTCATCGGTTTCGACAAAAACTCCGCTCAAGGTCGCCTCACCGGTCGCAGGCGTAAACCGCGCCTTGGGCATCCCGGTTATGAACCGGCGCATCGGTTCCTGCTTGTCCATTCCGATGACCGAGTCATAGTCGCCGCACATCCCGGCATCGGTCAGGTATCCTGTACCGCCCGGCAATACCTGCGCATCCGCGGTAGGCACATGCGTATGCGTCCCAACCACAAGGCTTGCGCGTTTGTCGCAATAATGGCCCATCGCCATTTTCTCGGACGTTGCCTCACAATGCATGTCGACGATGATCGCCTGCGCCTGGCCGCCGCGTGGGTGCGATTTCAGGATCGGTTCAATGGCCGAAAAGGGATCGTCAAAGGGGCGTTTCATGAAGACCTGCCCTAACACCTGCACCACCAGAACCTTGCGACCGCCCGGCGCGGTGAACAGTCGATGCCCCCGCCCCGGTGCCCCTTTGGCATAATTCAACGGACGCACGATGCGAGGTTCTTTCTCAATAAACTGCAGCATGTCTTTCTGGTCGAAAGCATGATCGCCCAAGGTGATACAATCGGCCCCCGCGTCCAAAAGCAGCTTGGCGTGGTCCCCGCTCAGCCCCATTCCGTTCGAGGAGTTCTCGCCGTTGACAACGACAAAATCCAGCCGCCATTCGTCACGCAGGCGTGGCAGATGCTGCTGGATGGCGGCGCGACCCGAGCGCCCCATGACGTCACCAAGAAACAAAATCCTCATGATTGCGGTCCTAGGGGCTGGAAGTGGCAATAACAAGGCAGAAGCAAACAATCACTCAGCCTGAAGCCTGCCAATGTAAAGGAAATCGCGATCGCGCATAGCGAGGGATAACTTAGAAAGTTAGCACCCGGCTTTCAGTAATCACCATATCGAGTGGTTGATCGGTCGGCTCCAGCGGCAGATGTTCGGCTTCCTGCGCATCAAAGGCAAATCCTATGGCAAGCGTCGGGCGCTTGGCGCGCAACCCTTCAAGCGTGCGATCATAGAAGCCGCCGCCATAGCCCAAGCGGCCACCCTTCGCATCAAACGCAACCAGTGGCACGATCAGGATTTCCGGGTCGAAATAGTCATCGATCTCGGGCACTTTCGCGCCGAAGGGTCCATCTTTCAGTATGCCCTCAGGCGTCCATCGAGAGAAGCGCAACGCCTGCCCTGCGGCCTGAATGACAGGCACGCCCACTGGACCATATGCAGAAGCCTCGGCCATTGCAGGCAGCGGGTCGATTTCGGTGCGGATCGGCATGTAGCCAGACATGGGAACACCGCGATGACCCGCCAGAACCTCGGACAAGCGCCCGGCCGCGCCCGGGATGCGCATATCAAACGCTACCTTGCGTCGCGCGAATGCCGCCTTGCGCGCTGCGGCCTTGATTTCGGTCAGATCGGTTGTCTCGTTCACAATAGCACCACGCTGGCAAGCCCCAGAAAGATGAAGAACCCCATGACATCCGTTGTCGTGGTCACAAAGGTTCCTGACGCCAGCGCCGGGTCAACACCCAGACGGTCCAGCACGACCGGTACTACCGTACCAGCAAAGCCCGCGATGATCATGTTCACGACCAGCGCAGATCCGATCACGACACCCAGCAGCGGGGAGTCGAACCACATCATCCCGACGGTTCCCAACACGATAGCGAAACACAGCCCGTTGAGCATTCCCACCAGCAGTTCTCGCCGGATCACGCGCCCTACGTTCGAGCCGGTCAAGTCGCGTGTTGCCAACGCCCGCACTGCAACGGTAAGTGATTGGGTCCCGGCATTGCCCCCCATCGAGGCGACGATCGGCATCAGGATCGCGAGCGCCACCAGTTGATCAATCGCGGCCTCAAACTGAGAAATCACCAGCGATCCGCAAATCGCCGTAACCAGATTGACACCAAGCCAAGGCAAGCGGCGCCTACTGGTTGCCGCTACACTATCGGACAGAGAGCTTTCGTCCGAGACGCCCGCAAGACGCAGCATATCCTCTTCGTATTCTTCGTCCAGGACCACCATCGCATCGTCGATGGTGATGACACCGACCAAACGACCGTCGCCATCCACGACGGGAGCCGAAATCAGGTGATACTGATTGAACGCATAGGCCACGTCCTCTTCATCCTGTTCGACGGGGATGGTGTGGAATTCATCTTCGGCAATGTCCTGCAGCGGCACCTCGCGCCGGGTTGCCATCAACTTGCCCAGCGTGACCTGAGCAACCGGTTTCAATCGCGGGTCAACAAGTATGACGTGATAGAACTGTTCCGGCAAATCGTCGGTGGCACGCATGAAATCGATGGCCTGCCCCACGGTCCAGTGATCGGGCGCCATGACCACCTCGCGCTGCATAAGGCGGCCAGCAGAGTTTTCTGGATAAGATAGGGCTTGCTCTGCCGCGACGCGTTCGGAGTCTTCAAGCGCGCCCAGGATGGTTTCTTGCTGCGGCTCTTCAAGGTCTTCCAGAAGGTCAACAACGTCATCACTTTCCATATCCCGAACGGCTTCGGCCAGAACGTCCGGTTTCAGGACATTGATTACTTCTTCCCGAACTGACTCGTCGAGCTCCGACAGGATATCGCCGTCGAACTCTTTGTCATACAGCCGGATCAGGCGCGCACGGTCGTAAGGATTGATCTGTTCCAGAAGGTCAGCGATATCGGCCGCGTGTAGCGGCTCCATCAGCTCAATCAGCTTGGCACGATCTTCGACATCAACCGCATAAAGGATGGCCGCAACGGTTCGCGGGTCCAGCGCATAGGCGTCCTCATCGCGGGGCTGATCGGGTCTGGCTTCGTCGTTGCCTGTCGTCATGCGCTGCCCCTCTTTCTTGTCGATTGCCCCTAGATAGAAGAAGCAGCTACCGGAAAACAATGACAATGGTCCAATTTACCCGCATCTTTCGCGCCCCTATGCTGGTTGGCGGTCCAAAACAGGCGGAGAACAGAACAAATGGCGCAAAAGACGCTTCTGAAGGGACGTGTGCTTAGCTTCAACGGATCACCGTTCGAAGGTGAGCCCACCGATGCGACCAAAATTCACCAAGCCGTCCTGATCGAAGATGGCCGCATCGCGGCACTGGGCCAGGCGTCCGACCTGTCTGACGCGCATCCCGAAGCCAACATTAAGGATTATGGCGATCAGCTGATCATGGCGGGATTTGTGGATTCTCATGTCCACTATCCGCAGACGGCAATGATCGCGAGCTGGGGAAAGCGGCTGATCGATTGGCTGAACAGCTACACGTTCCCTGAAGAGATGAAGTTTGACGACCCCGCCTATGCCGCTGAAATTGCAAACAGATATCTAGACCTAACCGCAGCCCATGGCACCACGACAATGTGCAGCTTTTGTACCATTCATCCAGAGAGTGTTGATGCCTTCTTTACCGCCGCGCAGGCGCGTGGGCAGCGGGTTGTCGCGGGTAAAACCTGCATGGATCGCAATGCGCCTGAGGGGTTGCGGGATACTGCACAAACCGGGTACGACCAGTCCAAAGCTCTGCTTGAAAAGTGGCATGGGGTTGATCGCATATCTTACGCCATCACTCCACGATTTTCGCCGACATCGACGCCAGAACAGCTGGAGGCGATGGGCGCGCTTTGGGCCGAGCATCCCGACTGCCTGATGCAAACCCATCTGAGCGAACAGACCGATGAGATCGAATGGGTCCGATCCCTGTTCCCCGACGCGCGCGACTATCTGGACACCTATGAGCAGTTTGGATTGCTGGGCGGAAATGGCCTTTATGGGCACGCAATCCATCTGGAAGACCGAGAGCGGGATCGTCTGCGCGAGGTAGATGCAGCTCTGATCCACTGCCCCACATCAAACACGTTTATCGGCTCTGGCCTGTTTGACATGAATGGTCTGATCCACTCAGGGCACCGCGTGGGCTTGGCCACCGACACCGGAGGCGGCTCAAGTTTTTCAATGCTGCGCACAATGGCTGCGGCCTATGAGATTGGTCAATTGCGGGGCCAACCCTTGCACCCGTCGCAATTGCTTTGGCTTGGAACGGTGGGATCGGCTCGTACCCTGCGGATGGATGACCGAATTGGAAACATCGCCGTGGGCATGGAAGCCGATCTGGCGGTGCTGAACCTCGCATCGACGCCTGCTATCGCCCAGCGCGAAGCTCATGCTGATGATCTTTGGGAAGCGGTGTTCCCGACCATTATGATGGGTGATGACCGTGCCGTAACCGATACCTGGATCGCCGGACGAGCCGTTTCTGATTGATAGGAATGGGCCTATGGCCCATGCCTCCGGCGGAGGTATTTTTAGCCAGATGAAGAGCGGATCCGCTATTCTGCCAGCGCGCGTGCCAGAAGATTCTGGGTTTCTATGACCCTTGGCAGGTCGATCGTGGCGATCTGACTGTTACGAACAATCTGGCGTCCCTCGACAAAGAGGTGTTTGACACGCGTCGGTCCGGCCAGAAGGAGCGCAGCGGGGTCCCAACTGCCTGCACTTTCAATTCCTTGCACGTCCCAAATGGCAATATCAGCTCGTTTACCGGGCATAAGCCGGCCGCAATCGGGCCGATTCAACACATCCGCCCCGCCTCGGGTGGCGATCTCAAGCGCCTCACGGGCCGACATGGCGTCAGCGCCGTTTGCGACTCGTTGCAGCAGCATAGACTGGCGCGCCTCGGCCATCAGATTGCCGCTGTCGTTGCTGGCTGATCCATCCACACCCAACCCGACTGGCACGCCTTGATCACGCATTTTTCGGACTGGCGCGATACCTGAACCAAGACGACAATTGGAACATGGACAGTGCGCAACGCCGGTTCGGCTACGTGCAAACAGGTCAATCTCGGCGCTATCCAGCTTGACACAATGAGCGTGCCAGACATCTGAACCGGTCCAGCCCAATTCTTCGGCGTATTGGCCGGGTCTGCATCCGAACTGATCTTGAGAATAGGCTATATCCTCATCGTTCTCCGCCAGATGGGTGTGCAGCATCACACCTTTGTCGCGCGCCAACAGCGCGGCATCGCGCATCAAGTCTCGGCTAACCGAGAACGGTGAACACGGCGCCAAACCAACGCGACACATCGAACCCTCAGATGGGTCGTGATAGGCATCTACTACGCGGATCATATCCTCCAGAATAGCCTGCTCGGATTCGACCAAAGCATCAGGAGGCAGTCCACCATCACTTTCGCCAATGCTCATAGCTCCACGCGTGGGATGAAAACGCAGCCCCAGCTCTGACGCTGCATGGATCGTGTGTTCAAGCCGCGCGCCATTGGGATATAGGTAAAGGTGGTCAGAGCTAAGCGAGCAGCCGGACAGTGCCATCTCGGCCAATCCGATCTGGGCAGATATAAACATCTCGTCAGGACCAAAGCGGGACCAGATGGGATAGAGCGTTCGCAACCAACCAAACAGCAAAGCGTCCTGCCCGCCGGGAACCGCGCGGGTGAGCGTTTGGTAGAGATGGTGATGGGTGTTCACCAGACCGGGGGTCACAACACACCCAGTGGCATCATGTATTTCGCCATCGCTCGTAAGGCGGTGGCCAATCTGGGCAATCTTACCATCCCGAACCAGCAGATCAGCGCCTGCAAGCTCTTGCCGATCATCATCCATCGTCAGGATCATATCGGCGTTACGGATCAGAAATTCTGTCATTTTCGCACTCCCGCATACTGCCCGTCTCATGCATGGAGTGATGGGCTGGTGGAAAACGGGCGTAAGAACCAGCCGTGATCAGTTTAAAGTCGCAAAGAAGGGTCGGCAACCCGTTTAGTATTGCTTCAGAATTTCTAGCGCTGCCGCATGAATCTCGGTATTGGCTGCAGCGAGCGCACGCCCACCATTATGAGCCGGATTACCCTGCCAATCCGTCACAATACCACCCGCGGCCTCGATCACCGCGATTGGGGCCTGGATATCGTAGGAATTCAATCCAGCCTCGACCACAAGATCAGTTTGACCTGCAGCGAGCAACGCGTAGGCATAACAATCCATCCCATAGCGTGTCAGCTTCGTTTTCTGAGAAACCGCCTTGAAGGCGGCGGCCTCGACCGCGCTGCCAACCTCCGGGAAGGTGGTGAAGATGATCGCCTGGTCCAGAGATCGAGTGTCACGCGTCCCAAGTTCGGTGCGTCCCAAAGGGCCTTTGACAAAGGCGTGCTCTTTATCTCCGATAAAACGTTCGCCGATATAGGGCTGATCGATCACACCAAGCTTCGGTCCAGTCTCATCGCTTAGGGCGATCAGAACACCCCATGTGGGCGTACCACTTATGAAACCGCGCGTGCCATCAATTGGGTCCAGCACCCAAACTCGTCCGGTAGTTCCCTCGGAATGACCGAACTCTTCCCCCAGGATACCGTCCTCAGGCCGGTGATCAGCCAGCACCCTACGCATTGCTTTTTCTGCTTCGCGATCAGCGGCTGTCACCGGATCAAAACCGGCATCGAGTTTGTTGTCTGTCTTCAGGTTAGATTGGCGGAAAAACGGAAGAATGGCCGCCCGCGCAGCGTCGGCCATTTCTTCGGCAATCTCTAGATCGCTTCGTAGGGTGTTTTGCATTGCTTACCCGTGCGCCCCACACCCCGCGAAGTCAAGCGCTTGTATCAGGCGACGTCGCTCAGCACGCGTGCCAGTTCAAACAGGCGGCGACGCTGGTTTTCCGGGATCGCATAATACGAGCGCACAAGATCAAGCGCTTCTTTGTCACCCATCAAATCCGCAGGAACCGATTTCTTGTCTGCATCCGACTTCTGAGCCTCTTCAAGACCCTCGAAGAAAAAGCTGACGGGAACATCCAACGCTTCGGCAATGTCCCACAAACGCGATGCGCTTATCCGGTTGGCCCCTGTTTCGTATTTTTGGATTTGTTGAAACTTGATACCAACTTGCTGCGCCAACTGCTGCTGAGTCATGCCAATCAGCCAGCGGCGATGCCGGACGCGTTTGCCCACATGGACATCGACGTGATGGGTCATTGGTAGTCTCCTTTACACAAACACCTGTCCGGGAAACCGCGACAGCAGCCATCGCCGCTTAGTTAGCGGGTCGCTGCTTAAGAACTCCCTAATTCGGATCGTGCCCCCCGAACAGCACCATAGTACAATATTGCCGCAATCCGTTATTTTTTCAAGCTGGTTGAATCAGAGAATTCGAACAGTGGTTTGTGGTTGTACGGCCAACATAGAGATTAATAGTTTCTAAATGGGAAACAGTTGATCCACCCTATTCAGTTTAACGCTGTGAAGATTGCGAATGGAATTGACAAACGGCCAAGCCAAACGGCCTATGGCGACAAAAGAGCGGAGACCAATGATGCAGGCATTTCGTATCGAGACCAAAGGGGCACCCGCTCAGCTATGCGAAACACGCGAAGTACCGCTGCAAGAGAACCAAGTTCGTATCGCAATCCGCGCCTGCGGCCTGAACTTTGCAGACCTTCTGATGCAGAAAGGCACGTATCAGGATACTCCCGAAGCGCCGTATACACTGGGCATGGAGATCGCGGGGATTGTCACCGAAATTGGAAACAATGTCGCGCATTTGAAACTGGGTGATCGCGTTGCGGTTTATTCCGGCCAGGGTGGGTTGGCCGAATCAGGCGTTTTTGATGCAGACCGGGCTATTCCCCTTCCAGATTCCACAAGTTTCGAAGACGCCGCCGCGATCCAGATCGCCTATGGCACCAGCCACATTGCTCTGGCACACCGGGCGCGCTTGCAACCGGGTGAGACACTGCTGGTCACCGGGGCCGCCGGTGGCGTGGGATTGACCGCAGTTGAAATCGGAAAACTGATGGGGGCGACAGTCATCGCCCAAGCCCGCGGGCATGACAAATTGGCCGTGGCACAAAAAGCTGGTGCAGACCATTTGCTTGACGCAAGCGAAGACCTGCGCGACCGCGTTCTCGCTCTGGGTGGTGCTGACGTGGTCTACGATGCGATTGGTGGAGATGTCTTCAAGGCCGCCTTCCGCGCGACCAACCCGGAAGGCCGCTTGTTACCGATCGGATTTGCGGGAGGTGAGGTGCCCCAGATCCCGGCCAACCATCTATTGGTCAAGAACCTGACCGTGATCGGCGTATATATCGGCGGCTATCTGAATTTCAGACCCGAGATCGTGCGCGACAGCTTCAGCACCTTGTTCCGCTGGCATTCTGAGGGCCGGATAAAGCCTCATATCAGCCACGTCCTGCCCTTGCAGGATGCAGCAAAAGGTTTGGAACTGCTGCGCGATCGCAAATCCACTGGCAAGGTGGTGATCCGCATCAACTCGCCACTTTAAGCGGCTGCGCCGTTGGATGATTGAAATTTTGGCGCAGTAGGTTCGCAAGCTCTGATACGTATTCCTCACGTACCCGCTCGGCACCATAGAGGTTGATGAACTGCACAGGCAAATCCGGCAGAACCCCGGCATGGTCAATCAGTTCCTGATGGCTGGGCTGGGTGCCTTCCAGCAAAACTCCCACAGCCAGATCAGCGCTGACGGTGGCTTCAACGGTGCGGTCGGAATCGCTGTCGATGCTCATATCCCATTCGATTCCCGCATCATCCAGCGCCGCTGTCGCGACTGGGCGAAAAATGCAATTCCGGCAAAACCCCAGCCGCAAAGGCTTTTGGCGCCAGGCAGATCCGTTCAGCGCGCCAACCCAACGCAAAGGCATATGGTGCAGGGTTTCGGCACCTTCGCCCGCACCCGATTCCGTAGTCACAATCAGATCGAAGCTTCCGCGTGCGAACTCTTCTTTCAAGTGCCGCGTGTTGGAAGTGACCAAGTTTACGCTGACCCGAGGAAAGCTGGCATTGAAACGCTTCAACACGCGCGGGATGAACGGATGAACGACGTCATGCGGTACGCCTAGCACGACCTCGCCCTCAAACGCCTGATCCGTCAGCCGCCCGATCACTTCATCATTCAACGCAATCATCCGCCGCGCATAAGCCAGCAGCTGCTCTCCGGACGCCGTTAGCGCGATGGTTCGGCCGGATCGATCCAGTAATTCCAGGCCCAAAAGCTCTTCCAGCCGCTTGAGCTGCATAGAGACCGCAGATTGCGTGAGGTGAAGAAATCCAGCGGCACGCGTCACGCCACCATGATCAGCAACAGCTACGAAAGACCGCAATGTAGTGATGTCCAGATTTCGCATGTTCAAGATTCCTTATGAGACTCGTCATAAACATTCATTTCCAAAATATGTCAGACTACTCCATATAGATCAAGGAAATTGATTGAAGCGCTAGGTTTCATCAAACAATCAGGAAAGGGCAATGACCATGACCCATATAGCCATCTCAGCTCATCGTCGCATCAAGCGTAAGGCGATTGGTGCTCGGATACTTGACCTGTTTAACCTCGCTCGTCAGCGGCGCGCCCTCGCCCAGCTTGATGATGATGCACTGAATGACATCGGCGTTTCACGCAAAGACGCGCGTAACGAAGCAGAGCGCCCGTTCTGGGACGCGCCCGACAGCTGGCACAAACATCTGTATTAATTCGAAAATACCGGCGGCTTGAGGGATTTGGCGACCAAGCCGCCGGTTTTTTGGCGACAGTTGCAAAAATTGCCGACAGTTTTGCTGAGTTTCAGGCTTAAAACCCTTGAAACGAGGGCCACACTCTCCGATATTTACCGGGAAACCGGCTCGCATCCGTGGGCTGCGAACAGAATATTGAAGGGAGACCCCTATATGGCACAATTCGACACGATCCGGACGGCGTCCGGCGCGCGCGCTGCCGAGATAGACGAGGGCCTGCGCGCCCATATGAACAAAGTCTACGGCACGATGTCCGTAGGCATGCTGATCACA
This sequence comes from Ruegeria sp. SCSIO 43209, assembly GCF_019904295.1. NCBI lineage: Bacteria > Pseudomonadati > Pseudomonadota > Alphaproteobacteria > Rhodobacterales > Roseobacteraceae > Ruegeria > Ruegeria sp. SCSIO 43209. Next base: position 2,096,365 of record NZ_CP065359.1, read on the forward strand.
TTTGCCGTGGCATGGGCGGTGGGCTCGAGCCCGCAACTGCTGTCGATCTTCCGTGATCCGGTCACGCTGAGCCCCAATATCCTGGGCTGGATCGTGATGTTTGCACCTTTGGCGATGGTGTTTGGCTTTGGCGCCGCCATCAACCGCCTCTCGGCGTCCGGCGCACAGCTGTTCTTTTATGCATTTGCAGCCGTGATGGGCCTGTCGCTGAGCTGGATTTTCGTAGCATTCACCGGCATCTCGATCGCGCAGGTATTCCTTGTGACTTCGATCGCGTTTGCAGGTCTTTCGCTGTACGGTTATGTGACCAAGAAAGACCTGTCCGGCATGGGCACCTTCCTGATGATGGGTGTGATTGGCCTGATCGTTGCGATGGTGATCAACATCTTCCTGCAATCACCAGCGATCATGTTCGCAGTGTCGATCCTGGGTGTGCTGATCTTTGCCGGCCTGACCGCCTATGACACGCAGAAGATCAAAACCACCTATCTGCAGATGGCTCATGCTGGCGATCAGGAATGGCTTGGCAAAGCGGCGATCATGGGTGCTTTGAACCTGTATCTGGACTTCATCAACATGTTCATGTTCCTGCTGCAACTCCTGGGCAACAGAGAATAAAACCGCTTCCAACAGAATACAGAAAGCCTCGCTTGGCACTTTGCTAAGCGGGGCTTTTTTTATGTTGCTCTTCAAAAGCCAATACCAAGCCTTGGTGAATTCGCATGATGTTCCGACCAGATTCTTTTTCCTCCACAAATTTTACACGCCCTCATAGCCGGATAGTCGCCCGTATTTACGCATAATTCTCATGCTCAATTCACCGATTCTCATCAAAGCTCGGCGAACAATGATCAGCCTGTAGTTACTGTAGCAGTCGGCAGTCATCCTTGTTGGCGCAACCCTAAATTTGCACCACTCTGAAAGCCGCGTTTGCAAGTTTGCATGTGCGTTCATCAGCGCCATTCGCCATTGGAACGTTCGTGTACTTGGTCGATCCAATCAAAGAATTTCATAATTTTGATTGCCGAAACCGGTTTCGGAGAAAACAAATAGAAGAATGATGACGAATCCAACTCTCCAGCAACCGCAGTCTCGCCCCCGGAGTCATTCTGGCCCCGGCAGGGTAAAACTGGATCAATTGGCCGATCATCTTGGGCTTTCTAAGAGCACGGTGTCCCGCGCCCTGAATGGATATACCGACATCTCGGAATCCACGAGAAAGCGCGTTGAAACCACGGCGCGAAAGATGGGCTATCGCCCACTCAGCCATGCGCAGGCGATACGAACCGGGCGGGTGCGCGCCATCGCCATGGTCATCAACAGCGAAGAACCAGACCGGCATAATCCATTTCTTCAGGATTTTCTGGCCGGAGCATGCGAAGCGGCGAGCGCATCCGACTGGACGATGACGATTTCTACGGCGAAGTCCGAAAAAGATATGCTTGATGTATTGGGGCGGCTTGTCGAAGAGCGCAAAGCCGATGGATTCATTCTGCCCCGGACCGAGGTCGACGATGCGAGGGTGAAATACCTGCAAGAGTTGAAGGTTCCCTTCATCATGTATGGCCGCACGGGGTATGGGCAGGCGGACTGGCAGGATGAGACATCCTGGTTCGACATTTCGGGTGAATCTGCAACCCGTGATGCGGTCGGTCGGCTCGTCGATTTTGGCCATACGCGTATCGGATATGTCGGTAGCGATCCGAAATTCAACTACAGCCATCTGCGCCGTGACGGTTATCTTGAAGGTCTCAAGATCGCGGCCTTGCCTGCCGATCCCGAGTTGATCCGGGAAGGTGCTCGTACGCGCGAGGAGGGTGCGGTTGAGGCACGCGCGCTTTTGACGCTGAATCACCCACCTACTGCAATAGTATTTGCAACGGATCTGGCTGCGCTGGGGTGTTACTCGGTCTGTACAGAACTGGGCCTCGAGGTCGGGCAAGATGTATCAATTCTGGGATATGATGGCATCCCTGAATGCCAATATGTCAGCCCTGGTCTAACCACGTTCAGCGTCGATTCTAAGCGGGCCGGAGAACGCCTTGCGACGATGCTGATCAGTCAGACTCGCGGTGAAGCGCCCGCAGATCTGCGTGAGATTGGTGAGGCCGTTCTGATCGAACGCAGTTCCGACGGGCCACCAAGCGTTACAGCCGAGGAACTGGCCCGAAAAATTCAACTTTCAAAAGATCATAACCGGGGAGGAAACCGACTATGAAACTTGCACCTTTAGCATCGCGAATGATGCTTGGAACATCGCTTGCGCTAGTATTGGCGGCGACGTCAGCTCAGGCGGATACGATCCGCTTCTGGACCACCGAAGAACAGCCCGAGCGGCTGGCCAAGCAACAGGAAATGGCTGACCAGTTCAAGGCTGAAACCGGCACCACGGTCGAGGTTATCCCGGTCACCGAAAGTGATCTGGGTACACGCGCCACAGCAGCATTTGCCGCCGGAGACCTGCCAGATGTGGTCTATCATCCGCTGCAATATGCCCTGCCATGGGCTGAAGCGGGCATTCTGGACACCGAAGCCGCCACCGAAGTGATCGAAGAACTGGGCGCCGACACCTTCGCCCCCGGCGCGCTTGGTATGGCGGCGTTCAATGACGAAACCGCGTCGGTACCGGTCGATGGATGGACCCAAATGGTTGTCTACCGCAAAGACCTGTTTGATGAAGCGGGCCTTGAGGCCCCGAACTCATTCGCCAACGTCGTCGCTGCGCTGGAGCAGTTGCACAACCCGCCCGAGATGTACGGTTTCGTTGCTGCAACCAAAGTTGATGAAAACTTCATGAGTCAGGTTTTGGAGCATGTGTTCCTCGCCAATGGCGTGACCCCTGTTGGCGCGGACGGCTTCCAGCCGCTGGATGAAGCCAAGACCATAGAGGTATTGGATTTCTACAAGGCGATCTCGAAAGCCTCGCCCCCGGGTGAGCTATTCTGGAAACAATCGCGCGAGCTGTATTTTGATGGCAAAGCAGCGATGATCATCTGGTCGCCCTTCATCCTTGACGAACTGGCCGGTCTGCGCGACAGCGCCCCGCCGACGATCAACGATGATCCGACCTCGCGCGATCTGGCCTCGAAGACTGGTATCGTCACTAACTTCTCGGGCCCATCGAACCCGGATGGCGCGGCTTGGGGTGACGTTCGTTACTTTGGCATCACCAACGACGCCGACACCGACGCGGCGATGGAGTTCGTGAAATTCGCCATGGACGACGGCTATACTCAAACACTGGCCATCGCACCCGAGGGCAAGTTCCCGGTCCGTCGCGGTAATGCTGACAACCCGACCTCGTTCTCGGAAGCATGGGCAGAACTGCCTGTAGGCGTGGACCGCAAAGCCCCGTTGGGCGAGCTGTATGATCAGGCGATGATCGATGAGATCGTCGGCGGTCTGGACGTGGCGCAGCGCTGGGGCGTTGCTGAAGGCCAGCTGGCTTTGGCGTCCAAAATGATCAACAGCCAGGCAATTAACCGGGTCGTGCGCCAATATATCGACGATGAAATCGATGCCGCCGCTGCAGTGGCCGCAATGAACGACGAGCTCGCGAAGGTTCAGTAACCTTGTGACACATGCAGCGGCGATTGCGCCGCTGCACCCAACCCTTCGAGGTATCCCATGTCTTCGGCCACCCCACCGACCGGAACCGGGGCGCTAGCCAAACGCGAGGCGCGTCTGGCCTGGACGCTGCTGGCTCCGACAGTGATCAGTGTATCGCTTGTGGTGATCCTGCCCTTGCTGGCGATCTTTTGGATCAGCTTCAAGCCCTTCACCCTGTCTGACCTTCGTCCGCCTGCACCTGTGGTGCGTGAAAGCCTGCGCGGATCGGGAGACGATCTGCGGATTGAATACCGCGTCCGCAACTCAAGTCAGGACATCGCCGTTGTCGGAGTCACCCTGACAGATGTTCTACCGGACGGCGTGACGGCGCGCGAAGTTGCAAGTCCCTGTGTTCTGGACGGGCAAAACCTGTTCTGCGATTTCGGCACACTGGAAGGCGGTCAACGCGAACGCATCCGTATTCCGGTCACATTGGACGGAGATCCGGACGCTTTCGAAGAGCTGCTCGAAGGATCAGAGCCCGGCGTGACCGGGAGCGGACCCAGCGTCCTGACCAACCTTGAATTCAGTCTGGAAAACTACGCCCGTGTCTTTGATGGAGACGAGTTCTGGGGCGTGCTGTGGGTCACGTTGTTCTACACCGTGGTCGGCACCATTGGAGCTTTGGTGATGGGCCTGTTTGCAGCCTTGTTGCTGAACAAAAGCTTCAAGGGACAAGGGTTCATACGCGGCCTCTATCTGTTCCCCTATGTGGCGCCAGTCATCGCTGTGGCCTTCACATGGGTCACCTTGTTCGACCCGTTCTCAGGTTCTGCCAACGCATTGTTGGTGCAGATGGGACTAAGCAGTGAACCGATCAACTTCTTCGGGGAACGCCCTTTGGCGCTGATCATGGTGACAGTGTTCGAGATCTGGCGCTATTTCCCGCTGTCGTTCCTGTTCATTCTGGCGCGGATGCAATCAATCGACTCCAGCATGTATGAAGCAGCAGATATGGATGGAGCCTCACCATTCCAGAAATTCTGGCTACTGAGCATCCCGCAACTGCTGGGCATCCTGTCGGTACTGTTCCTGCTGCGTTTCATTTGGACGTTCAACAAGTTCGACGACATCTTCCTGCTGACCGGCGGCAATGCCGGCACCCGTACTCTGACCGTAAATGTCTATGAACAGGCCTTTGCGGTTTCGAACATCGGCGCAGGCGCAGCGGTGGCCGTTGTGATCCTGATGTGCCTGATTGCCTTCAGCTTCGTCTTCTTCCGCTTCATCAGCCGTGAGGAGGGTTTGTGATGCGCAAAGGGTATATAACCGCCCCGATTCTAGGCGCGCTCTGGCTGGTGGTGATCGCCACTACTGTCGCCATCACCATGTCATTCTCGACCGGGGCTGCGTTCCGGCCACAGGTCTTGCTCTGCTTGATATGGGGGGCTGTTGCCGGTCTGGTGTATGTCCGCTTCCCGGCGCAACGCGCACCGGCCCGACTGGGTGTTTCCGCCTTGTTAGGCCTGTCTTGCCTGACCGGAGTCGGGCCTGTCCTGATCGGCTCTGACACATCCCTGCAGGCAATACTGGTCACCGTCGTGGCGATGGCAGTCGTGATGCACCTATCCGTTGCCGCAATCCTGAAAGAGACTCCGTTCGGCGAGCTCACCCGTCATGAGTACGAAGAGGCCGTGATCCGGTTCTGTACGGGCTTTGGCTACATCTTCTTTACCGCGATCGTGATCATCCCGTTCTATGTGATGGTGATGACCAGCCTGAAGTCGCAACAGGCCCTGTTGCAGAACCCGCTGGATTTCTCGGTAGATCTATCACAAGGCACCGCGCTGTTTCGCAGCTATACCGAGCTGTTTCGCGATTTCAACTTCGGCACCTATCTTTGGACCTCGCTCTACGTCTCGGTCCTGACGGTCTTTATCACCCTGCTGTTCAGCGTCCCCGGAGCCTATGCCGTCGCGCGGTTCCGTTTCTCGGGGCAAAAGGCGTTCTCGCGCTCGATTCTGCTGATCTACATGGTGCCGATGATCGTTCTGGCGCTGCCGATCTATATCGCGTTCTCGCTGACTGGCTTGCGCAACTCGATCCTTGGCATCGTGATGATCTACCCGGTCACGACAATCCCTGTCGCGCTGTACATGCTGCAAGGTTATTTCCGTGGTTTGCCGACGGAAGTGGAAGAGGCCGGTCTCATGGATGGGCTTTCGCGGCTGGCAGTGATTTGGAAGATTACGCTGCCGCTTAGCCTGCCTGCGCTGGCGTCGGTCTCGCTCTACGTCTTCATGATCGCTTGGAACGAGTTCCTGCTGGCCTTCATGCTGCTGGACGACCCTTCGAAATTTACCCTGACCCGAGGCGTCACGATGCTGAACTCCTCGGAAATTCCCCGACAGCATCTGATGGCCGGTGCGGTGATCGCCACCGTTCCGATCATGGCGCTGTTCCTGGGACTTGAACGTTTCATGACTAAGGGCCTGACTGCGGGGTCCGTCAAAGGATGACTGAGATGAACCAACATACAAACCCCGACCGCGAGGCGCGCAACATTCTGGTTGCCAATGATCGCGGCGGCTACACCATCCCGACCGAAGGGCTTTACCCCTATCAATGGAATTGGGACAGCGCGATTGCGGCGCTTGGTTTTGCCGAGTTCGACATTGATCGAGCCTGGGTGGAACTTGAAACACTGTTCTCGGGCCAGTGGGATGATGGAATGGTGCCGCATATCCTGTTCCACAAACAGGATGACGGATATTACCCCGGCCCGGATGTCTGGGGTGGCCACGGGCCGATCCCGTCCTCTGGCATCATTCAGCCCCCGGTGGCTGCAACTGTGGCGCGGAAGATCTGGGAAAAAGATGGCGATGCAGGCGCGGACCGCGTTCGCGCGCTCTTCCCATCTCTGCTGGCGTGGCATCGCTGGATCATGAAATGGCGACTCGACGAACACGGCGCGGTCTGCACCACGCATCCGTGGGAAGCTGGTCGCGACAATGCACCGGACTGGGACAAAGCAATGGAGGGCGTAGATCCCACAGGTGTCGGAGACTACCAGCGTCGTGACACAAGCCACGTCAACAGTGCAGACCGACCGACCAAATACGACTATGACCGCTATATCAAATTGGTTCAGATCGGCTGTCAGGCCGACTGGGATCAACAGAAGTTGCTGAGCCTGAATCACTTCCGAGTCGCAGATCCGACGATGACATTTATCACTCTGCGCGCCGCACGCGATCTGCAGGAGATCAGCGAAAGGCTTGGAATTGCTGCGGATGAACTAAGTAGCGACATTCAAAGGCTCGAAGCGGGCGCGCGATCTTTGTGGAACGAAACGCTGAGCTCGTTCGACTCGCGTGATGCGCTGACTGGTGATTGGGCCGGAAGCATCTCTAACGCGTCGTATCTTTGCTGGTTTGGGGGACTTGACTCACAGCACATGCTGGAGCGCCTGCGGGCGACGCTTGCAAAAGTACCCTTTCCAGTTCCCAGCTATGACCCCGCGATGCCCAACTTCGACCAACGCAGGTACTGGAGGGGTCCCACTTGGGGTTTCATGAATATGCTGATCGGGTTTGGATTAGCGGATATGGGGCACCTCGAAGAAGCCGAGGCACTGCGCCAGAAAACGTCGCAGCTGATCGCAACAAACGGCTTCGCTGAATACTACGATCCTCTGACCGGCAGCCCTGCCGGAGGGAATTCATTCACCTGGACAGCCGCGGTTTGGCTGCATTGGGCAGGGAGGAACTAATGGGCAGCATCGAACTAAAATCCGTCGAAAAGTGGTTTGGCTCGGCCCAGGTCATCAAAGGCGTTGACCTAATGATTGATGAAGGTGAATTCATCGTCTTCGTCGGTCCATCGGGCTGTGGAAAATCCACCCTGCTTCGCATGATCGGTGGGCTTGAAGATATCTCGCGCGGATCGCTACTAATCAACGGCAATGATGTCACGGATCACCCACCCTCCAAGCGGGGTCTGACGATGGTGTTCCAGTCCTATGCGCTTTATCCCCACCTGACGGTCGCCGAAAATATGGGGTTCTCACTTAAGGTCGCGGGTGTTCCGAAGGCCGAGATAGCAGAGCAGGTCAATAAAGCCGCCGAGGTTCTCAAGCTGGGACCTTTTCTGGAACGTCGCCCCAAGGACCTGTCCGGTGGACAGCGGCAGCGCGTTGCAATTGGTCGTTCTATCGTGCGCGACCCGACGGCGTTTCTGTTCGATGAACCGCTCTCGAATCTTGATGCAGCGCTTCGTGTCGAAATGCGTTACGAAATCGCGAAACTTCATCAGAACCTAAAGCGCACAATGATCTACGTGACGCACGATCAGGTTGAAGCGATGACATTGGCCGACCGCATCGTCGTGCTTGAGTACGGCAAGATCGCGCAAGTCGGCACACCCCGCGAACTTTACGAACGCCCTGCCAATCTGTTTGTCGCACAGTTCATTGGCAGCCCCAAAATGAACATATTGCCGTGCACGACTCAGAACGATGGCTACACTCTGGAACATGGCAGAGGCGGCGACTTCGCGCGCTCGGGTGTAGCAAGCAAACTCGGCATTCGCCCCGAACACATCGATGTTGTATCATCGGGCGATGGGCAATGTGATGGCATCATCGAGGTGATTGAGTATCTGGGGGCAGATACCTTCCTGATCGTGGATTGCGGCGCCGAAGAGAAGGTTACCGTGCGCCTGAATGGGGACACCGCTCTAAAGCCTGGGGCAAAGATCGGCCTGCATTTTCCCACCGACAAACTTCATTTCTTTGACGAGAATGGGCAGGCATTGGTAGAGCAATGAACGTTGCTTCCTATCAGTTGAGGTTAAACAGTTCTGCTGATCGGGTCTGAGTTTCACCACTGATTATTCTTTGGCGGTGGGGCGAAATAGAGAACACGCATAGCGCTTGCTTGGATGCCAACGGATGGCGGGGGCCTCTGAACTCACGTGATCATCGTCCGGTGTGTCACATGGATTGAATGACCGCTGCTGGGTTTGGGCCCTTGTTCAGCGTCTCGTAAGACTTGCAGAAACACTGAAACTAGAAAGCCCCCGCCAATGGCGGGGGCTTTTACTTAGATTGTGTAAGCTAAATTAACGGCAGTTCAGTGGCACTGCAAAACCCGAACTGCGCTCGGACGAACCTTTGCGGTATACATCACCCGCGGGCAAGCATCCGGTAAAGCGTTCCGTTTGAGCGCCAAAGGCCGAGCCCACCGATGTATCAACTTTGGTGGAGTTGTTTTCCGTACGCAGGACGCCGAACAACTGACCGTTTACACTGACATTGCTCAGGTACAGATTGGTATCACTGCCAGTGAGCTGAACTGAATTCGCATCTGAGCGACCGCCATTATCGATTGCGACACCCGCGATCTTTTCAAGCTCGGCTTTGTCCGATGTAACCTGGACCGTTGGTAGCTTGGCCAGTTCCGCCGGGATGTTGGTTTCTGGCGGCAAAAAGGCTACGGCGCCTTTCACATCCGACACTGTGCGCGGTTCACCATCAATCCCGGTGAAACCAACACCTTCGCGGTTAAAGGGGTCTTCGCAGGCTGACAATGTCAGAACAGCAAGAGCGGGCAACAAGATTTTTTTCATGGCGGTCAACATTTTGGAAAGGGTTGCTGAAGCGTAGCGGCAGGGGATTAGAAAAAGCAAGCCGCTGAGATTCAGAACACCCAAACCTCTGATGCGCCCCTGCAACGCCCCTGCTTGGTTTACGCCTACTAAGAGATACCCCAAAACAATACAAAAAAGGACCCTGCATGGCAGAGTCCTTCTTCAAAAAGTATGTCAGAGGGCAGATTACTTGATCTTGCCTTCTTTGTACTCGACATGCTTCCGAGCGACCGGATCGTATTTACGAATGGTCATTTTCTCGGTCATGGTGCGCGCGTTCTTCTTGGTCACGTAGAAGTGGCCCGTGCCCGCGGTCGAGTTCAGACGGATCTTGATTGTCGTCGGCTTCGCCATGGTTATCTCCTGCGTCCGAAAAGGCAGGGGCCTTTCGGTTGAATCCTTATGAGCGTGCGCTTTTAACCGCTCATGCGCCCAAGTCAACCGGATTCGCCGCGTTAGGGGAACAATTCCTGACACGGCTTCAAGAGCAGTCGATTTGGAGCGCTCACGATTCTGTGATAGTGTCGCCGGAACCTTCGAAGCCCGTTTTGCGGACTTAGGTAATACCGGGCCGGATGTAAATTCCGGCGGACAACACCGCTCACAACTATAGCAACGCCCGGCTGTCTATTTGGCCGGGTCTTTTCCGGTTTGCGCGCAATCCTGCACGCGACACGGCCAAGGAGTCGGCCGCTTTTAGCGCTCCGAATAAACTGCAACCAAGGGAGAGAAATATGCCTGTTTTCATTACCTATGCGTCTTATTCGCAAGATGGGGTCAAAGGAATGTTGGCAAAACCGGAAGATCGCACCGGTCCCGTCAAGGCCTTGCTTGAGAAAGCAGGCGGCAGACTGATCTCATTTTATATAACCACCGGAGGCAATGATGTCGTCGTTATCAGCGAACTGCCTGAAGGCAGTGATGCTGTGGCAATTGGCATGGCCGTCGCGGGCACGGGTGCGGTTTCGAGGATCGAGACCGTTCGCGCATGGTCGGCGCAGGAATTTGTTGCCGTCGCCGAAAAAGCTGCAGCACTTGGCGGCACCTACACACCTCCGGGCGGTTAACAGGAGATGCGCGGAGGGCCTGTAAGCCGGATCCTGTTCCAGGGTTGCCCCCTTCGATGACCATTCCTCTAGGCCGTGCATTGCTGCGCGGCTCGAGCTGCCAACCCGGTCCCTCTCGGCCAAGGCGTACCTAGCGGCGGTATCGGTTTGCACCGACCGGCCCGCGCGGGGACCCTATTCGGCATTGCTCCCGGTGGGGCTTGCCGTGCCGCCACTGTTGCCAGCGGCGCGGTGGGCTCTTACCCCACCGTTTCACCCTTGCCACACATGTGTGGCGGTCTGATTTCTGTGGCGCTTTCCGTCGGGTTTCCCCGCCCGGGCGTTACCCGGCACCGTTGCCTTGTGGAGTCCGGACTTTCCTCTCGGGCCTAAAGACCCCAGCGGCCATCCGGCCCTCCGCGCGTGAGTTGGGTAGGCTCTGTGCGTGATGGCGTCAAGAGGGGTTGGGGTGGTGAAGGGGCCAGCCCCTTCTTGGCCTACGGCCAATTCATCCCCGAGATATTTTTGGCCAGATGAAGGGCGGATCAGGTCGATTTTGGGAGCGGACAGAGGGCTATGAGATCATCGAGGTGCAAGGGGCCTGAGGCCCACGGGCGATAGCGCAGGCGTGTGGAATTTAGGAGCGTCTTCTCGTCGCTTGTCGCTGTGTAGCCCCGGTTCTGCGCCAGCTCGCGGAAGTTGACGTTCGGTTCGAGGGCAGTACCACGCCGAGCGGCAAGGCGCTGGTGTTCCAGCCTTTGCCAGTCGAACCGAGGGCCGGGGTCGGACTTGCGGCCCGGTGCCATGTCGGAATGCCCGATCACACCCTCAGGCGCGATGGTCCAACGCTGCATGAGTTCGGGCAAAAGCTGTTCCAATACACGCATTTGGGGTTCGGCAAACGGGTGATCTCCGCCATTGTCCAGCTCGATCCCGATCGAGCGGGAGTTTATGTCGGCTTGCCCTTGCCACTCCCCTGCCCCGGCGTGCCAAGCGCGATCTTCCTCTCGGACAAGCTGCCAGAGCGCACCGTCGCGACCGATCAGGTAGTGGGCGGAGACCTCGGGACCCGGATCGCAAAGACGTTCAAGCGCGGCAGCAGCGCTCTCCATTGCAGTGTAGTGCAGCACGATCAGCTTGGGTGACAGCCCATCCCGGCGGGGGCCGAAATTGGGCGATGGGTGCCAGATGGGGGAGAGCTTAGTTGTTGACGGCACTGCGGAACGGGCTGGGGTCCCAGCCGCAGGCGTAACCGTCGCCGTCCGGATCCAGCCCTTTGCGGTCACGCTGGGGGCCTCCATTCGACAGAAACTCAATCTGCGCCTGATCAGGTGAGGCGAACTGAGCGCAGTTGCGCTGTGCCTTGGCCTGCAGGTTAAATCCCGCTCGGCTGTACAACTGGGTACCGATGGGGTTCGAAGTGCTCAGGGCGTATTGCACGATATTGGGTTGCCCGTCAGAGCCACGCTCGGGCACGGCAGTAGGGGCGACGACCTCGTAAGACTGCCGATTCTGTTCGATACGAGCAGCGTCGGCATCGATACTGCGACGGTTCGAGACAGCCTCAAAATCCTGCTCATCAGAGATACTTGGGTTGTTTGTTGCAGTCAGAGGCGCGACGCGCGTCTCTTGACCCGACGTATTCGCCAAGGCAATGGCTGTCTGGTTGGCGATGTCAGTGGCGTCGCCTGTCGGCGCGGCACCAACAGCCCCCTGCGCCGAGAGCGGCTGTTCGGAAACCGCCTCGGGTGGCGCAAGCGGATTACCGGCCAGACCCTGCCCGGCCAGTTCGGCCTCGCGCTGCGCCTGATATTCCGGCGTATTGAAACCGGTACCCGAAACAGGGGTAACGGTATCACATGCCGCGATCAGCCCAAGGGCCGGGATCAGAAGCAATTTGCGCATTTGACTGCTCCGGTTCTTTATTGCCGTGTCAGGATTGAGGATTACCACCATTTTCCGGGCTTGGCCACAAACCCAGCCGCGCTCTCTAGCGCGTAGGCGGTGTTGAGCAGATCGCCTTCCTCCCACGGACGGCCGATCAGCTGCAGACCCAACGGAAGGCCCTGTTTGTCCAGACCAGCAGGAACCGAAATACCGGGCAGGCCAGCGAGGTTCACTGTCACGGTGAACACATCGTTCAGGTACATCTGAACAGGATCAGCCTCGGTCATCTCGCCCAGACCGAACGAGGCCGACGGCGTTGCCGGGGTCAGGATCGCATCAACGCCTGCAGCAAAGACATCTTCGAAGTCCTTCTTGATCAGGGTACGGACCTTGCGGGCGCGGTTGTAGTAGGCGTCATAGAAGCCTGCAGACAGCACGTAGGTGCCGATCATCACCCGGCGCTGGACCTCATGGCCGAAGCCTTCGGCGCGGGTCTTTTCGTACATCTCGGTGATGCCATCGCCTTGAGCCAACTGCGCTCGGCGGCCATACCGGACACCGTCATAGCGGGCGAGGTTCGACGACGCCTCGGCAGGAGCAATCACGTAATAGGCAGGCAGCGCGTATTTGGTATGCGGCAGCGAGATATCTACGATTTCGGCGCCTGCGTCTTTCAGCATAGCGGTGCCATCGGCCCAAAGCTTTTCAATCTCGGCAGGCATGCCGTCCATGCGGTATTCCTTGGGGATACCGATTTTCTTGCCTTTGATATCGCCGGTCAGCATCGCCTCGAAATTTGGCACGGCCAGCTCGGCGCTGGTGGAATCCTTGGGGTCATGACCGCACATGGTTTCCAGCATGATCGCTGCGTCACGGACGTTCTTGGTCATCGGTCCAGCCTGATCCAACGAAGACGCAAAGGCCACGATACCCCAACGCGAGCAACGGCCATAGGTTGGCTTGATGCCGGTGATGCCGACAAAAGCAGCAGGCTGGCGGATCGAACCGCCGGTATCGGTACCGGTCGCGGCCAGACACAGGTCAGCCGAGACAGCCGAGGCTGAGCCACCGGACGAGCCGCCGGGTGTCAGCTGTGCATCGTCATTGCCGCGCCGCCACGGGCTGACCGCATTGCCGTAAACGGATGTTTCATTAGACGAACCCATCGCGAACTCGTCCATGTTCAGCTTGCCCAGCATCACAGCACCAGCATCCGCCAATTGTTGCGACACGGTGGATTCGTATTCGGGCTTGAACCCCTCGAGAATATTCGAGGCCGCTTGCGAGGGCACGCCCTTAGTGCAAAACAGGTCCTTGATGCCGATCGGCAGACCGCACATCGAAGGCGCGTCGCCGCCTTTGATCCGCTCATCCGCCGCCTTGGCGCGCTCCAACGCGATCTCGGGCGTCTTGTGGACAAACGCGTTCAGCGCGTCGGCGTCGTCAATGGCCTTGAGGCAGGCCTCGGTCAGTTCGACCGAGGTCACTTCTTTGGCACGCAGCGCATCGCGGGCCTCGGCCAGGCCCAGTTTGTTCAGTTCGCTCATGACTTACTCCACAACTTTTGGAACAGCGAAGAACCCTTCGCGCGCATCGGGGGCGTTGGATAGGACCTTGTCCTGCTGGTTTCCATCGGTGACCACGTCCTGACGACGCTTCAGGCGCATCGGCTCGACCGAGACCATCGGCTCGACGCCTTCGACATCCACTTCGTTCAGTTGCTCGATAAACCCGAGGATATTGTTGAACTCGGACGCCAGCGCAGGCAGCGCATCATCCTCGACCTTGATCCGGGCCAGTTTGGCCACCTTGGCGGCGGTGCTTTGGTCAATCGACATCGGAAACCCTCATCTACGTTAGGGGGCGTTTACCTGCCTGCCGCAACACTCGCAAGAGCGACAGGCGGCAGACGCGGATTCAGACCCAATATCGCCAGCTGCCATGCATATTTGAATGGCTGATATGCAAATAAGTAAACCGATTAGTTCAGTTTTGCCATTGAAAAAATGAACCGAACAGTTCACCTCAATATCGTGACGCAACGAGAAATCGGAGACACCTCATGAAAACCCTTCTTCCCGCCTTCATATTGTCCGCTCTGGTTCTGACCTCGCCCGCCCTGGCTTTGGGTATCGATATGAACAATCTGACCCGAAACCTTAGCTTCCCCGCGCCTGTTTCGGAGCCCGTGACGAGGGACCACACCCAGGCAGGCAAATAACCCTGACCTGCGCGCCGGATCGGTATGCCCCCTCCCGATCCGGCGCTTTTTACAATTGACTGCTGCACCCATTCCAACAACTCGTTAGCATGGTCTTGGACCAAACGCCGAACCACCCGTCAGGTGCAGTTCAGGCGAGCTAACGGAGCAGAGAATGAGCACACGCAAGCAAACCGTTCTGGACGCAATTGACGCAGCAAATGCGCAAGACCCTAATATGGAGGACGGCCAGCCGGTCGAGCTGCTTTATGGCCAACGCATGAGCACCGAGCTGGATCGGCTATTTCCCGATGCGTCGGATGCTTTACAGATCGCCGCACGTGGTCAGCATGTCGAACGCTGGAAGCTAAAGCGCACTGAATACCCCGAAGGACGTGCAGGGTATCTGGCCTGGAGGAAGGCGCAAGGCGTATATCACGCTGACGTTGTGCAAGGTTTCATGGAACAGGCTGAATATAGTGCGGACGATATAGAAGCCGTCGGGCAAATGCTGCGCAAACAGGGGATCAAGCGCAATGCCGAGGTACAGGCGCTTGAGGACGTGATCTGTTTCGTTTTTCTGAAATGGTACTTTGAACCTTTTGCCGCCAAGCACTCCGCCGAAAAAATCCAGCGCATCGTTGAAAAAACGGCTTTCAAGATGTCAGCCGAAGGCCGCGCGCGCGTATTGGCTGAATTTGATCTGCCCGAGGCTTTGGCTGCTGCGTTCAGGGACTAACCAATCAGGATGATGCTTCGGTGGTTCTGATCAATGTCCTGATCCTGCAGCCACCGCAGCTCCGGCAGGTGGATTTCGGATCGCCCGCAGATAAACCTCAATCATCCAGCCCAGCATAACTGCATTCAGAATGTGCCACATAAAATGCGTCCCCGTTGGCAGATACCCGCAAATTGGAGTGTCCAGTGATCGAAAGGTGATCGAGGTGATCAGGACAGTTGCTCCTATTGTCAGCCCACACGCAGTGTCCGGGGCTTTCCGGCGCAACAGGACCGCATAAATCAGAATCAATAGAGGAACTGGGGCGTATGCCGCCGAGCCACCAAGCCCAGGCACCAACTGGAATAGCGGGATCGTCAGCGCCACGTATGGAAAGAACAGCGCGGTCAAACCCAGCGCGTATCTGTTGCTCAGCCGCCAGACATCGCGATTCACTGCGTAGATGTAAACGAGGATGTACAGCAGAATTGGCGTCACATCCAAGATCGCCGCCCAAACCTGCGCATGGGTATGGAACAGATAGCTGCCAATTCCGATCATCGCCAATATGACAACCAAAGCCATCGCCAAAGGTGCGCCCCGCCCGCGCGCCCTTTGCCACATCACAAATGCAGCAATAAGAAAGGCCGCATTGGTAATCGCGTTTATCGGCTCGGCCCAATACGCGGGTGAGAGCCTCTCACAATATCCATCAACATACTGCGTCCAATCCATAGATTTTTACATAGCCGATGCTAGGCTAACTCCAAGCGGAAAATGGGAGGATTCTCTATGGATATCATTTGGCTGGGACATGGCAGCTTTCGCATCGAAACAGCAGGACAAGTTCTATTGATCGATCCCTGGCTGACGGGCAACCCGTCTTTGCCCGAAGATCAGCATGACGCAGCCGTTGCGGGCGCGACGCATATCCTGCTGACTCATACTCATTTCGATCATGTCGTCGATGTGCTGCCGCTGGCCAAACATCTAAACGTGCCCGTGGTCGGGCAATACGACCTGATGGGCTACTGGGCCGAGGCTGAAGGTATTGAAACGGTCGGATTCAACAAGGGTGGCACTGTTGACCTAAACGGTGTCAAATTAACGATGGTGCCTGCGTCGCACAGCTCGACCTTCTCGACGCCTGATGGTCTTCGCACGGGTGGAACCGAGGTCGGCTATATGATCGCGTCCGAGGACTGTATGCTCTATTTCTCTGGCGATACCGACATTATGGCCGACATGGAGTGGATGGGTGATTATTACAAACCCGATATCGGCATCCTTTCGGCAGGCGGCCACTTTACCATGGACATGAAGGGCACTGCCTATGCTGCCAAGCGGTATTTCAATTTCAAGACAGTGATCCCGTGCCATTACAAGACCTTTCCGATTCTCGCGCAATCGGCTCAGGAATTGGCTGACGGGTTACCCGGTGTCGATGTAATCGAGCCCGAGGTCATGCAGGCGATTTCTCTCTGATGCCCGCGTCGGATTTCAGCGCGCAGGAATACGCTGACCGCATTCACAAGACCCGTTCTGCGATGGATCAACAGGGTATCGAGACCTTGTTGATCACGGACCCATCGAACATGGCGTGGCTCACCGGTTATGACGGTTGGAGCTTTTACGTACCGCAGATGGTCATCCTGCCCGCCAGCGGATCGCCCCTTTGGTGGGGCAGAACGCAGGACAAGGCGGGGGCTGCGCAGACCACCTGGCTGGACCAGATGGACCTGCTGGACTGGCCCGAAGAGCATGTGCAACACCCGGACCACCATCCGGTCGACGCGCTCGTCCTTGCGTTGCGGGATCGCGGCTGGACCTCTGGTATCGGCGTGGAGATGGATAACTATTATTACTCAGCCGCCAGTCACCGCATCCTCGAACGCGCCTTCGGTGCATTGATTGACGCCACAGGGCTTGTGAATTGGAAGCGCGCCGTAAAAAGCGATGCCGAGATCGCAATGATGCGCAAGGCGGGTCAGCTGACCGCACATATGCACGGAGTTCTGCGTGACGCATATCGCGAAGGATTGCCCAAAAACCAACTTGTCGCCGAAGTGCAGGCGGCAGGCATCGCCGGACTGCCCGGCCTAGCCGGAGATTACCCTGCTATCGTGCCGATTGCACCCTCCGGTCGTGAGGCTTCTGCCTCGCACATTACTTGGAACGACCGACCTCTGGCGCGGGATGAGGCGACCTATTTCGAAATCTCCGGCTGCTATCGACGCTATCACTGCCCCGCCAGTCGCAGCCTGTTTCTGGGTGATCCCCCGGATGATATCCGCCGGGCCGAAGCCGCCGTTCTAACCGCTATCGACGACACAATGACCGCCGCACGCCCTGGCATCACCTGCGAAGAGGTCGCGGCTTGTGTCTATGACAGTTTCGCCCGCGCGGGGTATGTCAAAGCCAACCGCACCGGCTATCCCATCGGGCTCAGCTATCCGCCCGACTGGGGCGAGCGCACCATGAGCCTGCGACCCGGTGACACGACGGAATTGCAAGAGAATATGACCTTTCACCTAATGCCCGGCCTCTGGACCCCAGACTGGGGACTGGCGATTACCGAAAGCTTTGTGGTGACGTCAGATGGGGGCAAGCCCCTGGCTGATATCTCACGTGAAATGGTCGTAAAAACTTAACCGCGCTGCGCCGCGAAGAAGCGTTTCAGCAGCGCGGCAGCCTCTTCGGCGGCAATGCCGTCATAGACCTCGGGTCGATGGTGGGCCTGTGGGTGTGAAAACACGCGCGCGCCATGCGCGACACCGCCAGATTTCGGATCGGAAGCGCCGTAGTAGATGCGCCGGATGCGGGCTGCGGCCAGCGCTGCGGCGCACATGGCACAAGGCTCAAGGGTTACGTAAAGGTCATGATCGGGTAAACGCTCGGACCCGGCCGCGGCACATGCGGCGCGCAGAGCCAGAATCTCAGCATGGGCAGTGGGGTCATTCAACTCGCGGGTGCGGTTCCCATCTGCGGCCACCACCTGCCCGTCGGGCGCGACGATCACCGCGCCGACCGGCACTTCACCTCGGTCTGCTGCCGCCTGTGCCTGTTCCAGCGCCTGTTTCATGTGGGATCTGAACTTCATGCCTCTGACTGCCTCAGAAACCCGTCTTTCGCAAGCCGCCGGGATGGGTTATGGCCGGAGGATGACCAATACCCCTCCTCCCGGCGACCGGATCGCCAAAGTGCTGGCCCGCGCCGGTGTCGCCTCGCGCCGCGAAGCTGAACGCATGATCGAAGCCGGACGTGTGACCGTGAATGGCAAGGCGATCAACAGCCCTGCGCTGAACGTAACCGCCAAGGACAGGATTACCGTCGATGGTAAACCAGTATCCGAGCCCGAGCCATCACGCCTGTGGCTCTATCACAAGCCACCGGGACTGGTGACGACGGCGCGTGACGAAAAAGGCCGCAAGACGATTTTTGACGACCTGCCCGAGGATATGCCCCGGGTCATGAGCGTCGGGCGACTCGATCTGAACTCGGAAGGATTGCTGCTGCTGACTAATGATGGCGGCATCAAGCGCAAGCTGGAACTGCCCTCAACTGGATGGCTACGCAAATACCGGGTGCGGGTAAATGGACGCCCCAAAGACGAAGATTTCGAACCGCTGCGCAAAGGCCTGGTAATCGATGGTGAGCGGTTTCAGCCCATGACCGTGACACTGGACCGGCAACAGGGCGCGAACGCTTGGCTGACCATCGGCCTGCGCGAAGGCAAAAATCGCGAAATCCGCCGCGCTATCGAAGATATCGGTTATGTGGTGAACAGGCTTTTGCGGGTTTCTTACGGCCCATTCCAACTGGGCAACCTGAAACCCGGCGAGGTTGAAGAAATCCGCCGCCGTGTCATGCGCGACCAACTGGGGCTGGATGCTGAGGATAGCGGAATACCCCCGGCCAAACGCCATGCTCGACCGCAGCGCAAAAGACCAGCAATCGGCAAGAAACCTCGCAAGTGACGCGGGTTATTCAACCTTCCCCCTAGCGCCAAGCCCTCGTATCGCCTAAATTTTCCCTGATGGTCACAGTTGGGGGGCGCCATGTCCGGGACCGGAGTACAAAAATTGGCCTATGCGGCCCTGTTGGTGCTGTTGTTCGGCGTCTGCACCGGTCTGTTGGGGGGCCTGTAGCGAAATGGCCAAACGGTACGGCGGCAAATTCAGCCCAGAAGGCGATGTTTCCTCGCAGGATCAGCCATCGCGTGGCCAATTCGATGGTGCCCGTGTCGAACCGGCAGGTGCACGCGCGAACATCCTGTTTGTCCCGGCGATACCACTGGTGTTTCTGTCTCTGAACGATGGCGCGATCGGAATGACCATAGGCCTGGTTGCGGCAGGGCTACTGACCGCTGCCGCGTTTCTGCTGCGCGAAGGTTTAAGGGCCGAATCCGCTTACAACGCCCGCCGCACCGCACGCAGACCTGCGTTTCCCCGCAAGATATTTTCCAGCGTTCTGACCGGTTTGGGGGCGGCGCTAGCCTCATACCGGACCGAATTTCTGGACGCCGAAACAGCATCACAGGTAAGCCTGCTGGCCCCCATCCTGTTTGGCGCCGCTGCAACGGTTCTACATTCGGTTTCCTTCGGCCTCGACCCAATGAAGGACAAAGGAATGGAGGGTGTCGACACCTTCCAGCAGGACCGTGTCGCACGCGTGGTCGAGGACGCCGAAACCCATCTGACCCAAATGACAGATGCAATAAAACGCGCAGGTGACCGCCGGATCGAAGCGCGGGTCGAACGCTTTCAGGATACAGCCCGCGATCTGTTTCGCACGGTCGAGGAAGACCCGCGCGATCTGGCTAGTGCCCGAAAATACCTGACGGTTTATTTGCAGGGCGCGCGCGATGCGACGGTGAAGTTTTCGGACGTCTATGCACGGACGCGTGATGCGCAGGCGCTGGCGGACTATTCGGCGTTGCTGGACGATCTTGAACAGAATTTCGCGGCGCGGACGCGAAAGATGCTATTGGATGACCGCAGTGATCTGACGGTTGAAATTGATGTGCTGCG
Source organism: Ruegeria sp. SCSIO 43209 (assembly GCF_019904295.1). NCBI lineage: Bacteria > Pseudomonadati > Pseudomonadota > Alphaproteobacteria > Rhodobacterales > Roseobacteraceae > Ruegeria > Ruegeria sp. SCSIO 43209. The sequence goes on from NZ_CP065359.1 coordinate 2,116,444, forward strand.
CGACAGGCTGCAGCGCGAAGGCGTCCGGTTGGACTGACCGGCTTTTATGTAAGCGAGGATTACCCCATGTCCGATGAGATCAAGAACAAGGCAGTCGAGGCTGAAACGCTGGTGCAGGAAGTCACCGCCGTCGCTCTCCCCGAGCCGCAGGCCGAGATTGTCCCGCTGGAAGAGGCCGACGAACCGGTTGGTGCCGAGATCCGCAAGCGGATGGGCGAGATCGACATGGGCGACACAAACTCGATCGTGTCCTTTGGGTCTTCAGCACAGGCAGAATTGCAAGAGATCAGTCAGGCGATGCTGGCCGATGTCCGCAACAAGGATGTGGGCCCGGCGGGTGACAGCCTTCGCAACATCGTAACAACGATCCGCGGATTCTCAGTCAGCGAACTGGATGTACGTCGCGAGCGTAGCTGGTGGGAAAAACTACTGGGCCGCGCCGCGCCCTTTGCCAAGTTCACAGCGCAGTATGAAGACGTTCAAAGCCAGATCGACCGGATCACTGATGATCTTCTGGGGCATGAGCATACACTGCTGAAAGATATCAAGTCTTTGGATCTGCTGTACGAAAAAACGCTGGAGTTCTACGACGAACTCGCACTGTACATCGCAGCGGGAGAGGAGAAGCTGACCGAGCTGGACAGCCACGACATTCCTGAAAAAGAGGCCGAGGTTCAGGCCGCGCCCGAAGACCAACAGGTGATGAAAGCGCAGGAATTGCGCGACTTGCGTGCCGCGCGCGATGATCTGGAACGCCGGGTCCACGACCTGAAGCTTACCCGTCAGGTGACGATGCAATCGCTGCCCTCCATCCGTCTGGTGCAGGAAAATGACAAGTCACTGGTGACCAAGATCAACTCGACCCTCGTCAACACAGTACCGCTCTGGGAAACCCAGCTGGCACAAGCTGTCACCATACAGCGCAGTGCCGAGGCCGCCGCTGCCGTACGTGATGCCAATGATCTGACCAATGAATTGCTGACCTCGAACGCCGCCAACTTGCGCGAATCCAACAAAATGATCCGCGAAGAGATGGAGCGTGGCGTCTTCGATATCGAAGCCGTCAAACAAGCCAATGCAGACCTGATCGGCACCATCAACGAAAGCCTCGCCATTGCAGACGAAGGCAAGGCCAAACGCGCCGCAGCCGAGGAAGAACTGAAGAAGATGGAGGCCGAATTGCGCGACACGCTCGCCTCGGCCAAGGCGCGACAGGACGGGATCGGCGACAATGCCGGAACGGCTGTTCCCGGATAATGGAAACAGCGGGCGTGCGGCCATTTCATCGCGCTAAGATTGCAGTATTGGGCTTGTCGCTGCTGGCATTTGCTGGCTGCGATGAGGCATTGACGACGACGATCGCTCCTGAACCTCAACCTGCCCAGCCGCAAGGCCTGAGCAATGCATATCAAGCGCCCTCACCAGCGAGCCTTGATCTCGCGCGATACTATGAAAGCGTACAAAATAACCTGCTGACGCGCGGGTTGCTGAGAACCGATGGCGGTGGCCCTGATACGCCCTATGATGCCGATGATCTGGCTCGGAACTTTGAGACCATAGCGTTTTATAATGAATATCCGGGGCAAGCCGTTGCCAGCGGCAGCAGTCGCACCAGCCGACAGCTTAGTCGCTGGTCGTCGCCGGTTCGCATAAAGCCCGAGTTTGGTCCATCGGTTGCACCTGAAGTCCGCCAGCAAGAGGCCGCCCGAATTGACGCCTACGCCAACCGCTTGTCGCGGCTCACTGGACACCCGGTCTCAACCACCACCCGGAATGCAAATTTCCACGTCTTCGTGGCGGGTGAAGATGATACCGCTTATGTGCAAGCCCGGCTGCGACAACTGATCCCGGGCATAGGGCAGGCACAACTTGACCTCTTCGACAAACTGCCACGCTCTTTCTATTGCTTTGTATTCGCTTCGGCGTCGAACAGCGCGCCACAGACATATACCCGGGCTGTTGCCCTGATCCGGGCGGAACATCCCGATCTGGTGCGCCTGAGTTGCGTCCACGAAGAGATCGCTCAGGGATTGGGGCTGCCGAATGACAGCCCGTCTGCCCGGCCATCAATCTTCAACGATGACGACGAGTTCGCCCTGCTCACAAGCCATGATGAAAAACTACTAACCATTCTATACGACCCGCGCCTCAAGCCTGGCATGACAGCTGACGAAGCGCGGCCAGTGGTCCGTATCATTGCACGCGAATTGATGGGGCAGTCGCTCTGACCCCGAAGACAGGAGAAATCCAATGGGAATTTTTGATTTTCTGACCGGTGAATTCATAGATGTCATCCACTGGGTCGACGATACGCGCGACACCATGGTCTGGCGGTTCGAGCGTGAAGGACACGAGATCAAATACGGCGCCAAGCTGACCGTGCGCGAAGGTCAAGCGGCGGTCTTTGTGCATGAGGGGCAGTTGGCGGATGTCTTCACCCCAGGTCTCTACATGCTTGAGACAAACAACATGCCGATCATGACGACGCTGCAGCATTGGGATCACGGCTTTCAGTCTCCGTTCAAGTCTGAAATTTACTTCGTTAACACGACCCGGTTCAATGACCTGAAATGGGGCACCAAGAACCCGATCATGCTGCGCGATCCCGAGTTTGGACCAACACGCATCCGGGCCTTCGGCACCTATACGGTGCGGGTCAAGGACCCGGCGAAATTCCTGGTCGAAATCGTCGGTACCGATGGTGAATTCACCATGGACGAGATCAGCTTTCAGATCAGAAACATCATCGTGCAGGAATTCAGCCGCGTCATCGCAGGCTCGGGCATTCCAGTTCTCGATATGGCGGCGAACACGGCCGATCTGGGCAAACTGATTGCCGCCGAGGTGTCACCGGTGCTGGACGGATATGGTTTGAGCATGCCCGAGTTCTACATCGAGAACATCTCGCTGCCACCAGCGGTCGAGGCCGCGCTGGACAAACGCACATCGATGGGGTTGGCGGGCGATCTGGGCAAGTTCACGCAGTATTCCGCAGCCGAAGCGATGACTGCGGCAGCCAACAACCCTGGCCAGGGTGGCGGCCTGGGCGCGGGTCTTGGCATGGGAATGGGCATGGCGATGGCGCAGCAGATGTCGAACATGGCAGCGGGTCAGCCGAGCGGCCCTTGGGGCGGTTCCGCTCCCGCTGCCCCGCAGGCCTCGGCGCCTGCGGCACCGCCACCCCCGCCACCCGTCGAGCATGTATGGCATATCGCAGTGGATGGTCAGACCAGCGGGCCGTTTTCCAAGGCCAAGATGGGCCGAATGGCGACCGATGGTGAGATAACGCGCGAGACCCACGTTTGGACCGCCGGACAGGACGGTTGGAAGAAGGCAGGCGACGTGCAGGAACTGGCACAGCTGTTCACGATCCTGCCTCCGCCGCCTCCGGGCGCGTGATCTGACATTTGGTAACCTGATTTCGAGGTTCTGTCATGGCGAAAGACGAACACCGTTTCCCCTGCGACCAATGCGGGGCGGATTATCGGTTCAATCCCGGTGACGGAACGCTGACCTGCGATCATTGTGGCAACACCAGAACGATCGGTGCTGGCCCATGGGGTGGTGCGAGTCTGCGAGAGCTGGATTTCGACGCCGCCATCGCGGATCGCTTGCCTGACAGCGAGATTGAAGAAACCCGTGTTCTGACTTGTCCAAACTGCGCGGCTCAGGTTGAGTTTGATCCGAACACCCATGCTGCGGAGTGCCCGTTCTGTGCCACTCCGGTAGTGACCGATACAGGCGTTAGCCGCCATATCAAACCCCGCGGAGTGTTGCCCTTTGCACTGGATGAACGCTCGGCCCACAAGGCAATGGGGGATTGGCTGGGCCGACTGTGGTTTGCACCCAACGGGTTGAAGGAATACGCTCGAAAGGGACGCAAGATGCAGGGCATTTATGTCCCGTATTGGACCTTCGACGCTGATACCAAGTCGAGCTATCGTGGGGAACGCGGTGTGGTGTATTACGAAACTCGCACTGTGATGCGCGATGGAAAGCGCGTGCAGCAACAGGTTCCCAAAGTGCGCTGGACGCCAAAATCCGGACGGGTTGCACGGTTCTTTGACGATGTTCTGGTGTTGGCATCACAATCGCTGCCCAAATCCTATACCGATGCGCTGGAGCCATGGGACCTGCCTGCGCTTGAGCCATACCAGCCGGAATATCTGGCCGGTTTCCGCGCCGAGGCTTACACGGTCGAACTGCGAGAAGGTTATCAAGAGGCCCGCGCACATATGGCACGGGTGATCGAGCGTGACGTGCGGTTCGATATCGGAGGCGATCGTCAGCGCATTCACGCTGTCGACACCGAAGTGCGCGATGTTACATTCAAACACATCCTCCTGCCGGTTTGGATGGCGGCCTATAAATACCGCGGCCAGACCTATCGTTTTGTGGTCAATGGCCGGACCGGCCGCGTTCAGGGCGAGCGTCCCTGGTCCGCAATCAAGATTACGATCGCCGTGGTTCTGGGCCTTCTCGTTGCGGCCGGCGTCGGGTATCTGGTGGCAACTGGACAGCAATAAAGCTGATAAGCAGAGCACGCTCATGGAACCTACTCCTCGGCATGCCTGAAAGGAGATGTTGAATTGCACCTTGACGCTCTGAACGCGCTCTTGGCCGATCGTTTTTCTTGCCGTGCCTTTCGCACGGACCTGGTGCCGCGCGAACAGATTGAACAGATCGTCGCCAGTGCTGCGCGTGTTCCAAGCTGGTGCAACGCGCAACCCTGGCAGGTCGTCATCACCAGCGGGGCCGAGACAGACCAGTTTCGGGACGCGTTGCAACACGAAGCTTCGCACGTTGCGCCTGCTCCGGACCTACCCTTTCCAACCGGCTATTCCGGTGTTTATCAAGAGCGCCGTCGCGCCTGTGGCTGGGCCCTCTACAAAGCGGTTGGTATCGAAAAAGGTGATCGCAGGGCCTCGGCGCAACAGATGATGGAAAACTACGCTCTGTTCGGCGCCCCACATTGCGCCATACTGTCCAGCCCGGCTGAACTGGGCCCTTACGGCGCGATGGATTGTGGTGGCTTCGTGACCGCATTTTCACTGGCGGCGCAGGCCGTGGGTGTTGCTTGTATCCCGCAGGCAGCGGTAGCGGCCCATGGCGCATTTCTTCACCGTTATTTCGGGATATCAGAAGATCGCTTGATTCTGTGCGCGATTTCGTTCGGATATGCGGATATGGATCACCCGGCGAACGCGTTCAGAACGGAACGTGCCGCGCTGGATGAAGTGATCGATTGGCACGAATAGCAATAGAATACAGGACCTGCAGATGCGCGCCTTACTTCAAAGAATTTCCAGTGCCTCGGTCAAAGTCGATGGAACAGTGATCGGGCGATCGGGCCCCGGATTGATGATTCTGGTTTGTGCGATGCAGGGGGATGGAGAGACACAAACTGATCAATTGGCTGAAAAGATCGCAAAGCTTCGTATCTTCAAGGACGACGCGGGAAAGATGAACCGGTCGATATTGGATATTGAGGGCTCGGCCCTGGTGGTCAGCCAGTTCACCTTGGCAGCTGACACATCGCGTGGAAACAGGCCTGGGTTTTCCAAGGCCGCCCCGGCGGCTGAGGGCGAACACCTCTACGAGGCGTTTGTACACAACCTTTCATCGCGGGGCATTCCGGTTGAGACAGGTGCGTTCGGAGCTGACATGGCGGTAGAGTTGGTCAATGACGGACCAGTCACAATTTGGATGGAAAGCTGATGCAGAGTTCGCAACAGGCACAGGACATTTGGCGCGCAGGTGTGGCGGCGGTTGATGGATATCGCGCAACGCTGGAGGCCACTCAGGCGATCGAAGCCCCAGATCAGATATTGGCCGTTGGAAAAGCCGCAGGTGCCATGGCCCGTGCCGCCGTCGAACGGTTTGGCCCAATGCCCACTCTGGTGGTTACCAAGGATGGCCATGGCCACGACCTGCCTGAGCATATTGTGGTGATTGAAGCTGCACACCCGGTTCCCGATGCCCGCAGTCTGAAGGGTGGGCAGGCATTGCGCGAAACGGTTGAGGCGATGAAACCCGACAGCAAACTGCTTCTGCTAGTTTCGGGAGGGGCTTCTTCGCTTGCCGAGGACCTCGTGGCCGGTACGACATTGGATGATCTTGAGGCCCTCAACCAAAGACTGCTGAGTGAAGGTCTCGACATCGGTGCAATGAACACGGAACGGCGCAAGCTGTCCCGGATCAAGGGTGGCGGTTTGTTGTCGGCATTCTCAGGGAAAAGTGTGACCGTTCTGGCGATCTCGGACGTCCCGGGTGATGATCTGGGTGTTATTGGCTCCGGTATCGGATCGTCGCCTGAAGAACCGGAGTTTTCTGCCCACACCGCGATAATCGCATCAAACGCACACGCGCGCGACGCCGCAGCATTTGCGGCTGAGAACTCAGGCATCAAGGTCCTCGACAACGAAGAAGCGATGCACGATGACTATCTCTCGGTTGCAGCTAAATTAGGAGATCGGCTGCGAAATATGCCCAAGGGCGCCATGGTATTTGGCGGCGAACCAACCGTGGTCCTACCTGATGCGCCAGGGCGTGGTGGGCGCAATCAGGCCCTTGCTCTGGCACTCGCGCGCGAAATCGCAGGGCAATCTGATTTGACCGTCATCGTCGGAGGAACAGATGGCACCGACGGGCCAACAGATGCAGCAGGCGCCATCGTTACCGGTGACACTTGGTCCGATAAGGCGCAAGCGTATCTGGACAATGCAGATAGCGGCAGTTTCCTCGACAAGGCGGGGGCGCTGTTGGTCACTGGACCCACAGGAACAAACGTAATGGATCTGATTGTTGCAATAAAAAACTGATCCTAGACCCTGACTCCGCCCATCCGAAAAAACCACCAGATAGAATCACTTAAAGGCCGGAATGGCGTTTGATCTGTGGAACGAAAGTTCATGCTAAACTGACCAGGCAACTATCGGATAATTTGTTCAGGTCAGAGTAAGTAGTTAGTAATAAGGGGTTTTGGATTTCCAAAGGCTCATAACAAGATCATCTGGCGCGATCAAAGGCGGAACCTCCCCATTATTTCAAGAGATTTGCACTTGCCCGCTGCCCTGAATTGCACCTAAGTTGACTCATGCGTCAATAAAAAGCCCGCCAACGGGCTGAACATCCTATCAACTGGGAGAAATCTGGATGAACGAACAACTCACTCACATGTCAAAGCAGGTCACAGCTGGAAAGCTGACCCGCCGTGAATTCATGGGCAAAGCAGCGGCACTGGGTGTCTCGGCCGCAATGGCAAGCACTATGTTTGCCGATGCGGCACGTGCCGCTGGTCCGAAAAAGGGCGGCGATCTGAAATTCGGTTTGCAGGGTGGTGAATCAACCAACTCACTTGATCCGGCAACCTACGCAAGCTCAGTCCCGTTCCAGAACGGCAAGCAGTTCGGAGACCAACTGGTCGAAGTGGCGCCCGACGGAACCATCGAACCGCGCCTGGCTGAAAGCGTCGAAGGAAGTGCAGACGCGAAAGTATGGACGTTCAAGCTGCGTCAAGGGGTCGAGTTCCACAACGGCAAGACCATGACCAGCGAAGACGTGCTGAAAACTATGCAGCGCCACTCGAACGAAGATTCCAAATCAGGTGCCTTGGGCATCATGAAAGGCATCGAGTCGATGAAGGCCGATGGAGATAATTTCCAGGTCACACTGACCGAGCCGAACGCCGACCTGCCGTATCTGATGGCCGACTATCACCTCATCATTCAGCCCGATGGCGGCATGGATAATCCTGCGGCAGGTATCGGCACCGGCCCGTACAAACTAGAAGTGGACGAACCCGGCGTCCGCCACTTGTTCACCAAGAACGAAAACCACTGGAACAGCGATTTCGGCAATTTTGACAGCGTAGAAGTTGTTGTGATCAACGATGCGACGGCACGGACCGCTGCACTGCAGTCCGGACAGGTCCACGCCGTCAACCGCGTTGAACCCAAAGTTGCCGACCTGTTGGGCCGTGCGCCTAACCTGACGGTGCATTCAACCGCTGGTCGCGGTCACTATGTCTTCATCATGCATTGCGACACGGCTCCGTTTGATAACAATGAACTGCGCACCGCACTGAAGTACGCCATCAACCGCGCGGAATTGGTTGACAAAGTTCTGCGCGGCTATGGCTCGATCGGGAATGATATGCCGATCAATTCAGCCTATCCATTGTTTGATGAAACCATCGAACAGCGCGAATTCAGCGTTGAAAAGGCTGCAGAGCACTATAAGAAATCTGGACATGATGGCTCTCCGATTATTTTGCGCGTTGCGGATGGTGCGTTCCCAGGTGCTGTAGATGCTGCTGCTCTGTTCCAGCAGACTGCTGCACAGGCTGGAATTCCGCTTGAAATCAAGCGTGAGCCCAATGATGGCTACTGGTCCGAGGTTTGGAACGTTCAACCCTTCTGTGCGTCTTATTGGGGCGGCCGCCCGGTTCAGGACCAGATGTACTCGACTGCATATCTGTCGACCGCAGACTGGAATGACACGAGGTTTAAGGTTCAGGCGTTTGACGACTTATTGTTCGCGGCAAAGGCGGAACTCGACCCTGAGAAACGCAAAGCCATCTACAGCCAAATGGGTCAAATGGTCCGCAACGAAGGCGGCCTGATCTGTCCGATGTTCAACGACTTTGTCGAGGGCATCAGCAACCAACTGGACGGATGGGAATCTGACCCGACGCAAGAGATGATGAACGGCAACATATCCCGCAAAATGTGGTTCGTCTAAAACGGGCTACGGATAATGCATCCCATCATCAAATTGGTTTCCCAGCGCCTGGCGCTGGGACTCCTTTTGCTGCTCGGCGCTTCGGCCCTGATTTTCGGCCTAACCGAAGCCCTACCCGGAGACGCCGCGCAAGCCGTCCTGGGGCAGTCCGCAACTCCAGAGGCCTTGGCAAACCTACGCGAAGAAATGGGCCTGAACCGCCCTGCCCTTACACGCTATTTCGAGTGGTTGGGCGGCATACTTCAGGGTGACCTGGGTCAATCCCTGACCAACAAACTTGATATCTCCGAGAGTATTGGAAAACGCCTTGGGAACACTCTGTTCCTGGCTTGCGTGGCAGCAATAGTTTCCGTACCGCTTGCAATCTTTCTGGGGCTGCTTGCCGTGCGGTTCCGCAATCGCTGGCCCGACAAACTGATTTCAGCCATCACCCTGACGACGGTTTCGATCCCCGAATTTCTGATCGGTTATGTGGTGATCTACTATATCTCAGTGAAATTGGGATGGTTCTCGTCGCTTGCGATGATCAATGATTCTATGTCGTTTGGACAAAAGTTGAATGCAATCGCGCTACCTGCCTTTGTTCTGACGCTGGTCGTGCTGGCACAGATGATGCGCATGACGCGCGCGGCCATTCTGAACCTCATGCAATCGGCCTATATCGAAACCGCTGAATTGAAAGGCCTCAGCACATTTCAGGTTATTGCCCGCCATGCCTTTCCCAACGCGATTTCACCGATCGTGAACGTCGTCATGCTGAACCTGGCCTATCTGGTCGTGGGTGTTGTCGTGGTCGAGGTTGTGTTCGTCTATCCAGGTATGGGGCAATACCTTGTGGATGCCGTGACCAAACGTGATGTGCCGGTTGTTCTGGCCTGCGGCGTGGTGTTTGCGGCCGTTTATATCGGTCTGAACATGGTTGCAGATATCGTGTCGATCCTTGCCAACCCAAGACTGAGGCATCCGAAATGATAAAGAACATTCCTCTTTCGGCTCTGATTGGCCTTATCTTCACCTTCGCCTATTTCTTTGTGGCGATCGCCGCCCCGTTGATTGCACCCTATGGAATGGCAGAAGTCGTCGGCGACGTCTGGGAGCCGAGCAGCCCCGAACATCTGCTAGGCACTGACAATATCGGTCGCGATCTGCTGACCCGCATGATCTATGGCGGGCGCACGACAATCTTCATCGCGGCAGCGGCGACGCTGCTCAGCTTTCTGACCGGTACGTCGCTGGGCTTGCTGGCTGCTGTACTGGGCGGATGGGCTGATCAGGCGCTCAGCCGTACGGTGGATCTGATCATGTCAATCCCGACTCTGATCCTGGCACTGGTCATTCTGGCCATCGTTCCGGTGACCGTCCCGATCCTAATCCTTGTTATGGGCTTACTGGATGCCACCCGCCCGTATCGCCTATCGCGATCTGTAGCGGTGGACATCAACGTTATGGACTATGTTGAAGCCGCCAAGCTGCGCGGCGAAGGGCGCGCCTGGATCATCTTCCGGGAAATCCTGCCCAATGCGCTGTCGCCACTTGTGGCCGAATTCGGACTGCGGTTCATCTTCATGGTTCTGTTCATCTCGACCCTGTCGTTCCTGGGACTGGGCGTCCAGCCACCGCTGGCTGACTGGGGCGGTATCGTGAAAGAAAACAAGGATGGCATCGTCTATGGTATCGGCGCAGCGCTTTATCCCGCTGTGGCCATTGCGACGCTGGCAATCTCGGTCAACCTGGTGGCTGACTGGGTCCTGAATCGTACCACATCGCTGAAAGGAGGCCGGGGATGAGTGATATCCTTCTCAAGGTCCGCGACCTCAAAATCGGCGCGACCGTCTATCCGCCGGGTGAAAAGCCCCATGACATCGAGATCGTGCACGGGGTCAGCTTTGACCTCGCGCCAGGCAAGGTGCTGGGTCTGATCGGCGAATCCGGGGCTGGCAAATCTACCATCGGTCTGGCCTCAATGGCCTATGGCCGTGGCGGTGTGAAAATCACCGGGGGCGAGGTTTGGGTGAACGGGCGTGATATCCTCAAGACATCTCATGGGGATATCCGCAAACTGCGCGGTGGTGAGGTAACATATGTTTCCCAATCCGCCGCCGCATCGTTCAACCCCGCAAAGAAGATCATGGATCAAGTGGTCGAGGCCGCAGTTGAGCAGAAGAAGTTTTCGCGCAAAGAGGCTGAAGCCCGCGCGCGTGAGCTTTTTGCCAAGCTGGGTCTGCCCGACCCTGACAATATCGGTGATCGTTACCCGCATCAGGTTTCGGGCGGACAGCTGCAGCGCTGCATGACGGCGCTGGCGCTTTGCCCCGAGCCTGATCTGGTGGTTTTTGACGAACCTACCACGGCACTGGACGTGACTACCCAAATCGATGTGCTGATGGCCATCAAAGACGCCATTCGCGACTCGGGCGTTGCCGCCTTGTATATCACCCATGATCTGGCAGTTGTGGCCCAGGTCAGTGATGACATCATGGTGCTGCGGATGGGCGATACGGTCGAATACGGAAATACCGATCAGATCATCAACCGCCCGCAAGAAGAGTACACACAGGCGCTGGTTTCGGTCCGCTCAATCGAACACGAAGAGAAAAAACCAACTCCTGAACCCGTGCTGAGCGTCGATGGTATCACCGCGCGCTACAAAGGCTTGAACTTCGACGTGCTGCATAATGTCAACGTCGAGCTTCATCCGGGGCAGACACTGGCGGTTGTGGGTGAATCCGGGTCGGGCAAGTCTACGCTGGCACGGGTCATCACCGGGCTTCTTCCGCCCCGCGATGGTGAGATTACCTTTGCGGGCCGCAAGCTCAGCTCTGATCTGAAAGGCCGCACGCGTGAAGACCTGCGCGAGCTGCAAATGATCTACCAGATGGCCGACGTGGCAATGAACCCGCGTCAGACCGTCGGTACGATTATCGGACGCCCACTCGAGTTCTACTTCAACATGCGCGGCGCCGAGAAACGCAAGCGGATCGTTGAGCTGCTGGATGAGATCGAACTGGGCGAGAAGTTCATCGATCGTTATCCGGCGGAACTGTCGGGTGGTCAAAAACAGCGTGTCTGTATCGCGCGATCGCTGGCGGCCAAGCCAAAGATGATCATCTGTGATGAGGTCACCTCGGCGCTCGACCCGCTGGTCGCGGACGGTATCCTCAAGCTTCTGCTGGATCTGCAAAAGATCGAGGATGTGGCATACCTGTTCATCACCCACGATCTGGCGACAGTCCGTGCGATCAGCGATAGTATCGCGGTGATGTACCAGGGTCGGGTGGTTCGCTACGGTCCCAAGAGCCAGGTGCTAAGCCCTCCATTCGACGACTATACAGACTTGCTGCTTAGCTCGGTGCCTGAGATGCATCTTGGCTGGCTGGAAGAGGTTGTCGCTCACCGCAAAATGGAGAGCGCGGGGAACTGATCCGCGCCCTTCTCATAGAAACACCGAAGACCATTCAAATTCCCGGCGCTGTGAACACAAGCAGACGTCGGGATTTTGCTATTTGGGGCGCAAATGCGCAGCCATAGCCGGACGAATCTCATAGGTTCGCCGGAACGAATACTCAGAAACAAGGGCCGGAACATGGACCGCAAACTGCTTTTGATCATCCTCGACGGCGTCCCCTGGCGCAACTTTCGTCGACTGTTTGGCAATCTTGAAGGATGGGTCGACAGCGGTGCTGCCCGGGTTTGGAAACTCCGCTCTGTACTGCCTTCGACCTCTGCCAGTTGCTATGCGTCGATCCATACCGGCGTCACACCGCAAGAGCATGGCTGTACAGGCAACGGCAACGTCTTCCGACTAAGCCATAAGGATGTGTTCAGTCAGGTGCGTGAGGCAGGAGGTGTAACCGGCGCGGTCACCCACAGCTATTGGTCTCAATTCTTCAATCGCCACCCGTTCGACTACGTCCGCGATGTTGAATATGACGAGCCCGACAACCTGACAATCAACCATGGTCGCTTTCATTCAATGACGGGATATGGCAACGCCAACCAGATGACGCCAAGCGATGTCGATCTGTTTGCCTCGCTCACCAACCTGTGTCTGCGCTTCGGACTGGATTATGGCATCCTGCACACTTGCACACTGGACAGCATGGGGCATCGTTTCTTCCACGATTGCGCCGAGATGGACCATGCCTGTTTCGTCATGGACGAAATGCTGGCCCCATTCATTCCGCGTTGGCAGCAGTTGGGTTATGACGTCATCGTGACGGCTGATCATGGTCAGGACGAACGCGGCCATCACGGTGGTCGCAGCCCGTTGCAGCAGGAAACAGCGCTTTACTACTTTGGAGAGGCCAAAGGCCCTGATCCCGATACCGTGATAGACCAGCTACAGCTTGCACCAACCATACTTCAGCGCATGGGCGCACCGGTGGCGGATACGATGAAAGCCAAGCCGTTCCTGACCTGACGCGGTTCAGTCGTAGGACCAAATCCCCTGCCCCAAAGCCTCAATCGCCACGGAAATCCGCTCAAAGCTGTCAGCGGCGCGCCTGACCGATGTTCGGGCGCGCAGGTATCCGTGGACCAAACCGGCCTCGTTGATGCAATGTGCTTGCCCACCTGCGGCTGTGATCCGGTCACAGTAAGCTTGCCCGTCATCGCGCAGCGGATCGCAATCGGCGGTCACCACCACCGTCGGCGGTAGCCCCGAGAAATCGACGTCATACAACGGTGCATAGGTAGGATCGTTCTGGGGCGTGGTCCCTTGATACCGAACAGTCTCATAAAACCGGATATCGTCCAATGTCAGCAGCGGGGCATTGGCATGTTCGATATACGACCCCTGCGACATATCTCCGCCTAAGCCGGGATATATGAGGACCTGCCCCAGCACATTTTCCAACCGCCCCCGACCATGGTGCGAAACGGCTGCTGCCAGATTGCCACCCGCGCTGTCACCGGCCAGCACGATCGGCTCTCCGTATTCCTGAACCACCCAGTTCGTGGCGGTCCAGCTATCCTGAAACTGCGCCGGGTGCACATGCTCAGGGCACAACCGATAGTCGACCGAAACGATCCGATAGCCCGTCTGGGCGCAGAGTTCCGCACAGACATCATCGTGGCTATCCAAGCCCCCGACGACGAACCCACCACCATGTATATAGATGACGGTCCGGGTGGGGTCACCGGCACTATAGATGCGAACAGGTACGCCATCGGCGGACCTGTCGCGCACCTCGATGCCAGGTGGGCGCGGCTGGCGGAAGTCCTGACACATCGCGTCATAGACCCGGCGTTGGTCAGCAATGGACATCTCTACTGTATCATCCGGATAGCTCTCGGCCGTGCGCCGGATGAAACCCCAGGTCTCCTCGTCGATCAGACGTTCATAGTCCATTGTTCCTCCGAATTATTCAGACCACTCCCATGGCCGGGTAAACGAACCCAGCACTTTTGAGACATCGTCTTCGGAAGACCCATTCGCGTCAAGCTGCGCGATAAGACCTCGCTTCTTGTCATCGATTACCGAAACAACCCGCGCTTCAATGCCTGCGGCGTCCAAAGCACCGTTGTAGATGCGAGTGATGGCCTGCTTGCGCAGTTCGGGTTTGAAAACCTTGCCAACGGCGGTTTTCGGCAATTCATCCAGAATGGTCATATGCTTGGGCTGTGCTGCACGTTCGTGGACGTGAACCTTGCAATAGTCCATCAGCTCCTGTTCAGTGACCGAGGCCCCCTCGACCAGTTCAACAAAGGCGCAAGGCACCTCACCCGAATGCGCATCGGGCTGACCGATAGCCCCAGCGAAGGCGACCGCGTCATGGCCCAGCAAGGCCTCTTCGATTTCTGCAGGGTCGATATTGTGTCCGCCGCGAATGATCAGGTCCTTTGCGCGACCGGTGATCCACAGATAGCCGTCCTCATCAAACCGTCCCAGATCGCCCGTGCGCAGGTATTTATCGAAATGATAGAGGTCCGTATTCTTGTCGGCCTCGGTATAAGTATTTCCCGCGTATACGCCGGGGTTCGAGATGCAAATTTCACCGATCTGATCTACGCCGCACTCGGTTGGTCCATCCGGCCCGTCCTGCAGGATTTTGACGTCCGTATAGGGGAATGGGATGCCGATCGAGCCGATCTTCTTTTCCCCATCCACGGGGTTGCATGACACCAGACAAGTGGCCTCGGTCAGGCCGTAGCCCTCGACGATAGTAACGCCAGTCGCTTCTTCAAAACGACGGAACAGTTCGACCGGCAACGGAGCTGATCCCGAAAATGCTGTTTTAACGCTGGATATATCCGCATCCACAGGTCGCTGCATTTTGGCTGAAATCGCTGTCGGCACTGTGATGATGAACGAAACCTTCCAGCGTTCGATCAGTTTCCAGAAATTGTCGAATACACCATCACCGCGATACCCGGCAGGCGTCGGGAATACCACATGTGCACCAGACGACACCGCCGCCATCACGATGACATGCACCGCAAAGACATGGAACATCGGCAGAGGGCACATGATGACGTCGTTTTCGTCAAAGAGCAGCGTGTTGCCCAACCAGCCATTGTAGATAAGGCCCGAGTATTTGTGCTGCGCTACTTTCGGCATGCCCGTAGTGCCGCCCGTGTGGAAGTAGCACGCCACCCGATCTTCCTGGCTATCCTCAAAGTTCAGCGTTTTAGGTTGCTTGTTCAGCTCATCAAGGAAGTTCTTGTAATCCGCATGGGCCAGCTTTTCTTTATCACCCATCTTTGGGCGCAAGAACGGTACAAGCCAGGATTTGGGCGGCGTCAGATAGCGATTCAGGTCGATCTCAAGGATCGTGTTGACACCCGGAGCGTGACGCACAGCCTCTTCAACCTTTTGGGCCACATCGGTTTTGGGAAAGGATTTCAGGGTGACGACAACCTTGGCCTTGGTCTCACGCAGGATCGCCGCGATCTGCTCTGGCTCCAGCAACGGGTTGATCGGGTTCACGATCCCGGCCACCGCACCGCCCATCATGGTGACCAGCGTCTCGTTGCAGTTGGGCAGCACATAGGCCACCACATCGTTTTCTCCGATGCCAAGGGAACGGAATAGGTTGGCGGCCTGATTGACTTTGCCCAGCAGCTCGGACCATGTCAGCGTCTCGGCCTTGTCGCTCGGGCCGGACAACAACTGAAAGCTGATCGCTTTATGGTTCGGGAACTTGCCCGCCGTCCGCGACAACAGTTGATGGAAGGTGACGGGTACGTCCCGATCTTCCCACGCCATCTCCTGCTCGATGCGCGCCTTGTCTTCCAATCCCACAAAGGCCATGTGGCTCCTCCCCTGATCTGTCTCCCGTGTCGCGCACAGGCTTGTTTGTCACCTCCAAGATGGAAGCAAAACACACCATGCGCAAGCAAGGGCTTAGCGATCAGGTCCGGGAATATGTAGAATGACGCTACGGCGAAACGAGATGTGCCGGAGCGTCACTTTATTCTGCAGCCACCCCGTCGGTGAACTGCAAGCGTGCGAGGCGGGCATACAAACCGTCCTGCGCCACCAGATCGTTATGGGTACCCTGCGCCACAATGCGCCCGGCTTCCAGCACGACAATCCGGTCTGCCTTCTTAACGGTCGCCAGACGGTGCGCCACGATCAGAGTGGTGCGCCCTGCCCTCATGTTATCAACCGCACCCTGCACCGCACGTTCGCTTTCTGCGTCCAAAGCCGAGGTCGCCTCGTCCAGCAGCAGCACCGGTGCGTCGCGCAGGATGGCACGTGCGATGGCGATACGTTGCTTCTGACCACCCGACAGCATTACGCCCCGTTCGCCCACAAAGCTGTCATACCCTTCGGGCAAAGCCGAGATGAACTCATGCGCGGCGGCGGCTCGGGCGGCGGACTCGACTTCGGCATCTGAGGCGTCCAGACGGCCAAAGCGGATATTCTCGCGCGCCGAAGCGGCAAAGATCACGGGGTCTTGCGGGACCAGCGCGATGTGCTGACGGAAGTCGTCACGGTTCAACTCGCGCAGGTCGAGCCCATCAAGACTGACCTGTCCCGCATCGGGATCATAGAACCGCTGAATCATCTGGATGACTGTTGTCTTGCCCGCACCAGACGGGCCAACAAAGGCCACTGTCTCCCCAGGTTTAATCTGCAGTGACAAATGATCCAGCGCGACAACGTCCGGGCGCGCGGGATAGTGGAATGTCACATCGTCGAAACGTATCTCTCCGCGTACGGGCACAGGCAAATCCTTGGCCTGCGACGGATCATTGACGGTATCCTCAGCGTTCAGCAGCTCGACCAAACGCTCCGTCGCACCTGCAGCGCGCTGCAACTCGCTCCAGATTTCGGACAACGCGGCGACTGAACCCGCCATGATGATCGAATAGATCACAAACTGGATCAGCACGCCCTCGGTCATAACCCCGTTACGCACATCATTCGCACCCATCCACAGCACGCCAACGATGCCCGAGAAGACGAGAAAGATCACAATGACGGTCAGAATCGCACGGGTCTGGATCCGACGCAGAGAAACTTCGTACGAAGTTTCTGTCATCTCTCCGAACTGCGTCCTGCTGGCGTCCTCATGAGTAAAAGCCTGCACGGTTTGCACCGCACCCAACGCCTCGCCGGCATTTCCAGAGGACGCCGCAATCCAGTCCTGATTTTCCCGGCTGATCACCCGTAACCTGCGGCCCAGTACCAATATTGGCACAACCACCAGCGGAATCAGTAGCAACACCATCCCAGTCAGCTTAGCCGATGTCAGCAGCATCAGCACCAGTCCGCCGACGAACATCAAAAGATTGCGGAGCGCGATGGACACAGACGATCCCAGCACCGATTGGATCAGCGTTGTGTCGGTGGTGATCCGGCTCAGAACTTCGCCGGTCATGATGCGCTCGTAAAACTCGGGGCTCATCCCGATCACGCGGTCAAAAACCGCCTTTCGGATATCGGCCACCACACGTTCACCCAACCGGGTCACCAAAGCATAGCGAATACCCGTACCCACGGCGAGAATCCCGGCTATACCGAGGGCGGCCAGAAAGTACCATTCAAGCAAATCACCATCTTCGATGCGGAAATTGTCGACCACACGCCGCACAGCCAAGGGCAATGTCAGCGTCATGCTGGCCGTCAGGATCAACGCCAGAGTCGCGCCGATCATCAGCAGTCGATAGGGCTTCATAAACGGCCACAATGACCGCAGCACGCCAATTTTTTTAGACCTAGCCCGTTCATCGTAGGCGCCGGGCGCTTGTGCATTTGCTGGATTGGCGGAGCGTGTTCTTGCCATATCTGGCCCTTGTATTCTGGTCGCAGCCCTTATCAGGCGTCAATCAACGTTTCATGGCGGCGTGGGACAATGGGGTCAAGCTTTGGGCGCAATTCGGGGCACGATCCGGGCCTTTTGACGCATTCGACCGGAATGTTAGAGATGGAGGGGCTGAGTTGGAGCGGGTAGACGGAATCGAACCGACATAGCCTGCTTGGAAGGCAGGGGCTTTACCATTAAGCTATACCCGCTCAGTGCTTGCGCTGATTATTTTATGTACCAACCATCGTCAAGCGCGAAGTTGTGTTTTCAGCCTCAGATACGGCGCACGACATCAATGACACGATCTTCAAGAAATTTTCAGATGGGCGGCAAAAAGGGAAGTCGTGGCAATTCAATGGTCGTTAATTAGCGATGGAAAACAGATCTGGGTCACCACCAAACGCAAGGGAAGTAACTTGATTCCGGTATCTAACTCACACTGGAGAAAAACACTATGCATGCTTATCCCAGCCTTAGTGTTCACTTGCCTGATCGTGTTGACACTCTCGCAGCAGTCGCCCGTATGGATGCCTTTGGATGATGCCTATATAACAATCGGAAACGTGGATCTGTTTCTTTCGGGGCGCTCAGATCTTTACGGCAATGATGGTCCGACCGGCGCAAGTAGCTTGGTTCATTTTCTCGTGCTGGCCTTTTTATCGCAATTCACCACTACACCAGAGGCCAGCTTGGCCTTGAGCGTTCTAAGCGCCGGCGCATATATGATTGGGTTATGGTTGTTACTGTGTTCCGTGTCAGGCTCTCGGATTGTTGCAGCATCTGGGTCGATTGCGGGTCTCTTATTAGGATTCGCGTGGCTCCACCTTATGAATGGCCTAGAGACTGGTATGGCAATGGCAGCCATCACTTGGGCCTTTTTTCTACGCCAAACCAATCGCCACGTCGCGCTATCGATATTGATTGGCATAATGCCTTTTATCAGACCGGAGTTTTACGTTCTTTCTGCTCTCTTGTTCATTTCTATCATCGTCGTGAAGCCGATCAACTACGCGTACTGCGTCAAGATTTTTTTCATTTCCGCATCCGCCTACATAATCTTGGCACTTGTGAGCGTTCTGATTCTAGGCAGTGTTTGGCCTGATACTGCCGGCGCGAAAGAGGCGTTTTTTGCAGAGAAAGGAGAAGTTTTCTCTAGTCGACTGATGGTCGCTCTGCGCGCCGTGGTCGAGACCAATCTGCTTGTGGTTTTCTCGGGCTTGGTCTTCGCACCATTCCTTAGGGGAGGCTGGGTTGCCTTAGCTTTTTTCGGAATTTTTGTGCTCTCATCAGCTCTGAAACTACCGGGTGCTCTGTATCACAACGATTTCCGCTACCTGTATCCGTTGCTACCAATTGCAATTGCATCTTGGACAGCGGTCCTGACGGCGCGTCAAGTTTCTTCGGCCCCGGTCTTTGTGATCGGTGCCCTCCTGTCGGTATACGCTTTTGCGACAAGCAGTTGGCCAGTCTACACCATACAATGGAAATCGGGTAGCGAAGAGCGTCTTATTACAGCGGAATGGATGACTGAGAATTTACCGTCGAATTCTGTAGTAGGTGTTCACGACGCAGGCTTTATACCCTGGAAGATCGCCTCAACAGTCTCGAATCAAAACATTCGGTTCGTTGATCTTGTCGGCTTGAAGTCGCCTTCCGCGATCAAATTTCACGAGGAATTCACTGCCCCCTCGAATGGTAAAGAACGATGGCGAGCATTTGATGTGTTGGGGCGGGAACGTAAGATTGATTACATCATTGTTCTGGATCGACCGTTTTGGCGACGTATCGAAGACAGTTTCAAGACTGCGGGCTGGGATATCAATCTTATTTTTGCCAACGAGGGCGGATATCAAGTGTTCTCAGCCAACCCAAATTGAGCGGAGCAATTGAAAACTACCTGTTTTGAACTGATGTTTTCGAAATGGAGAATAACTCAACCTGCGGTTTGAAAACAAACTGTCATGTTACGTGAATATACGCTGTTCACCAAAACCCAATTCAGACAGCCAGGAGCTATCCATGACAGACGTCGATCTCACCACCCTTTCCGCCGACGATTGGGATGAGTTGCACTTCCCCCGCCCGGATGAACACGACTTCGACCGCGTGGTTGAAAGCGCTATCTCGCGACGGGGTTTCCTGTCAGGAGTAGTGGCATTTGGGTCGGGCGCTGCGGCGATGGGCGCTGGTTTGTTGGGCTCAACTTCAGCACAGGCGGTCGATGCACAACGCTTTGCCTTCACGCCGATTCCCGCCCAGACCGATGGGACAGTCCACGTTCCGGAAGGTTATGAGTGGAAGATGCTAATGCGCTGGGGCGATCCGCTGTTTTCCGAGGCCGATGGATACGATTTGACCGATGGCGGTAAGGTTGAAAACTCGGACAAGGTTTTTGGCGAGAATACGGATGGGATGGAGACATTCTCGTTCCGGGGTCACGAGCTGATTGCGATCAACCACGAGTACCCGAACCGCAAGATCAACCTGCCTGCCGCGCAGGAAGGTGTTCCAACCCGTGCCGATGACGTTCTGAAATTGCAGAACATTCAGGGTGTGACCGTGATGGAGATCAAGGAAAGCCCGGAGGGCTGGTCTGTGGTGAAGGACAGCCCCTTCAACCGCCGAATCCACCACAACACTCCAATGAAGATCGTCGGCCCCGCCGCCGGTCATGACCTACTGAAGACCGAGGCCGATCCGACAGGCACCGCGTCGCTGGGCACCATGAACAACTGTGGTTCCGGCAAGACACCTTGGGGCACCTACCTGACCTGCGAAGAAAATTTCAACGGCTACTTTGGTTCGTCCGACAAAAACGCCAGCTACGATCAGAAGGTCGCGGACGGCATGAAACGCTATGGCATCAAGGCTGAAAGCTGGAACGGTTACGAACTGTTTGACCCCCGCTTCGACACCTCGAAAAACCCCAATGAGCCGCACCGCGCAGGCTGGATCGTTGAAATCGACCCGACCAAACCCGACAGCACTCCGGTCAAGCACACCGGCCTTGGTCGCTTCAAGCATGAAAATGCTGAGGTCGCGCTGGCTGCGGACGGTCGTGTCGTGGTCTATATGGGCGACGATGAACGTGGCGAGTATCTTTACAGGTTCGTCTCGAACGCGGCCTATGCGCCCGGTGTCGACACTCAGGGCTTGTTGAATGACGGCACGCTATATGTCGCCAAGTTCAATGACGACATGAGCGGCGAATGGCTGCCGCTGACGCCGGAAACAACCGGCATGGACGCGGCTGAAATTCTGATCTTTACCCGTATGGCCGCATCGGCTGCGGGCGGCACCACAATGGACCGCCCGGAATGGGTGGCCTCAAGCCCTGTTGCGGTCGAGGCATATTGCTGCCTGACCAACAACAAGAACCGTGGAGTTAAGCCAAATGCTGGGGGTGATGACACTGCAGTCAACGGCCCTAACCCGCGCGAGGCCAACAAATACGGCCAGATCGTGCGCTGGCGTCCAGCGGATGAAGATCACGCGGCCGCTGGCTTTGATTGGGATCTCTATGTCATGGCCGGAAACCCAACTGTTCATTCGGATAACCGTGGCGGATCGGCAAATGTGAACGAAGGCAACCTGTTCAACTCACCCGACGGCATGGCCATCGATTCGACCGGTCTGGTCTGGATTCAGACAGACGGGAATGATGACAACGAGGAAGAATTCGCAGGAAACGGCAATAACCAGATGCTAGTTGGCGATCCCGTGACCGGGGAGATTGTGCGCTTCATGACCGGCCCGAATGGCTGTGAAGTCACCGGTCTGGCCTGGTCGACCGACCTGCGCACCATGTTTGTTGGCATCCAGCATCCGGGCAGCAATTGGCCCGATGGCGGTACGCCGCGTTCGTCGGTGATTGCGATCAAACGCACCGACAACGGGCTGGTCGGCTAATCAAGCCCTTGCATCAAAAGCGCCCCTGAACTTCGGTTCCGGGGCGCTTTTTCATCTCAATTCAAATATCCTCACCCGGTGGATCAAGCAGCCCGCCCGGCGCAAGCAAGGCACGTTCTGAAAGCCACGGGTTCAGTTCGAGTGCATGGTTCAGCGCCGTTCGCGCTTCGTCCAGCCGCTTGAGACCCAACAGCGATAATGCCCGCCCGCTAAGCGCCGCTACATGGTTCGGGGACAGCTCAATGGCCCGATCCAGATCGATCAGGGCCGCACCGTAATCCTGCAGCAAATAGTTGACGAATGCCCGCTGATTGTACCCCTCGGCATAATCCGGGCAATAAGCGACCAGAGCGTCAAACTCGGCCAGCGCACCGGTCAAATCCCAAGACTCGCGCAGAGACATCCCGCGATCCAACAGGGTTTGAGATCGGGCGTCCGGCGCATCGGTCCAGAGTTGCCACATCCGTCCCGAAATGCCCCGCGCCTCGCGCTCAGACGACGCGGTTTGGGCTTGCGCAATCAGGGCGTCGACGCCAGAGATATGATCCGGCGCGACCGGGCAATCTGCAGAAGCCTGAGCGGCAGAACCAGCGAGTATGGCAACGATAAGTACGTTTTTCATCCTCTCTAACCTGATCCATCAGGCGTTTAGGTCAACTGCTTTATAGCGGAGCCAGCAACCCGGTTTCTTTCACCGCCTCCATCGCAACGAAGGTGGAGGTGTTGGCAACATGCGGCAGGGATGAGATTTTCTCGGCTAGCACCGTGCGGTATTCCGTCATCGATCGGGTCCGGATTTTAAGCAGATAGTCAAAGTTGGACGCGATCATATGAGCCTGTTCAATCTCAGCAACTCTGCGCACCGCTGAATTGAACTCGGCCAGTGCTTTTTCACGAGTATCTGTGAGACGCACCTCGACAAAGGCCACATGGTCAAGGCCCAGACGGATCGGGTCCAACATGGCGCGATAGCCTGTGATGATCCCGTCAGCCTCAAGCCGTTTGAGCCGCGCCTGTGTCGGCGATTTTGACAAGCCGATCCTGCGCGCAAGGTCCGTCACTGAGATGCGGCCATCTTCAGCTAATGCCGTAAGGATCGCACGGTCAAAGCGATCAAGGCTGGACAAGTCGTTTTGCATAATCAGGCTCCTATATTTCAGTCAATTCGACCAGAATTCGAGGAAGTTCGGTCCATTCTCCTGACTGTAGGCGGTTATATTAGGCAAAAGCCCCGGAGTACACATGTCACACAGCCTACGCACCAAAATCGACACTCAGACTTATGCCGACCAGTCCACTGTACTGGACGCGCTGATCTCTCAGGCCAAGCTGTCAGAGGCCGACCGAACGGCCATTTGTGAGGCTGCAGCACAGCTGGTGCGCGACATCCGCTCAAGCACGTCGCCTGGCATGATGGAAGTGTTTCTGGCTGAATACGGCCTATCCACAGATGAAGGCGTTGCGCTTATGTGTTTGGCCGAGGCGCTGTTGCGTGTGCCAGATGCGGATACCATTGACGCACTGATCGAAGACAAGATCGCCCCGTCAGACTGGGGAAAGCATCTGGGACAATCATCCTCGTCACTGGTGAACGCGTCGACATGGGCGTTGATGCTGACAGGCCGGGTCCTGGACGAAGACAAATCCTCGCCCGTCGGCGCGCTGCGCGGGGCCATCAAGCGGCTGGGTGAACCAGTGATCCGCACCGCCGTTGGTCGTGCGATGAAAGAAATGGGGCGTCAGTTCGTTTTGGGCGAAACCATTCAATCCGCCATGAAGCGCGCCAAAGGCATGGAAGATAAGGGCTATACCTACTCGTACGACATGCTGGGCGAGGCGGCACGGACAGAGGCCGATGCTGCCCGCTATCACCTGTCTTACTCGCGCGCGATCGCCGCTATTGCCGAGGCCTGCACCCATAAAGACATTCGCGAAAATCCGGGCATCTCGGTCAAGCTGTCGGCCCTGCACCCCCGTTATGAGCTGGCACAAGAACAACGGGTGATGGACGAACTGGTGCCCCGGCTGCGCGCGCTGGCTTTGCTGGCCAAGGCGGCGGGCATGGGACTGAACGTTGACGCGGAAGAGGCCGATCGCCTGTCGCTCTCGCTGCAGGTGATCGAAGAAGTTATGGCAGAGCCTGCACTGGCCGGTTGGGACGGGTTCGGCATCGTCGTGCAAGCCTACGGCCCACGCGCCGGGTTGGTGCTGGATACGCTCTACGAGATGGCCCAGCGGCACGACCGCAAGCTGATGGTGCGGCTGGTAAAGGGCGCTTATTGGGATACCGAGATCAAGCGCGCGCAAGTCGAGGGCGTCGATGGTTTTCCGGTCTTCACCGATAAGGCAGCGACGGATGTGTCCTATATCGCCAACGCCCGCAAGCTGCTGGGAATGACCGACCGTATCTATCCGCAATTCGCCACGCATAACGCCCATACCGTCAGCGCCATCCTACATATGGCGGACGGCCAGCCATTCGAATTCCAGCGCCTGCACGGGATGGGTGAGACCCTGCATCAGATCGTGCGCGACAAGCGGACCTCGCGCTGCCGTATCTATGCTCCGGTCGGTGCGCATCGGGATCTGTTGGCCTATCTGGTGCGTCGCCTTCTGGAAAACGGGGCAAATTCCTCGTTCGTCAATCAGATCGTTGATGAGGAAGTCGCCCCAGAAACCGTTGCCGCAGATCCGTTCGTAGCCGTTCAAACGCCTGGCAAACCGCTGCCAACCGGGCCTGAGTTGTTCGCACCGGAACGTCCAAACTCGAAAGGTTTTGATCTGCACCATACGCCAACGCTGGACCAGATCGACATCGCACGCGACGCCTTCCGCGCCCATCATTGGTACGCCCGACCTTTGCTGTCGGATGATGCACAGCCTTTGGCAGACACTCCCGTGATCAATCCCACGCAACCACTGGATCGTCCCGGTTCGGTTGCTGCGGCCAGCCCCGAAGACGTGGAACTGGCGTTGGCCAGCGCTTGCCCATGGCAGGCCTCAGCCGAGAAGCGCGCTGACATTCTAAATAAAGCAGCCGATCTCTACGAAGCGCATTTTGGAGAGCTGTTTGCCCTGCTCGCCCGCGAAGCCGGGAAATCAGTGCCTGATGCAGTTGCCGAGCTGCGCGAAACGGTTGATTTCCTGCGCTACTACGCCGCCAATATTCCTGCCGCCAAACCCGCCGGAATATTCACCTGCATCAGCCCGTGGAACTTCCCTCTGGCGATCTTCACCGGGCAGATATCGGCTGCGTTGGCCACCGGCAACGCTGTGCTGGCAGCCCCTGCCCCGCAAACGCCCTTGATCGCCCATCGTGCCATTCAACTGATGCATGAAGCAGGCGTTCCACGCGATGCGCTGCAACTTCTTCCGGGCGGGCCGAAGGTGGGTGCGGCGCTAACGTCGGACGAACGCGTCTCTGGTGTGGCCTTTACCGGTTCCACCGCGACCGCGCTGAAAATCCGATCAGCAATGGCGCAGCACATGCGGCCGGGTACGTCATTGATCGCCGAGACCGGCGGCCTGAACGCGATGATCGTAGACAGCACCGCGTTGCCGGAACAAGCCGTGCAGTCGATTATCGAAAGCGCGTTCCAATCGGCAGGCCAGCGATGCTCGGCCCTGCGCTGCCTCTATCTGCAAGAGGATATTGCCGATGACGTTCTGACCATGTTGCAAGGGGCGATGGACGCTTTGCATGTGGGCGATCCTTGGCTGATTTCAACTGATTGCGGCCCGATCATTGACGAGCAAGCCCGGCAAATCATCGCGGACCACGTGGCCCAGGCCCGCTCAGAAGGACGGGTACTGAAGGAGATGACAACGCCTCCTGAGGGTACATTTATCGCACCGACTCTGATTGAGATACCCGGCATCTCGGCGCTAGAGCGCGAGGTGTTCGGTCCGATTCTGCACGTCGCCCGGTTCAAGGCGCAAGATATCGACAAGGTCATCGCGGATATCAATGCCACGGGCTACGGCCTGACCTTCGGCCTGCACACGCGTATCGACGACCGGGTGCAGCATGTGACCGAGGCGATCCATGCCGGTAATATCTACGTCAACCGCAACCAGATCGGCGCGATCGTCGGCTCGCAACCCTTCGGCGGCGAAGGTCTGTCCGGCACCGGCCCCAAGGCGGGCGGCCCGAACTATATGGCACGGTTCTGCGCCCCGGATAGGCAGAATGCGTCGGGACGCTGGGACAGTTCGGCCGAACCAGGTGCGCCTGAAGGGCAACCTGCAACGCCCAGCACCCAATCGCTGCCCGGTCCCACCGGCGAATCAAACCGCCTGACCGAATATGCCCGTGCCCCGCTTTTGTGCATGGGTCCGGGGGCCGAGGCCGCCAAAGCTCAGGCGGATGCGGTCAAATCGTTGGGTGGTACAGCGATCCGTATGACGGGCATGCTGGATCTGCACCGGCTTGAAAACCTGACCGGTTTCTCGGGTGTTCTGTGGTGGGGCGACGACGACACTGCCCGCCAGATCGAGCAGCATTTGGCCCGGCGCGATGGCCCGATCATCCCGCTGATCCCCGGGCAGCCCGACCGTGCGCGGGTACTGGGGGAACGCCATGTCTGTGTCGACACCACCGCCGCCGGAGGCAACGCCGCCCTTCTGGGAGGTGCGGCATAACCGGACCTTGACGCTGGGCGGCGAAAAGCCCAGCGTCGCGCCATGTTTCCGATCCGAGACCATAACCCTTCGGGGCGTACTCCGTTTGTTGTTTATGCCCTTATGGCTGCGAACATCCTGATCTTCCTCAGCTATGTGGGTGTCATGGAGGATGCGCGGCTGATCAATCAGCTTTATGTTGACTACGCAGTCATTCCTGCCCGGATAACTGACGGCTATGGATTCGAGACACTCGTGACGTCAATGTTCCTGCATGGGGGCTGGATGCATCTGGCGGGAAACATGCTGTTCCTGTGGATATTCGGCGACAACCTCGAAGACGAAATGGGGCATGTGCTGTTTCTCGTGTTCTATCTGCTGGCAGGAATCGGAGCAGGGTTGATTCACGTCTTTTCGGCACCGGATTCGGTGGTGCCAACAATTGGCGCGTCCGGAGCGATAGCCGGTGTCATGGGCGGCTATCTTCTGTTTTTCCCAAAAGCGCGCGTAGATATCCTGTTGATTCTGATCGTCTATATCCGGATCTTTACCATCCCGGCCTTTATCATGCTGGGTGTCTGGCTGGGCCTGCAATTCCTTGGCAGCCTCTCCAGCAATCCCGATGAAGGTGGCGTTGCCTATTGGGCGCATACCGGAGGGTTCTTTGTTGGTTTGATCCTGTGCATCCCCCTATGGCTCAGGCGCGGAGGGACTGGGTTCTGGAACCGCACCCACGGCCATCCACCGCATCCGGAACACAAGTACAAACTCTCGCAATCACGCATCCCCAGAGTGCCGCGCAAATAATCAAGCGTCAGCTCTTGGGTAGCCTACCGCCGCTCAGGTGGGTGATCTCTTGCGCCGCGCGCATGACCAGATCGCCCAACTCGGGCGCGCGTTCTCGGCTGAACCTTACGGTGGGTCCGGATACCGAGATACCGGCGCAAGGCTCAGCCCTGTCATTGAAGATGGCCGCACCAATGCAAGACATACCTTCATACCGTTCTTCGTGATCGTAAGACCAACCTCGGGTACGAGTTTCAGCCAGATCTGTATACAGGCCTGAAGCGGGCAACTGCGTATTTTCAGTGAAAGCAACCGGATCAATCCGGCCCAGAACTTTGCCTAAACTCTCTTCGCTCAACGCAGCGAGAATAGCCTTTCCTGTACCGGACGCATACATGGGCGTCCGCGCACCGGGTGGAAAGAAGGCCCGGATGGGGTTCTGAGTTTCGACCTGCCCGACAAAGACCACCTCTGCTCCATCGGGTACGGCCAGATTTGCGGTCTCACCGCTGTCTTGCATCAGACGCCGCAGGATCGGCCTGCCGATTTCCAGAACGCTGTTGCGCCGCAGGAAAGACGCACCGGTCCGATATGCTTCGATCCCGACCAGCCATTCCTGCCGTTCCTCATCAAAGGATACGAATCCGTGTTTTTGCAGTGTCACAAGAATGCGATGCGTGGTGGCCGTCGGTACATCGACCTCGCGGGCAAGATCGCTTAGCGCGACGCGCTCTAGCCGGGCAACGGTGGTAAGTACGCCCAGCGCCCGATCCAATGATTGCATGGTCCCGGCCGAACTTTCTTTAAACAGCGATTTGGGTCTGCCGCGCGGTCGCTTTTGCGTTTCCATTTCTCACCTGGCTTTCGGACTTTCCCCCGAAAACCCGAACCAATTTTTTTGGCCCGGAATTCTCCGAGATCATTTTGATAAACTGAATTCCTATCCGTTTCAGCACCTTATCAATTTAACGGATAAAATGAAAATATTTTTCAAGAAAATTGCAACACACAACCGTTCAAGCGACACTTGGGTCCAAAGCAGAGGATTGAGTTATGTCGCATCAAAACCCGGTCTTTATCCCAGGCCCAACCAATATTCCTGATCGTTTGCGCCTTGCCATGCAGGTTCAGACGCAAGACCACCGCGCCCCGGACTTCGTTGAAACCTTCGCCCCGGTACTGGAGGATACAAAACAGGTTTTTGGAACCACCGAAGGCCAGATCGTCACTTTTCCAGCCAGCGGAACGGGCGGTTGGGAGGCAGCGATTACAAATACGCTCAGCCCCGGTGACAAGGTTCTTGTCGCCCGCTACGGCGTCTTCAGCCATCGCTGGATCGATCTGTGCGAAAGACACGGGTTGGACGTTCAGATTGTTGAATGCCCATGGGGAGCAGGCGCGCCAGCCGACAGGTTCGAGGCCATCCTGTCCGCGGATAAAGCGCATGAAATCAAGGCCGTATTGGTGACGCATAACGAAACCGCGACAGGTGTGCGTTCCGATATCAGCGCTGTGCGCAATGCGATGGATGCGGCACATCACCCGGCCATGATGTTTGTGGATTGCGTGAGCTCTCTGGCCTCAATGCCGTTCGAGTTTGACCGGTGGGGCGTGGATATTGCGGTCTCGGGGTCGCAGAAGGGGTTCATGCTGGCCACCGGCATGGCGATCCTGTGCGTCAGCCCCAAGGCTCTGGCAGCAATGGATACCGCCCAACTGCCCCGCACCTTCTTTGATTTCCGTGATATGATGTCGGCAAATGCGTCTGGCGGCTTTCCCTATACTCCGCCTTTGCAGCTGATCTACGGCATGCGCGAAAGCCTGAAGATGCTGTTCGAGGAAGGGTTGGACAATGTCTATGCCCGCCACACCCGTCTGGCCGAAGGTGTGCGCCGCGCGACTGCGGCCTGGGGCCTGAAGTTGGTCGCACAATCTCCTGACCTCTACTCGGATACCGTCAGCGCCATTTTTGTGCCCGAAGGTTTCGACAGCAACGAACTGACTGACCATGCCTTCAACACCTATGAGGTATCCTTCGGCATTGGTCTGGGTGAGTTGAATGGCAAAGCGTTCCGTATTGGCCACTTGGGCAGCCTGACCGATGTTATGGTCCTGTCGGGGCTGGCCACGGTCGAGATGGCCATGGCCGATCTGAACTACCCGGTGAAGCTTGGCAGCGGGGTTGCTGCGGCGCAGGAATTCTATCGCGCCAGCTCAACCAGCCACGCAAAAGCCGCAGCTTAGGGAGAACAGTCATGTTGGATCAAATCCCCGTCGCCGACCTGACGTATGACGACGTACAGGCTGCGCATGAAAGGATCAGGCCGCACATCCGACGCACACCGGTAATGACCTCGGACTATCTGAATGAATTGACCGGTGCACAGCTGTTCTTCAAATGCGAGAACTTTCAGGAAGCAGGTGCATTCAAAGTGCGCGGTGCCAGTAATGCGGTCTTCGGCCTAAGCGATGAAATGGCGACCAAGGGTGTTTGCACCCACTCGAGCGGGAACCACGCCCTGTCGCTGTCATATGCGGCTGGTCGTCGGTGCATTCCATGCAATGTGGTGATGCCGCGCACCGCGCCGCAGGCCAAGAAAGACGCGGTACGACGCTTTGGTGGTACGATCACTGAATGCGAGCCGTCCACCTCGTCCCGCGAAGCGACTTTTGCCGAGGTGCAGGCCCGAACAGGCGGAGAATTCGTGCACCCGTACAACGACCCTCGGGTTATCACCGGCCAAGCCACATGCTCGGCTGAACTGCTTGAGCAGACCGATGGCCTGGATGCAGTGATCGCGCCAATCGGCGGTGGCGGGATGGTCTCAGGCACCTGTCTGACGGTCTCGAACCTGGCACCGGAAACCGCGATCTATGCGGCTGAGCCTGAGCAGGCGGACGATGCCTATCGGTCCTTCAAAGCGGGTCATATCATCGCGGACGATGCCCCCAAAACGGTGGCGGACGGGCTGTTGGTCCCGCTCAAGGAAAACACATGGCACTTTGTGTCGAACAATGTGACCGACATCTTCACCGCGTCCGAGCAAGAGATCATCGACGCAATGAAACTCACCTGGAAATACTTGCGCGTGGTGATGGAGCCGTCTTCGGCTGTTCCGCTGGCCACCATACTCAAGAACCCCGGCACCTTCCGGGGCAAACGCGTCGGCGTCATCATCACCGGCGGCAACGTGGATCTGGACAAGCTGCCCTGGCTGAAAGGGTAAGGAGAAACAGGATGAACAAACCGATGAACAGTGATCAATTCGAAGTTGGCTATGACATCCCTGCCGCAATCGGCATGGATGAATCCGAAATCCAGACTCCTTGCCTGATCCTTGATCTGGACGCGCTCGAGCGTAACATCAAGAAGATGGGCGACTATGCCAAGGCACATGGGATGCGGCACCGGGTGCATGGCAAAATGCACAAATCCGTAGACGTCGCGAAGCTGCAGGAACAATTGGGCGGCGCAGTCGGCGTCTGCTGCCAAAAAGTGTCTGAGGCCGAGGTATTTGCGCGCGGCGGCATCAAAGACATTCTGGTCTCGAACCAAGTGCGGGACCCGGCCAAGATCGACCGACTGGCGCGCCTGCCGAAGCTTGGTGCACGCACAATCGTTTGCGTCGACGATGTGGACAACGTCGCTGACCTGTCTGCTGCTGCCGCTGAGCATGGCACTGAATTGGAGGTTTTTGTCGAGATCGACTGCGGCGCGGGCCGCTGTGGTGTCACCACGACCCCCGCCGTGATCGAAATCGCCAAGGCTGTTGAGGCCGCCCCTAACCTGAAATTTACCGGCATTCAGGCCTATCAAGGCGCGATGCAGCATCTGGATACGTATGAGGCACGCAAAGAAAAACTGGATACCGCAATCGCCATGGTCAAGGATGCCGTCGACGGATTGAAGGCTGAAGGGATCGACTGCGAGCTGGTTTCGGGCGGCGGTACGGGGTCTTATTACTTCGAAAGCAACTCGGGCGTTTATAACGAGCTGCAGTGCGGCTCTTATGCCTTCATGGATGCTGATTACGGTCGGATTCTGGACAAGGACGGTCAACGGATCGATCAGGGTGAATGGGAAAACGCCTTGTTCATTCTGACCAGCGTGATGAGCCACGCCAAAGCGGACAAGGCAATCTGCGATGCGGGCCTGAAGGCGCAATCCGTCGATAGCGGCCTGCCCTT
Organism: Ruegeria sp. SCSIO 43209; assembly: GCF_019904295.1. NCBI lineage: Bacteria > Pseudomonadati > Pseudomonadota > Alphaproteobacteria > Rhodobacterales > Roseobacteraceae > Ruegeria > Ruegeria sp. SCSIO 43209. Next base: position 2,147,943 of record NZ_CP065359.1, read on the forward strand.
CATCTTTGGGCGGGACGATGTGGAGTACCTGAAGTGTTCGGACGAACACGGCGTGATTGGCGACCCGGATGGGGTGTTGAAGGTTAACGACAAGCTGCGGCTGGTGCCCGGCCACTGTGACCCGACTTGCAACGTTCATGACTGGTACGTCGGTGTGCGCGGCGGCAAGGTTGAAGCGCTTTGGCCGGTCTCTGCCCGTGGCAAGGCCTATTGAATTACAGATGAATGCAGGGGCGGACGTTTAGCACCGCCCTTTCTAATGCCATCAAAAAGAAAGACAAACGCGATGATCATCGTTCCTGAAAAGGAAATCGGCGCTCTGTTAGGCCGACAGGAAAGCTATACTGCGGTTGAGCAGGTGTTTGCCGCGATGGCGGCTGGGGATGCCTATAACTTCCCGGTTGTGCGCGAGGCCATTGGCCATGTGGATGCGCTCTATGGATTCAAGGGCGGGTTTGATCGCGCGGGTATGAACCTTGGCCTGAAAGCAGGCGGGTATTGGCCAAACAATCTGGAAACGCACGGGCTGATCAATCACCAATCCACCGTGTTTTTGTTTGATCCAGATACGGGTCGCGTTCGGGCCATCGTTGGGGGCAACCTGCTGACCGCACTGCGCACGGCTGCAGCCTCGTCGGTTTCGATCAACCATTTAGCACGCAAGGATGCCAAGGTGATCGGAATGGTTGGCGCCGGGCATCAGGCGACATTCCAATTGCGCGCGGCATTGGAACAGCGGGACTTTGAGAAAGTCATAGGCTGGAACTTGCATCCAGAAATGCTGCCAAATCTCGAAAAGGTCGCGGCTGAAGCGGGGCTGCCTTTTGAGGCTGTGGATCTGCCCGGCATGGTGCAGGCGGACGTGATTGTCACCATCACCTCCTCCTTCGCGCCAACACTGATGTCCGAGCACGTCTCCGACGGCACACACATCGCCTGCATGGGCACCGATACCGTCGGCAAGCAAGAGGTCGCCACAGACCTGATCGCGCGGGCAAGCGTCTTTACCGACGAGGTCGCGCAGGCCGTGACACTTGGTGAAAGCCAGCATGCCGTGGCTGCCGGAACCAAAACCGAAGGCGAAATCCGGCAGATCGGAGAGGTCATCAACGGCACCCATCCCGGACGTGTATCCGAGGCTGAGGTGACCGTGTTCGACGGTACTGGCGTGGGGCTGCAAGATCTTGCGGTTGCCAGCGCGGCAGTTGATCTGGCGGTCCAGCAAGGGATCGCGATCGAGGTCGACTTCTAAACCAAAACGCGCGCCCGGACCGGACGCGCGTACCATGATCAAATGACCGGGGTTGAATATCAGCCCAGAATTACCTTTGCGAAATTGTCAAAGATCGGTTCATTGGCGCAGATCACTTCGCCATCCTCAAGCACGCTGCCTTCGGGGTTCAGCGCCTGAACAAAGCCGCCCGCCTCTTTCACGATGATGATGCCTGCGGCCAGATCCCAGGCGTTTAGGCGACGCTCCCAAAAGCCTTCGTAACGACCGGCGGCCACATAGGCCATGTCCAGCGCGGCAGCACCCCAGCGACGAACACCAGCACAGGCAGGCATCAGACGGGCGAGGTCCTGCAAGGTCGCAGGCAGATCCGAACGGCCACCGAATGGCAGACCTGTCGCGAAGATCGACTCGATCATGCGATGGCGGCCCGACACACGGATGCGCATGTCGTTCATCCACGCACCTTCGCCTTTTTCAGCAAAGAACATCTCATCCTTGGCAGGGTCATAGATCACACCCGAAACGATCTTGCCCTTATGTTCCAACGCGATTGAAACGGCCCAGTGCGGCAGCCCGTGCAGGAAGTTGGTTGTCCCATCCAGCGGGTCGACGATCCAGCGACGAGTCGGGTCTTCGCCGTCAATCGCGCCGCCCTCTTCGGCCAGCCAACCATAGGTCGGACGGGCACCCAGCAATTCCTCTTTCAGGATGGCTTCGGCCGCGATATCGGCCTTCGACACAAAGTCGCCCGCACCTTTCATCGACACCTGCAGGTTCTCGACTTCACGAAAATCCTTGACCAGAGAACGCCCCGCCTTTCGCGCGGCCTTGATCATGATGTTGAGATTTGCACTGCCAACCATTTTCCAAAGGCTCCTGTCCGGTCAAGCCGCGCGTATACTGGGGCAACGCGCCCTTGCCAAGAGGAATGATGTTCAATGTGAAATTGGACACTGACAGCTATTCGTCGTTAGGCAATTGTTGATCCGCGCTGGAGGTCGAATCGCTCTGGTCCGTCTGCCAGCCCGCACATTGAACTCGCACAAATCACTGTGATGCAATTCTAAGGAGATCTCATATGGCTACGTATCACGAGTTTCCCCAAAGAGAAATTGACCAACTTATCGAAACTGGGCGCGCCAATTTTGATGAACAAAATATAGCAGCGCGTTCATCAAAGGACGCAGTGCTTGGTGCTTCTCCGCTCATTGTAGGTGAAGTCTGCATTTCGGTAACCGTCGAAGATGGAAAAGTTTGTCTGAAAATTCCAATTGTGGACATTGAGGAATGCTTCAAAGTGCCGGGCTGGATTCCCGATGGGACGGTAGTGAAAGCTTGTTTAAAGATTTGCTTTATTGGCCCTGTGCCCAGCGGAGTATGCGTTCTGGTAACCGCGCTTGACAAGGAGGTCTTTCGACGGTGCTACGGAGCTTGCTAGTAAAATTGAAGCCGTGTTGTTGAAGAGTTTTCTGGCTTGGTTTAACAAGTTAATTCCATGCATGCTGCAGGCTACTGTGCCTGCAGCTTGTGTGCTTCGGCTCGTGCGAGTTCTACCAACTCTTGTACAAAGGGCTTTTCAAGGTCGTCGCAACGCACTGCAGCGTATAGTCCGCGGGTAACGCCCTGCTTGGTCAGAGGACGTGTGACATAATCAGAGTTGTACTTCACTTCGCGCACCACCCAATCGGGCAGAACTGAGATGCCCCGGTTCGAGGCGACCAACAACAATATTACTGCGGTCAGTTCGACCTGCCGGACCGAGGCCGGCTCGACCCGGGCCGGGATCAGCAACTGACTGAAAACATCCAACCGGGTTCGTTCGACCGGGTAGGTAATCAGTGTCTGACCTCGGAAATCTTCAGCTTCGATATAGGGCTTTTCAGCCAATGGATGCGAAGACGCCGCGACAAATACGGCCTGGTAGTCAAAGAGTTCGACAAATTCGACACCCGGCAGATCTTCGGGGTCAGAGGACACCACTAGATCAACTTCTTCTTTCTGCAAGGCGGGCAACGCGTCGAATGCAAGGCCCGGGCGGATATCCACATCAACGTCTGACCAGGATTTACGGAAAGCTTCAAGCACCGGAAACAGCCACTCGAAACAAGCGTGACATTCGATCGCAATGTGCATCCGACCGGTGCGACCGTCGCGCAGCGATGAAAACTCATCCTGCATCGCCTCGACCTGAGGCAGAATTTGTTCAGCGAGCCGCAGCAGCCGCAAACCAGCTGCCGACAACTTCATCGGCTTGGATCGACGTAAAAACAGCTCGACCCCGGCCTGATCTTCCAACCCCTTGATCTGGTGACTTAGTGCGGATTGCGTGATGTTTAGCTGATCAGCTGCACGCGCAAGCCCACCGCATTCGTGGATGGCTTTGATCGTCCGTAAGTGGCGAAATTCGATATGCATTACTCACGTGACTCATGTTGTTGTTGAACAATATGAGTTTGTCTCACAATGCATCTGATGGCACAAGGGCATAAATGACAGCTACGAGGCCACTATGACCAAGCCTGAGATTTCATTCGAGTTCTTCCCGCCGCAGACTCTGGAGGCCTCGTTTCGCCTTTGGGATACGGTTCAGACCTTGGCGCCGCTGAACCCACGGTTTGTATCGGTGACCTATGGTGCTGGTGGTACAACACGTGAGTTGACGCGTGATGCAGTTGCAACCTTGCACAAATCCTCGGGGCTGCCTGTTGCTGCGCATCTGACTTGTGTCGATGCCTCGCGTCAGGAGACGCTTGAGATTGCAGACACATTCGCGCGCGCAGGCGTTCAGGATATCGTTGCCCTGCGTGGCGACCCCCCTAAAGGTCAAGACCGGTTCGCCCCCCACCCTGATGGTTTCGCCAACTCGGTAGAATTGATTTCTGCACTGGCCGAGACCGAGATGTTCAGCATCCGTGTCGGCGCTTATCCGGATAAACATCCAGAAGCAAGCAATGCCCGCGCTGATGTGGATTGGCTAAAGGCCAAGCTGGATGCGGGCGCGGACGAGGCGTTGACCCAATTCTTCTTCGAGGCTGAAACCTTCTTCCGGTTTCGCGATGCCTGCGAAAAAGCGGGGATCGACAAGCCTATCGTACCGGGCATTCTTCCCATCGAGAACTGGAAGGGTGCGCGTAACTTTGCAAAACGCTGTGGCGCCCACATTCCCGACTGGATCGAGAACGCATTTGACAAAGCAATCCGGGACGATCGCGAAGATCTTCTGGCGACGGCGCTATGCACCGAACTCTGCTCGGACCTGATAGAAGGCGGCGTGGACAAACTGCATTTCTATACGCTCAACCGACCTGAGCTTACTCGGGATGTCTGTTTTGCCCTGGGCATTACACCCCAGACCGAATTGCAGAACGTCGCCTGATCCTACAGTTTTTGCGTTTGCCCTGTATCGCCGGGCGTGGCGGTCGTCTGATATGCTCATTTGCGACAACCGCTGCGCAGGCGACAATCTCGATATGCACCCATCAACTGTTGCCCTACCTCAGTCTAATTCCTGAAAAAATTTGACAAAAATGTGATCAATGGCAATCTGACCCCGTTGTAGTTTTAATGAGTGTTTTGAGTATGAAGCCAGTGAGCAAGGTACAGGCTCGGGCCGAAGCATTGCAGGTTCTTGGTCTGCCCCCAAATGCAAACGCAAACGAGATTCGTGAAGCCTGGCGCAAAATCGCGTTCCACGATCATCCTGATCATACCGACGGTGATTATTCCGGTTTTTCGGATGCTAAATCAGCCTATGATTTTTTGCGTAAAGAAGGGATGACACGCAAAAACGGTTTAGATTCTTCTACACCGCGTCGTCCTCGTTTGAAGAAACGCGTAATCGAACTGGCCGCAGATGAAATCAAAGCTTGTCACGATCTGTTAAAACCTGAACGCGCGCTGAAGGATTTATCGGAACTGGGTGAACCGGACGCCGCCAAAAGCGCCCGCGAATCTTCGGACCATGTTCCTGATGCAATCGGATGCTTCGGGCGCGATCTTACCTACTTCGTCGCATCGTCAGTCTGCGAAGGGTCTAACCGCGTTGCATTGCCAACCTCGGTCCTTTCCGGCTACCGCAAGTCAGAAACAGAGATTCTGACCTTTCGGTCCAAAGGCTCGGGCTCCGGTGAGATTGTCATTCCTGACCCGATACGCGAGAGAAAATTTCCCGGTGCCAAGAGTGTAACAATACGGTTCGAAGCGGATCAACACATGCGGGATATGTTCGAGTTGGCGGGGTGAGAGAACCCGCCAGCGAAAAAAGCCCGGCCTTAGTGGCCGGGCTTTCTTTCATTCATCGGAATCAGTTGGAAATCGGGCCTTCTGATGTGAATTTCGGGATCACGCTGGTCGAAGCGGCATCCCCTTCGATTCCGGGCCAGTTGCCTTCTGCCAGGTCGATGTTGGCCGGAACATCCTCTTCCCAGAAACCAACAACAACATCAGTGATGTTCAGATAAAGCTTGTCATCGACGATACGCCACAGATTTGGGTTGCCCGGAACCTTGCCGCCTTTCGACACGCCGTATGCACAATGGCCATCATATTGCGGTGCGTAAAAGGCCGGGTTTTCCAGAAACTTGTCACGGTTCTCTTCGGTCGCAAACGCCCAGGTAACACCATTATAGTCTGCGGTGATGTCGGCCCGACCGCGAACGGCCTCGGGTTGCGACTGGCCTACAGGAACCTGATCCAGGCTGCGGTAAGCAACAACGTCGTATCCCGATACGGCAAATCCGGTGCCATCAACATATTGTTCTCCGGCGAACGCGGGCACGGCAAAAGCCATCGTCGCGGCAAGGGTCAGCGCAAAGCGTTTCATGTGATTGGTCCTCATGTCCTTACGGTTTCTGGTCACCCGAACTGCGGGTCTGGTCAAACAATAGGTAATTTTGGCCCGGCGCGAAGACCCCCTCGCGCCGCTGTGAAAACCAGAGGGGTTTTGTGAGGTGAACGAGGTGCAATGTTACAAATATCTCGCCACATCCGGGGTTGGACTTTGAGTTTTGCAATATTAGCTGTGGAGGCGGCGCGTTTTGGCCAAATGATGCAGAAAGGCAAAAGATGAGCGAACAATCCACTTACACACCCCCAAAGGTCTGGACTTGGGACAGCGAAAGCGGAGGACGCTTTGCCAACATAAACCGGCCCATAGCTGGTGCGACCCACGAAAAGGATCTTCCGGTCGGGAAGCACCCGCTTCAACTGTATTCGCTCGCCACCCCGAACGGCGTCAAGGTTACGGTCATGCTGGAGGAGCTTTTGGCATTGGGCCATTCCGGGGCCGAATACAATGCGTGGCTGATCAACATCGGTGAAGGTGATCAGTTCAGCTCGGGCTTTGTCGGGGCCAATCCTAACTCGAAGATACCGGCGCTGTGGGATCATTCAGGTGAAACACCTGTGCGCGTTTTCGAGAGCGCCTCCATCTTGCTGCATCTCGCCGAGAAATTCGGTGAGTTTCTGCCCGCCAGCGGTGCCGAACGGACAGAAGTGATGAACTGGTTGTTCTGGCAAATGGGCAGCGCGCCATATCTGGGCGGTGGCTTTGGCCACTTCTACGCTTATGCGCCTGAGAAATGGCAATATCCGATCGACCGTTTCGCGATGGAGGCCAAACGCCAGTTGCATGTGCTGGAACTGGAACTTGCCGATAAGCCTTATATTGCAGGTCAGGACTATACGATCGCCGACATGGCGATCTGGCCGTGGTACGGGCAGCTTGTTCTGGGCCGTCTATACGATGCGGCAGAATTCCTGGATGTCGAAAGCTATGAAAACGTGATGCGGTGGGCCAAAGCCATCGATGCTCGCCCCGCCGTTCAGCGCGGCCGGATGGTCAATCGTGCGTTTGGAGAGCCGCATACGCAGTTGCACGAACGCCATGACGCCAGCGATTTTGAGACGCGCACGCAGGATAAACTGGAAGCGGCAGACTAACGTCCTGCGCTACTTCAATATTGGGGGCCGCTCGGGATCACTGCCCGGCGCGGCCCTTTCCATTTGGGGCGCTTGAGGCTGGGGCAAATCGAACCGCAGCCCAACCTTTGCCAAGGCAGAAGTAGCCGGATCCTGCACTTCAAAAAAGCCAACATCCAGCGCTCCGGCCTCGATCCCCGAAAAGGTCAATGCCTCGGATACGGCGCGTGCAAGCGCTGGCTGCGCGCCTTCGACCGCCGAAACAAAACCCAACAAATGACCCTGCCCCCCATCCTCGGTCCTTGTTCCAACCAGAAACGCCGCCGCAGCCAGACCTGCAGCCGTCGCCAGCTTTGCATCAAGCGCGGTTAACAGAACATCTGGCAAACCGGAGGGCGGATGGAATTCGGCAAGTCGCTGCTGCACCTCCTTAGGACCATGCTGCAGCGTGTCAGACAACCAACCGAGCGCTTCAGCGGGGATCAACATCGACGACGGTGCAACATCAAGGTTCAGACCCAGCCCGACCCCCTGCCCCGACAACACCCCTGAAAGAACACGACCCGACAGAGCGACATAGGGGACCGGTCGACCCGCAAATGCCGCCATTCGTTCCTCAAGATCAAACACCAGAACAAAACGACCATCCGCCACATCGAACAGCTCGGGCGAGATGTTTTCATCCTTCGCTTCCTCGGTCAGCATCAGGAAAAGCTCGCTATCGGCCAGTCTTTCGAAAAAGCGTAGTCGAGCGTTGTCGTCTTCCGGGGCCGCCTGCATGGCGTTATGTGCAGCATCCAAAGCTGTGGCTTCAGTCATTCAGAACCTCATTCACCCGTTTCTGTAGCACCGGCAACAGCTCGGCCTCGAACCAGGGGTTTTTCTTCAGCCAAGCCGTATTGCGCCAGGACGGGTGAGGCAAGGCAAAGACGCGCGGTGCATGGTCTCGCCAAAGACTAACAGTCTCGGTAACCGGTGTTTTTACGCCAAGATGATATTTATGGGCATGACCCCCGACGAGGATCGTCAACGGTACTTCTCCCAACGCAGCCATCACCTTGTCATGCCAGGTGCGCCCGCATATCGGCGGCGGAGGCAGGTCGGCCTTGCGCTCATTGTATCCGGGGAAGCAAAACGCCATCGGCACGATGGATACGCGCGAACGGTCATAAAATGCGTTCTCATCCAGTCCCAGCCAATCCCGCAACCGGTCACCCGAAGGGTCGGTGAAAGGCTTCCCTGAAGCATGGACGCGCGCGCCCGGTGCCTGACCTGCGATCAAAATGCGCGCACCGGGGCGAAACCAGACCACCGGGCGCGGCTGGTGCGCAGTCGTGGTCTGCGCGAACCTATCCGCGCACAAACGGCAGGCTTGGATGTCCTCAATCAGCGAATTCATCGGATCAACAGGCTTTTGCAATGTTCATCGATGAAGATAGGCATCATCTACCCTCGAGCCAATGAAACCGTCCTTGCAACACATCAATGTCATGAACTCGGATGCGCATTGATCATTTGTTTCATATTTCGACATAATGTGGCCAACATGGATCGGTAGCACACCGATCCTCAAACCGTCAAAACCCCGAGCGATCTGCAGGCCGCACATGCTGGAATTCGAAAATGTCAGCAAGTCTTTCTGGACCGGAACCCGCCGCAAGGTGATTCTGGATCGGGTCTCGTTCCGGGTCGAGCTTGGAACATCTCTTGGCGTGCTGGCCCCGAACGGAACCGGCAAGACCACGTTGATCAACATGATGGCAGGGCTGGAAAAGCCCGACGAAGGCGTGATTCGGCGCGACTGCCGCGTATCCTTCCCCATGGGCTTTGCAGGAGGTGTGGCCAAGCGCCTGTCCGCGCTGGAGAACGCACGCTATATCGCGAAGATCTACGGCATGGATCCCGACTATGTCGAAGCCTACTGCAAATGGCTGTGCAACTTGGGTGAGTATTTCGACCAGCCGCTCGGCACCTATTCGTCTGGAATGCGGGCCCGGTTTACCTTTGCGCTGATGTTGGCCCTGGATTTCGATATGTATCTGATTGACGAGGGGATGCCCTCGACAACCGATGTCGAGTTCAACAAGAAGGCGGGCGACATTCTGAAAGAAAAGCTGCGCACGACGACCTTGGTGATCGTATCGCACAACCCTTCGCTTCTTGAAAAATTCGCGCGGCAGGCTGCGGTTCTGGTGGACGGCCAGCTTTATATGTTTGAAACCTTGGAAGAGGCAAAGCAGCTCTATGACTACCAAACCCAAGGCTAGAAAATACAACCCCGAGCGCACCGCACGCGGTTCCGGCACTGCCGAGGCGCGCTCGGATGCCATTTCGCGCATCCGCAAGGCGACGCAGGGCACCGACACGGCTGGCGACGCCCAGCAACCGGGCACCGAGTTGGACGCGATCAAACGCGAAGGCCTGACAGGGCGGCAACTGCGCGTCGCGCGGCGATTGGCGCATAAGAACGGACTGGCGGCGACGTCCGACTACGATGCGGTCCGGTTGTTGCGCAAGAAAGGGATTGATCCATTTCAGCGCACCAACCTGCTTGATCTGGCTGCTCCTTCTCAGGACAAAACGACCGGTGATGACGCGGCGCAGGACAACATAAAGATTCACCTGCCTCAGACGACGAAGGACTCGCAGAAGAACCTGCCGGGGCCGGAACTCAGCCCGGCTGAACGCCGTGAATATGAAATCGGGCAGATCCAGAAAGATATCGCCCGCCGACGCCGCCGCAAGCTTGCCGGGCTATTCGCACGATTGGCGGTTTTCGTGATCATTCCAACCTTTGTCGTGGGCTACTATTTCTACCGCGTGGCGACGCCGATGTATGCCAGCGACTCGGTGTTTTCGATCCTGCAGGCCGATGGCGGCGGCGCCTCGTTTGGCGGATTTCTGGCAGGCACGCAGTTTGCTACGGCGCAGGATTCCGTGGCCACGCAGGAATTTCTGGAATCCAAGGATGCGTTGGAGCGGTTGGAGCGGGATGTCGGGTTTACTGAGTTTTTTCGGCAGGACTGGATCGATCCGATCCAGCGTTTGCCGGCCGATCCGACGCTTGAGGAAACCTACAAGCTTTATAAGCGTATGATCACAATCGGATATGACCCCAGCGATGGCGTCATCCGAATGGAGGTCGCGGCTCCAAGCCCCGAGATCGCGGTCGATTTGTCCAGGCGGCTTATTTCTTACGCCGAAGAGACCATCAATGGCCTGACCGAATTGAAACGCGAAGACCAGATGCGCGATGCCCTGGCGAGCTTTGAGGCCGCACAGGAGGCGCGCAGACAGGCGCAGGAAGACCTGATCGAACTGCAGCTACAGGGCGCGATACTGGACCCGCAAAGCGTGATCGCCAGCTTGCGAGCGCGGATAGATCAGTTCGAATTCGAGCTGCAGGATAAAGAACTGCAGCTGGCCGCGCTGCTCGACAACACGCGGCCCAACCAGGCCAAGGTCGATGGCACGCGTGCGGATATCGCACGGCTGCAAGCGGTCCTTGATGAGTTGAATGCCGAAATGCTCGACGTCTCGGCGGGCGATAATTCGCTGGTGCGTCTGAGCGTGCGAATCCAGATGGCACAGGCCGATCTGGCGGCCCGTGACATGATGCTGCAAACAGCAATGCAGCAAATGGAAGCCACACGGACCGAGGCCAACCGAAAAGTGCGGTATCTGACCGTCTCGGTGAACCCGGTCGCCAGCCAGGAACCCAGCTATCCGCGCAAGTTCGAAAATACGATTTTGGCATTCCTGTTATTTGCTGGTATCTACCTGATGATCTCGCTTACCGCGTCGGTCCTTCGTGAACAGGTATCCTCGTAAGACTCATGAAACATGTAAAAATCGCCGACCTGACGGTTGGCAACGACCTTCCGCTGACCATCATTGCCGGCCCTTGCCAGCTTGAAACCGCCGATCACGCCCAAATGATCGCCGGCACCATGAAAGAGGCATGCGACGCCGCAGGTGCGCAATATGTGTTCAAGGCCTCGTATGACAAAGCTAACCGGACCTCGCTGTCCGGCAAGCGCGGCATGGGCATTGATTCCGGGCTGCAGGTGCTGGAAGATATCCGCAAGACCATGGGCATACCGGTACTGACCGATGTCCATACCGAAGCGCAATGCGCGATTGCGGCTGAGGCCGTCGATATTCTGCAAATCCCTGCGTTTCTGTGTCGTCAGACGGACATGCTGCTGGCGGCGGGCAATACCGGCAAAGCGGTCAACGTAAAAAAAGGGCAGTTTCTTGCCCCGTGGGAAATGCCGAATATCGTCACTAAGATCGAAAGCACCGGCAATCAGAACATCCTGCTGACCGAGCGTGGAACTTCGTTTGGCTACAATACGCTGGTCGCGGACATGCGATCGCTGCCGCAGATGGCGCAAACCGGATATCCGGTCGTCATGGACGCGACCCATTCGGTGCAACAGCCCGGCGGCCAAGGTGGTTCCTCGGGTGGACAGCGTGAGTTTGCGCCAGTGATGGCGCGCGCCGCTGTATCTCTAGGCGTCGGGGCTGTTTTCATAGAAACCCATCAGGATCCCGACACCGCCCCCTCAGATGGGCCGAACATGATCCCTTTGGATCAGATGGGCCATCTGGTTGACACATTGATGCGATTTGATGCGCTGGCCAAAGAAAACCCAATTCAGATTTAACGATTGAGATTTGTGATGACCAAGCCTTTGCCTGAGGTGACCCCAAACACCTGGAGCTTTCTACGCGATCCGATGATCAAGCCCACGGGCTTTCGCGAATATGACGCGCGGTGGAAATACCCCGATGAGATCAATCTGCCAGGCATGACGGCCCTGGGTTTGGGTCTGGGCACACAGATGCTCAAACGCGGGATCGAACCCGTGATTGCAGTGGGAAATGACTATCGCGATTATTCCCTGTCGATCAAAAACGCTCTGATCGTTGGACTTATGCAGGCGGGTATTCAGGTGAAAGATATCGGCCCAGCGCTCAGCCCGATGGCGTATTTCGCGCAATTCCATCTGGACGTACCGGCGGTTGCGATGGTCACGGCAAGCCATAACCCGAACGGTTGGACCGGCGTCAAAATGGGCTTTGACCGCCCATTGACCCACGGCCCTGACGAAATGTCGGAACTGCGCGACATCGTCCTGAACGGGGAAGGTGTTGCACGCCCGGGCGGGTCATATGAATTCGTCGATGGCGTGAAGGAAGCCTATATCGATGATCTGGTCGGTGACTTCAAAATGTCGCGTCCGCTGAAAGTGGTTTGTGCCACCGGCAACGGCACCGCCGCCGCCTTCGCGCCCGAGATTTTCGAAAGGATCGGGGTTGAGGTTGTGCCCAGCCATACACGGCTGGATTACACCTTCCCCAATTACAATCCGAACCCGGAAGCCATGGAAATGCTGCATGACATGGCCGACACAGTCAAATCCAGCGGCGCGGACCTGGCGCTAGGGTTTGATGGGGATGGCGATCGTTGCGGTGTTGTGGATGACGAAGGCGAAGAGATATTTGCCGATAAGGTCGGCGTCATCATGGCCCGTGATCTGGCCAAGCTGCATCCAGGTTCGACCTTTGTAGCCGATGTGAAATCCACTGGGCTGTTCGCCAGCGATCCCGAGTTGCAAGCGCTTGGGGTCAAAGCCGACTACTGGAAAACCGGCCATAGCCATATGAAGCGCCGCGTCAAGGAAATCGGTGCGCTGGCTGGGTTTGAGAAATCGGGACACTATTTCTTGGCCGAACCGGTCGGGCGCGGATACGACTGCGGAATGCGCGTGGCGGTGGAAATCTGCAAACTGATGGACCGTAACCCGGATCAAAGCATGTCGGACCTGCGCAAGGCGCTGCCCAAGACGTGGTCAACACCCACCATGTCTCCTTACGCAGCGGATACTGAGAAATACGAAATCCTGCAGCGCTTGGTCGAAAGACTGGTCGCCAAAGCCGATGCGGGCGAACGCTTTGCGGGGCGGGCTATCAAAGAGGTCGTGACCGTCAATGGAGCCCGGGTCATTCTGGACAATGGCAGTTGGGGACTCGTCCGCGCGTCATCCAATACACCCAATCTGGTCGTCGTCTGCGAAAGCAGCGAAAGCGAGGATGAAATGCGCGCGATCTTCGCAGATATCGACGCCGTCATTCGAACTGAACCCGGCGTGGGCGAATACGATCAGACAATCTAAATAACACTATGAAGGGCACCCATTTCGGCGCCCTTTGTTATCGCGCTTAGATCAATCCCCGCCAAACAGCTTGAGCAGGCCTTTCTTGGCCTCATCCTCAAGCTTGTTCTTCAGCGCGTCTTCGATGTGATCGGAATCCGTCACCGTGGTATCCAGTTCTTTACCAACCTTTTCTAAAACCTTCTTCTTTGCGTCGTCTTCCAGTTCTTTAACTTTGCCTTCGGCTGCCGCCTCAATGACTTTGGTAAGGTCCGGCTTGATCGACGGGTCGCTCCACGGACCTTTAATTCGGACGGGTACCGATATCCCCTGCCCTGAGTTGGCGCGCAGGGCGACCGGTGTGAACAGATAATCGATATCGCGAGCTCCTAAGCCGATGCGGCCCGTACCGTCCGCCCGGAAATTATCCAGCTGCATCAACAGGTCCTTGTTGGTCAAGTCGCCATTCTTCATCGTAAAGCTGGCCGTAAGGCTGTTGAATACGGTCGTACCACCCGATCCCTTTCCCCGCCCCATAAGGCGGTCAAGATCCAGCCCCGAGATAACGCCCCGCCCGACCTCGATATCTCCTTTGCCGCTGAGCGATCGCATGATCTGATCTTCGCTCTGTCCGACGCCCAGAAATTCAAGATTGCCTGAACCGGTGCCCGAAAGCCGTTTGATATCCCCAAGCGTTTCGAGCGCTTCGTTGATATCGATATTGGCGGCTTTCAGATTTCCACCAACCGACAGACCGTTGCGATTATTGGCGACCACCTGGCCGTTCAATTGCCCCGAGAACAGCGAGGCCGGGTGCATCTGCAATACAGCCCGCGACCGATCAAGGCTGAGTGTCAGATCACTTTTGCCAAAGGTCATACCCGGAACCGCAATCGAGGTGGCTTGCAAGCGGATCTTGCCATTTGCCAGCGCCAGAAACGACGCATCAATTGGGGCTTTTGACCACCCTTCCGTATCTGAGGTGCCGTCAGAAGCGTTGCCTCCGCTTACCTTCGATAAGTCGAGATCACCTGCGTTCAGACGCGCAGTCATCTGGGGCGGATTTGAAATCTGGATATCAGCTTCGCCCTCAAGCCGGTTTTGATCCAGAACCGCGATCATGTTGCGCAATGAAATCCGCCCGTCCCGGGTATAGGTCATCTGCCCGGATACGCTCGCGACCTGTCCTAGTCCCTCCGGAACGGTGACTCCTCCCTGACCAAACGCGGCCAGCATCCTTTGGGTGTCCTTGGCCGTGACCGTCGTCTTGCCATCCATTTCGCCGGCCAGATTCACCCGGCCCGAGAACTGAATATCTCCGCCAGGCGCGGTTAGGCTCAGCTGCAACGGCGTGACAGCGCCGCTGGAAAATGCGGGCAAGTCGGGGATGGTAAGGTCCACTGCGACGCTGCCTCCGGGGACGGACATACTGGCTTGCATTTCCATTGGGGCCGTTACGTCAGGCCAGCGGGCCGAAAGATCGACATCGGCAAAATCCATACTAACCGCGCCATTCTCAAGATAGATTAGGCGCGCATTGGTCAGTTCCAACCGCTCGAGCGTGATGGGTCGGCTTTCAACGGCTTGCGCCGTAGCGCCCGTTTGCGAGGAGTTACCTGGCTGATGCAGCTCCCAGTTGCCGCGCCCATCGGCGCGTTCAAGGCGTAGAACCGGGCTATCGGCCAACACCCGTTTGATCCGGATATTCCCAGACAACAACGCCGAGGCATCGACCCCAACCGCGAGGCTTTGGGCGCTTAGCATCGGTTCCGGCCCGGCCCAAGGCGCATTGCCAAATGTCACAGGGCCGGTTTCCATCCCCAATACCGGCCAAAATGACAGTTTGACGTCACCGGTCAACGCGAGATCGCGGCCTGTTTGCGCCTTGACTTGTTCAGCAAGTATTGTCGCCAGTTTTTCGCCTGGCATCAGCAGCAAGGCACCAATGACCAGCCCGAAGGCTGCAACTATGAGAAATAGAAAACGAATGAGCCACTTCATGGGTCTGCCTTTCCGGCCTTTCTGCTCTGTTTCAAGTCAGCCCCGAGCGGGCGGGATTTGCAAGGGGAAGCTTTCCCCTCTATATGCCCGGCCATGAGCACGAACCCACCGAACCTCCGCCCCGATCTAGCCCCAGAGGCCCGGATCGCCGAGACGCCCCGCCGTGGCCAACCGACCCTTGGAATGGTGTCGCTGGGTTGTCCAAAAGCGCTGGTTGACAGCGAACGCATCCTGACCCGGTTGCGGGCCGAGGGGTACGGTATTTCGCCGGACTACACGGGTGCTGATGCCGTTATTGTGAATACCTGCGGGTTTCTGGACAGCGCCAAGGCCGAGTCGCTGGACGCAATTGGCGAGGCATTGGTTGAAAACGGCAAGGTCATTGTGACCGGCTGTTTGGGGGCTGAGCCTGACTATATCCGGGAACACCATCCGCGCATTCTGGCGGTTACAGGACCGCATCAGTACGAACAGGTGCTGGACGCAGTACATGCAGCCGTACCACCCGACCCAAACCCTTATGTCGATCTGCTGCCCGCTTCGGGCGTCAAACTTACCCCGCGCCACTATAGCTATCTCAAGATTTCCGAGGGCTGTAATCATAAGTGCAAGTTTTGCATCATCCCCGACATGCGCGGTAAACTCGCAAGCCGCCCGGCCCATGCAGTGCTGCGCGAGGCCGAGAAACTGGTCGACAGCGGCGTGCGCGAACTGCTTGTGATCTCACAGGATACCTCGGCCTATGGGCTGGATCGTAAGTATGACGTGAACCCATGGAAAGATCGGGAGGTGCGCAGCCATATCACCGATCTGGCGCGTGAACTCGGCCAATTCGATGCGTGGGTCAGGCTTCATTACGTCTATCCCTACCCCCATGTGCGCGATTTGATCCCGCTGATGGCAGATGCGGGTAGCAATGTGCTGCCGTATCTCGACATTCCATTCCAACATGCGCATCCCGATGTTCTGAAACGCATGGCCCGCCCTGCCGCAGGGGCAAAAACTCTGGACGAGATTGCCAACTGGCGCGCTATTTGTCCGGATATCACTTTGCGGTCCACGTTCATCGTCGGCTACCCCGGAGAAACCGAGTCAGAGTTCCAGACGCTTCTGGACTGGATGGACGAAGCGCAGTTGGATCGTGTCGGCTGTTTCCAGTACGAAAATGTCGATGGCGCCCGCTCGAACGACCTGCCGGATCATGTCCCGGCCGAGGTCAAGCAAGAGCGATGGGAGCGTTTCATGGAGAAAGCTCAGGCCATTTCTGAGGCCAAGCTGGCAGCAAAGGTTGGGCAAAAACTCGATGTCATCGTAGACGAGGTGGATGAAGAGGCCGCGACCTGCCGCACCAAGGCCGATGCTCCAGAAATCGATGGTAACTTGTTTATCGACGAAGGCTTCGAAGGCCTGAAACCCGGGGATATCGTCACGGTCGAGGTAGATGAAGCCGGAGAATACGACTTGTGGGGGCGTTTGCACCCCTCGGCGTAACGAAAGGCGTCTGTCCCTAGAACAAGCCGATCAAAATCACGATCCACGCCACTCCGGCAGCGACTGCAGACAACGCCACCGCTGCACTTGCTGCATCCTTGGCTTGCCCCGCCAACGCGTGGTGCTCGGTCGAGGTGTGATCGACGGCACGCTCGATGGCCGTATTAAATAACTCGGCCACCAAGACCAGAATGCCCAAAGCAAGGATCAGCGCCCGTTCTGCCGTACCTAGAGGGAGTGCAAGCGCCAATAAAGCCGAAATCAGGTTGGCCCAAACCCACCCACGAAACGAATACTCTTGCCGCCAGGTTGCAGCCAGGCCCTGCCAGCTCCAGCGGGTACGATCCTTTAGGTGGTCAAAGAATTTGCGCATGGGGTTTCCGATCAGTCGTCCTGCAAGAAGACGTCCGCGACCCACAGCAGAAAGGCAAGAAAAAACCGCCTCGAAGGCGGTGTTCTTTTTAGAGGTGCGCAGGCGGCCCTGCGATCAGAACCGCCTGCTTAATACTTATTGGGTGACCGGGTTACATACGGTCTGGCCTGCTTCGGTTGTGGCCAGTTCATAGCCTGCCGAGCAACTGGGTGTACCAAACTTGTCATAGTCGGGCTGGATGTAAACCGGGGTCGGTTCCTCTTGCTGCGAGCACGCAGTCAATACAACGGCCGTGGCGCAGATAGCAGCAAATTTCAGTTTCATGTCCATCAATCCTCTATTACTTTTCTGATATTGCCCAGTTTTTCGGGGCCGGTATCAGAATAGGACCAAGAATTTCATATGGCAACCGAATCGATAACGCATTCGTGAATAAAGGCGAAACCACGCTGGAAGGCGGGTTTTCATTCGCAGTCTACCTTTTTTGACAAAGAGCCTTAAACTTTGACTTCGACATCAGCCAAAGACGGAGTAGCCACATGTCAGACGCCCCGATCATCGCCCAGAAATCGCCCTATCCGGTCGAAGTGACCGAAGGAAAAACCTATTTCTGGTGCGCCTGTGGCAAGTCCAAGCGGCAACCATTTTGCGACGGTTCGCACAAAGATACGTCGTTCGAACCCGTAAAATATACGGCTGAGGCCAGCAAAAAGGTGTTTTTTTGTGGCTGTAAGCACTGCGCCAACCCGCCGTTATGCGACGGAACGCACAATAAGCTCTGAAGGTCAGGTCAAGTCGTTCAAAACCTGAGCATTGGCACAAAAATCAGGCGCTTTCTCAGCCAGTCCTTGTTGTGCAGCAAGCCATATCTGACAACGTTCGTCGCATATTGCGCCCCGGCATCGGGTCACCATCTGAGCGTAGTCGGCAGGTGTCAGTTTCCCTTCGGCCATTGCTTCGGTCAGAGAAATCCCTAAGGATCGCGCGACCGAGCGTGTCAGCCAAAAGTGCTTTTCGATCTCGCCCAGTGATGTTCGATTCATTTGATCACCTTTGCTTGCTGACCCTCAAGGTGGCGAACCTGTGTCGGTTTGGGCAGGTGCAGGGCGCGCTTTCCGCCGTTTCGTTCTCGTTCAACCAGTCTGGGCATGCCCGCGCCCATTCGCACCCGCGGCAGAGCTGAACCATATCTGCCCATTCCTGTTGGCTCAGGTGCCCGTCGCGATGTGCGGTGGCAAGGTCGGCTCCCGTCGCCTGTGCCATTCGCAATACAAGGCGAAGATGGGTCATGATCCGTCCAAGTCGTGGCACGGTACCCCCTTTGGCGTTACGGCTTGAGCCTGTTCAGCAGCTCGTGATTGCGGCAGTATTCAGGTGTGTCGGGCGCTGTCAGGTTCTTGGCCAGAAACGCCTTGCAATGGCCCGGATTCGGGCATTCCGTACACCGCAATACCGCGTCCGAGATTTCGTCGAACTGTAAGGCCCCTTCGATGGCAACTTCTTGCAAATCTACGCCCAGCGTCGTGGCCATCCGATCTACAAGGTCGGCGTGACGTCGCAGCGTTTCACGATCAGACATGCGGTTTCCTTTTCCATTCACTCTATGGAAAGGGTAACGCATGCCCCGCACAGTGCCCTTGACTCAGGTCAATGCCCGGTTGCCAGCTGGTCCAGATAGGCCCGCGTGGCGTCCTGCACGCGGCGAAAGCGGTCCCCGCCCAGCTTCTTGCCACCGTACCAGCGTGTCACGATGATTACGTGATCCGTCAGCTCGGCCCGCTCCATCATCCGCAAAATGACCATTGCCGCGCCAGACTCTCCGTCATCGGCCTTGAGCGCACCGTTTGGCAAGATGGCCGCCCACGTGTTGTGAGTTGCCTTCGCATATGCCTTGTCGGATTTCAGTTCCGCCAGTACCGCATCGACATCAGCACGACTGGTGACCCCCGCGCCCGTCACAGCATATTTCGACCCGCGATCACTGAGAACGACACCCAATCGGGTTAAGTTGACCATTATCGTAATCCCAGTTCCCGCGCCGTTTGCAACACAACTTCGACCCGCTGGGCATTGGGAGGGTGCGTGGCAAGGAAACGATCACCCGGATCAGGAATGCGTTGGAAGAAAGCCATCCCGACCAGCGGATTATACCCCGCCGCGTAAGTGATCTGTGTCCCCAGACGATCCGCTTCCAATTCGAACTCACGCGTGTAGTTCTGCACCCCGACCTCAGCACCCAGCGCCTGTGCGCGCTCAATCCCTGCATCGTCCGCGCCCTGATTGCGCGCGAGTTCACCGAATATCCGCGCGCTCTCTTTGGCGTTCTGCGCCTGCCGGGCGATGTGACCCAAAATATGGTGGGCGGCCTCATGGCTCATGACAAAGGCCATCTCGTCCGCGTTCTGCGTTGCATCGATCATCGGCTGTGTAAAAACGACTAGCGGCCGCCCATCCTTGTCCAAGGTCTGAAACGCATTCGCTGGGGCCTTTGACGAGAGATCAACCAAAATCACAAAATCACAATTGGCAGTCCTCGATTGGCGGCATTCCCGGCTTGCGGTCGTTCCGACAGCCCGGCTGACCTGCTCGAATACGCGCGCCTTGTCCTTTTGTTCTGATGACGATGGCTGCCATTGATCGGCCGGGATCGCGATAACAGGCGACATATCGCAAGCCGCCAACAGCATCACCAGCAACAGGGCAAGACGGCGCATTCACATTCCTTTCGGTCACTCTGTCGGCAGACAAGCATAGCGCGGCATTTAAGGCCGGGCCACAGCCGATTACAGCTTGCAGCGGGTTGCATTGCGATCTTATGCCCTGCACTCTGCACATATGTTTTCAATTGAACACGAATTCGACTCGACGGTGATTACGCTGGTGGACGAAGGCGCAAAGCCTTTGCAAGAGGATGTCGTCATCAACAACTTCGCTGAATGCGTCACACTTGAGCAGTTGGACCCGCGGACCGATCAGATTCAGAAGATTACCCTGTCACCAGAGCAGGTACGCGATCTGGCCGCTGCGCTGGATTTGCCCGAGGGCGTTTATCAGATACGTGAGTCCGAGAGCACCAAAGACTAATGGTTCCTTTTGGATCTTGCGTCTGATCACAAGCAGCAATTCAGATTGAATTTGTCGCCTTTTGATGAGCAGTTTGCCCTTGAAAGAGAACAGTATGCCTCCGACATACAGACTGCCATGTGAAGGAAGTTAACATATGACCCTGAAGAACCAAGCTGCGCTGGATTTTCTGCACGCGCGCCGGTCTCGTCCGGCCAAAACACTGGTAGCCCCGGCCCCGACCCGGGAAGAGCTGAGGCCGCTGCTGACTGCTGCAGCGCGCAGCCCGGACCATGGAAAGCTGGAACCCTGGCGTTTTGTTGTTGTCGAGCATGGGGCCATGCAACGCCTTGCATATCTTACAGAAACTTGTGGTCTCGCCTTGGGAAAATCGCCCGAAGATATCGCCAAGGCGCGCAGCCAATTCGAAATGGGCCATTTGGCGGTTGCTGTTATTGAGGTGCAGAAACCTTCTGACAAGATACCGGCAATTGAACAGACCTATTCAGCGGGTGCGGTATGTCTGGCTCTGCTGAACGCAGCGCTGGCCGCAGGTTGGGGGGCCAATTGGTTGTCCGGCTGGCAATCTCATGATCGCGAGTTTTGCGAACAGGGGCTCGGCTTGGCCGAAAACGAGAAGATTGCAGGCTTTATCCATATCGCAACCGAAGGTACGACCCCTCCCGAACGACCGCGCCCCAATGTCGCGGCACTAACCCAATGGGTATCCGAATGATCATCATCCAGTCGTTTCTACAGGCGCTGGGACAGATCGGCGACCCAAGATTCCGCAAGGTACTTCTGTTGGGTGTTGGCCTGACATTCGCGTTGTTGGTGGCTGCCTATGCCGGATTTTTGTGGCTGATCAACGCGCTGGTCGGCGATCAGGCCACCTTGCCAATACTGGGTGAGGTGACATGGCTGAACGACCTGCTAAGCGTGTCGTCATTCCTGCTGATGATGGTGCTGTCGGTGTTTCTGATGGTCCCCGTTGCGTCAGCCATCACCTCGATGTTTCTGGATGAGGTCGCACAGGCGGTTGAGGATAAGCATTACCCCGGTCTGCCGCCGGCTCAGCGCATCCCCTTTGGCGATGCGCTAAGGGATACGCTCAGTTTTCTGGGTGTACTGATTGTTGCCAACCTGTTGGCATTGATCCTCTATGCACTCTTCACGCCATTCGCGTTGTTTATCTTTTGGGGTATGAACGGGTTTCTTCTGGGGAGAGAATATTTCACCCTGGCTGCGATGCGCCGACTGGGGCGCGAGGGGGCGCGAAAGCTGCGCGCAAAGCACGCGACAACCATTTGGGTCGCCGGTATTCTTATGGCGGTCCCGCTCTCTGTGCCATTGGTCAACCTGTTGATCCCGATCCTAGGAGCGGCGACCTTCACGCACATTTATCACGGTCTATCGGGTAGCCGAACCTGAGCTACTCGCGCGGTTCCAGTTGGTTCAGCCAATCGAAATCGCGCACGCTGATTACGCCGGAGATAATGATGCCTGCAATGATCGCCCACAGCACCACCGATATCCCGGTGGTAATCCACAGCTTCTTCTTCATGTGATGGACTTCCGGCGCACCCGCATGAGTGCCCGGAACAATATCCCCCAGATCCCCCTGCGTTTTGATGCGCACAGGCAGAACAATCAGCAAGGTCAGAAACCAAATTACAGCGAAAAGAACCAGAGCGGCGGTAATGGTCATCGACTTCAGACCTGCTCCAGCTCAACGAGGCATCCGTTGAAATCCTTCGGGTGCAGGAACAACACCGGTTTGCCATGCGCTCCGATCTTGGGTTCACCCGATCCCAGAACGCGCGCACCGGTCTCTTTCAGATGATCGCGGGCCGCGATGATATCCTCGACCTCATAGCAGACATGGTGGATGCCGCCGGATGGGTTCTTTTCCAGAAACCCGTTGATCGGGCTGTTCTCACCCAGCGGATACAGCAATTCGATCTTGGTGTTGGGTAGTTCAATAAAGACCACGGTGACCCCATGATCCGGCTCATCCTGTGGAGCGCCGACTTTGGCGCCAAGCGCATTGCGATACTGGGCCGATGCGGCCTCCAGGTCGGGAACAGCAATGGCTACGTGGTTAAGGCGACCAATCATGGGACTCTCCTTCCTTCTGCGTTGCAGCGGTTATGGGGGCAGTATACCCAAAGGACAAGTGCGCCAAATCGTCGTTAACCCTGTATTAGCCAGAAGTTCCTAGCGTGAGGCATCTGCTAAACAGGAGTTCTGCCATGGACGATTCGGGACCTTTCGCCTCTCCAGCGCTGGCCACCAAGATGCGACCGCTGCTGGGCCAAACAATCCTTGTGGTCGAAGACAGCCGCTATGCATGCGATGCAATACGATTGATGTGCTTGCATAGCGGTGCGCGTATCCGTCGTGCGGATTGTCTGAAATCAGCGCGGCGCCATCTGCAAATCTATCGTCCCTCGGTCCTGATCGTCGATATGGGTCTTCCAGACGGGTCCGGCGCTGACCTGATAGCCGAAATGACCCACGCTGTACCCCGCATCGGTGTCATTCTCGGGCTGTCTGGCGATGACAGCATGCAGGTTATCGCCAGACGCGCAGGTGCAGATGGGTTTCTGGCCAAACCCCTGACCTCGGTCGCTTATTTCCAGACCTCGATACTTGAACTTCTGCCCGAAGATCGCCGCCCAGGAGGTCTGGATTCCGTCAGGGATAACATCGTTCAGCCCGATCCGCTGGCCTATCGGGACGACATGGCCCATATCGCCGACGTGCTTACCGGCCCCACTGATCAGCGCACATTGGATTATGCGGTACAATTCCTGCAAAGCGTTGCGCGAGACGCCGAAGATACTGTGCTTGCCGAAGCAGCCCGGGACCTTGCCCAATCTCGTGCGCGGGGGACACCGGTCACCGCCCAGGCTGCACGGATTGCGGGTCTGGTTCAGGATCGGCTCGAACGGCAAGAGGCGATCTGAGATGCTGACCGCTTACTTTATTACCGCATCGATCCTTTGCATCTGGGTCTACCGCCTGACACGACAGACGGCCAAGAGCATCCGCAATCGTCGGGATGCCGCAAATCCACTGGATTGAGTTGAGCTTGTTTTGAGACCACCACGCAACTCAGATTTGCGTGGCGCGGCGAATACACCGACTGTATTGCACTGCCCCAAACGTAAACCGCCCGCTCAGGGCGGGCGGCTAGATTTAGTCTTGCGGGATGATCCTGAGACCCAGTTCCATCAACTGATCCGAGGTCGGATCGGATGGCGCATCCATCATCAGGTCTTCGGCGCGCTGGTTCATCGGGAACATCATGACCTCGCGGATGTTGGCCTCATCCGCCAGCAGCATCACGATCCGGTCGATCCCTGCGGCACAGCCGCCGTGCGGCGGGGCGCCGTAGTGGAAGGCATTGAACAGTGCGCCAAAGCGGGACTTCACTTCGTCCTCACCATAGCCCGCCAGTTCAAAGGCTTTCAGCATGATCTCGGGTTTGTGGTTCCGGATGGCACCCGAAACCAATTCGTAGCCGTTACAGGCCAGATCATATTGGTACCCGCGTACGTCCAGAGGGTTGCCCTGCAAAGCTTCCATCCCGCCCTGCGGCATCGAGAAGGGGTTGTGTTCGAAATCAATCGCACCGGTTTCTTCGTCCTGCTCGTAGATCGGGAAATCGACGATCCAGGCAAAGGCAAAGCGGTCTTTCTCGGTGAGATTCAGTTCATCTCCGATCACGTCACGGGCCTTTCCGGCCACCTTTTCAAAGGCTTTTGGCTTACCACCCAGGAAGAACGCGGCATCACCGACGCCCAGACCCAATTGCTGACGGATCGCCTCGGTTCGTTCGGGGCCGATGTTCTTGGCCAGTGGACCTGCGGCCTCCATACCCTCGCCCTGATCACGCCAGAAAATGTAACCCATACCGGGCAGACCTTCTTTCTGGGCAAATGCGTTCATACGGTCACAGAATTTGCGGCTGCCACCGCTCGGCGCTGGGATAGCGCGGATTTCGGTGCCTTCCTGCTCCAACAGCTTCGCGAAAATCGCGAAGCCAGAACCGCGGAAGTGGTCAGAGACCACTTGCATCTTAATGGGGTTCCGCAGGTCAGGCTTGTCGGTGCCGTACCATAGGGCTGAGTCCTTGTAGGAAATCTGCGGCCACTCCTGATCGACCTTGCGCCCGCCCCCGAACTCTTCGAACACACCAGTCAGCACGGGCTGGATGGTGTCGAACACATCCTGCTGCTCGACAAACGACATCTCTAGATCGAGTTGATAGAAATCGGTGGGCGATCGGTCTGCACGCGGGTCTTCATCGCGGAAGCAGGGTGCAATCTGGAAATATTTGTCGAAGCCCGACACCATGATCAGCTGTTTGAATTGCTGCGGGGCCTGCGGTAGGGCGTAGAACTTGCCCGGATGTAGTCGCGAGGGGACCAGAAAGTCGCGTGCGCCTTCGGGCGACGATGCGGTAATGATCGGTGTCTGATATTCACGGAATCCCTGATCCCACATCCGGCGGCGCATAGATGCGACAACGTCCGAGCGAAGGGTCATGTTTTGCTGCATCGCCTCGCGTCTTAGGTCGAGGTAGCGATAGCGCAGACGTGTTTCCTCGGGGTATTCCTGATCGCCGAACACCATCAACGGCAATTCGTCGGCAGCACCAAGAACCTCCAGCTCACGCACATAAACCTCGATCTCGCCTGTCGGCAATTTCGGGTTAATGAGATCAGCGTCGCGGGCTTTGACAGTGCCGTCGATGCGGATGCACCACTCGGACCGTACCTTTTCCAGTTCAGCAAATGCCGCACTATCGCCGTCGCACAAAACCTGGGTCACACCGAAATGGTCGCGCAGGTCGATGAACAGTACGCCGCCGTGATCTCGGACACGATGCACCCAACCGGACAGGCGGACGGTTTCACCGACATTGGCGGCGGTCAGAGCGGCGCAGGTGTGGCTGCGATAGGCGTGCATGGATCATATCCCTTCGGGCGCAGAATTCGTCGCGCCGATACACCCCGTCAGGCTTGGAAAGTCAAGGCGGGTCGCGCCGTCAAAACGGCCTTTGCACGTTGCCCGAGTAGAAATAGACGCCCAGCCCTGCCGCAAAGATAATATTACCGGCAATTGCGTGCAGAAGAACTGCATAAAAGAATGATCCGCGCTTGCGGTAGGCCCAGGTGAACAGGAGGCCTCCGACGAAAGTCATGATGGCTACTACCCAGCTCCAGTACATGAGGTGCGCAAGCGAAAACAGGCCAGCGTTCAAAAGGTATGCGGCCCGCCCTTCAGGTAGGATCGCGTGATAGCGTCGGAAAAAGAGAGAGCGGAAAAGCAGCTCTTGTGGCAGAGCGGACAACAACGGGTAGCCGATACAGATGAATATCAACATCTCTGGCCGATGCAGCAGCAAAACAAAGGCTGCATCCGGTCGCGCCCACAGCACCAGGGCGGAACAGAAGGCAGCCATGAACAGGGTAAATGCAAAGACTTCGGTCCACGACCAGTTTCGCCAGCCATACCGAAGCTCCGCCCAGGAAAAACCGGGCGTATCCTGCAGCAGCAGTATGCCCAGTCCGGTAAACGCAAAAAGCGAGGGGAACATCCAGTTTGGCGGGAACATTGTCGCGATGGCTATGGGAACCGCCACAAAGAAGAGCACAAACTCAATCCTGAGGCGTGAGTTGGTAACAGGGGTCTCCACCCATTCGGTATTTTTGCTCAAGGTGCCACAAGCTCCGCACGGATCAGCCCGCGAAGGGAATTTCCACAGTGGATAGATTGCGCGTTTTTTAGATCGGTCAAGGTCAGAACGGATTCGGTAACTTCTTTATTATCCAACAATTCCTCGCGCAAAACCCCGGGAAGCAATCCGCATTGCAGTGAGGGCGTCAGTCGTCTGCCGTCGGGCATGGTCAGGAACAGGTTCGTGATAGTTCCCTCGCAAAGCTCATCCCGTTCGTTCAAAAACAAAAGCTCATCAACACTTAACGGCAAGCCCGCCCGCGCCATGTCATAGACGGCCCGTCGGGTCGTTTTGTAACCCAGCCAGATATCCGATGATGATAGTCTCTGTTTGGCCAAATCCACACGCCAGACGGGCGGATTGGCAGTCAATTCTCCGGACGTCAGTTCAAATTTGCCATCCGCGTCCAAGGTCAAACGGCAGCGCAATGCAATCTCACCCAAACTCGCATCCAAAATCGTCCAAGCGGCGGTTCGGTCAAAATCAATGCCGAACTTCTGTGCTGTGTGCGCCATGCGGGCCAAATGACGATCAAGCCTGACGAACCCCTGCCCCGGCCTGTAGGCCAAAGTTTCGATCAGACGGAAATCAGGCTCAGTTGGTGGGCGAAGCGGGCTTTCCATAGCGCCTCCTCATATTCCGATGGCGCGGTGCTGTCCCAGACCAGCCCGCCGCCTACGTTAAGGGTCGCCTTGCCGCCTTCAACCATGAGGGTCCGGATGGCCACGTTGAATTCCGACCGACCGTCCGGGGCCGCCCAACCGATGGTTCCGCAGTAAACATCGCGAGGCCAAGGTTCCAGTTCGGACAGGATCTCCATCGCGCGAATCTTTGGCGCTCCGGTGATTGATCCGCACGGGAACAAGGCGGTCAGAATATCAGAAAGGCCTACGCCAAGGTGTAACTGCGCCTGCACAAGCGAGACCATCTGATGGACAGTCGCATAGGTCTCAACCTTGAACAGCTCGGGGACTTTCACCGATCCGGCCAGCGCGACCCGGCTAATATCGTTGCGCAGCAGATCGACGATCATCAGATTTTCGGCCCGGTTCTTTTCATCCGAAGACAGGAAAGCGCGTCGACGCTCGTCTTCGACTGGGTCCTCGCTGCGCGGTTGAGTTCCCTTCATCGGGCGCGTTTCGATCCG
This sequence comes from Ruegeria sp. SCSIO 43209, assembly GCF_019904295.1. Lineage (NCBI taxonomy): Bacteria > Pseudomonadati > Pseudomonadota > Alphaproteobacteria > Rhodobacterales > Roseobacteraceae > Ruegeria > Ruegeria sp. SCSIO 43209. The sequence continues at coordinate 2,175,081 of NZ_CP065359.1, forward strand.
GCCCTCGGCGTCGGTTCGGAAAAACAGTTCGGGCGAGCGGCTCAGCAGATCAGGCAGCCCCTCCTGCTCAACCAAGGCGCCGTGGCCGACGGGTTGACCAGCCGCAAGCGCCGCATAAAGCGCGACGCTGTCTCCGGTTACATCGAGATCAATTGGGAAGGTCAGATTTGCCTGATAAATGTCCCCCGCACCAATCGCCTCATGCACTGTACGAAAGGCCTGCGTATATCGCGCCTCGTCCCAGCGGGGCTGAAACGCAGTGACACTGCCCGACGCCTTTGGCAGTCCAACGCGATCCGGTGCGTCAAACACACCGAAACACAGTAGTGGCAGGCGTCGTCCTTCTGGCAGCCGGTCTGCCAGACGTGGTTCTAGCACGTAGCCCAGCTCATAACTTGCGTACCCTGCCAGCCAGACCCCATCCGCGCGCGCCTGATCCAGCGCCGCCAGAGCCTGGGGCACCTCCGCCGCGTTATCCGCGCGAATAATCCGGGACGGACGCTCAAACCGGGTTCCGCGCCCAGCTGGTCCTTGATCGAAACGAATACGCAATTGCATCCTCATTTGCCGTGCTGCGCGGTATAGAGAATAGCGCGCCAAGGGAAAGAGGGGAAAGCGGCAATTTCAAACCCGTTTCCGATACCTCTTGCACCTTTTCGCGCGGTCCCTATAACGCAGGACAATTTGGGCGCTGGGGCGGTGCCCTGACTCGCGGACAATTGAAGGGGCCAAGCCATGCCGAGAAGAACCGACATCCAGTCGATCATGATCATCGGGGCAGGCCCCATTGTTATCGGTCAGGCCTGCGAGTTCGACTATTCCGGCGCTCAGGCATGTAAGGCGCTACGCGAGGAAGGCTATCGGGTCATTCTGGTGAACTCGAACCCTGCAACGATCATGACCGACCCGGGGCTAGCCGATGCGACCTATATCGAGCCGATCACGCCCGAAGTTGTCGCCAAGATCATCGAAAAAGAACGCCCCGATGCCCTACTGCCCACTATGGGCGGACAGACCGGCCTGAACACCTCGCTGGCGCTGGAAGAGATGGGCGTGCTGGATAAGTTCAACGTCGAGATGATCGGCGCCAAGCGAGACGCGATCGAAATGGCCGAAGACCGCGCCCTGTTCCGCGAGGCGATGGATAGGTTGGGCATCGAAAACCCCAAGGCCGAGATCGTGACGGCCCCAAAGGATGAGAACGGCAAGAAAGATCTCGACGCCGGTGTGGCACTGGCGCTTGAAACCCTCGAAACAGTTGGTCTGCCCGCCATCATCCGCCCCGCCTTTACGCTGGGCGGCACCGGCGGCGGTGTCGCATATAACCGCGAGGATTATATCCATATTTGCCGCTCGGGTATGGATGCGTCCCCCGTCGGTCAGATCCTGATCGATGAAAGTCTTCTGGGGTGGAAAGAATACGAGATGGAGGTGGTGCGCGACACCGCTGACAACGCCATCATTGTCTGCTCAATCGAGAACGTTGATCCGATGGGCGTGCACACAGGTGACTCGATCACCGTGGCCCCTGCCCTGACGCTGACCGACAAAGAATACCAGATCATGCGCAATCACTCGATTGCCGTGCTGCGCGAAATCGGCGTCGAAACCGGCGGCTCGAACGTGCAATGGGCGATCAACCCGGTTGATGGCCGCATGGTCGTGATCGAGATGAACCCGCGTGTGTCCCGCTCTTCTGCGCTGGCCTCGAAGGCGACCGGTTTCCCGATTGCCAAGATCGCCGCAAAACTGGCCGTTGGGTACACGCTGGACGAGCTAGACAATGACATCACCAAGGTCACCCCGGCCTCGTTCGAGCCGACCATCGACTATGTTGTCACCAAGATCCCGAAATTTGCCTTTGAGAAATTCCCCGGTTCCGAACCCTACCTGACCACCGCGATGAAGTCGGTGGGTGAGGCCATGTCCATCGGCCGCACCATTCACGAATCGATGCAAAAGGCTCTGGCCTCGATGGAGTCGGGTCTGACAGGCTTTGATGAGATCGAAATCCCCGGTCTGAACGTCGGAGTCTGGGAAGAAGCCGACGACAAGGCCGCCGTGATCAAGGCGATCAGCCAGCAGACCCCCGATCGTCTGCGCACAATCGCGCAGGCCATGCGTCACGGCCTGACCGACGATGAGATTTTCGGCGTCACCAAGTTCGACCCGTGGTTCCTGGCCCGCATTCGCGAGATCATCGAGGCCGAGCGTCAGGTGCGCAAAGATGGTCTGCCGGTTACCGAGGACGGTATCCGCAAACTGAAAATGCTTGGATTCACCGACGCGCGTCTGGGCAATCTGACCGGCCGTGACGAAGACAACGTCCGCCGCGCCCGCCGCAATCTGGGTGTGAACGCCGTCTTCAAACGCATCGACACCTGTGCGGCTGAGTTCGAGGCGCAGACCCCCTATATGTATTCGACCTACGAAGCCCCGATGATGGGTGAGGTCGAATGCGAGGCACGTCCAAGCGACCGCAAAAAGGTCGTCATCCTTGGTGGTGGTCCGAACCGGATCGGCCAGGGCATCGAGTTCGATTACTGCTGCTGCCACGCCTGTTTCGCGCTGACCGAAGCCGGATATGAGACCATCATGGTCAACTGCAACCCCGAGACGGTCTCAACGGACTATGACACCTCGGACCGTTTGTATTTCGAGCCGCTGACCTTCGAACACGTCATGGAAATCCTGACGAAGGAACAGGAAGCCGGTACGCTGCATGGAGTGATCGTTCAGTTTGGCGGGCAGACCCCGCTGAAACTGGCCAATGCGTTGGAGGCTGAAGGTATCCCGATCCTCGGTACCACGCCCGACGCGATCGACCTCGCCGAAGATCGTGAGCGTTTCCAGGCGCTGGTCAATGAACTGGGCCTGAAGCAGCCCAAGAACGGCATCGCCTCGACCGACGAAAAGGCGCTGGAGATTGCCGAAGATATCGGCTTCCCGCTGGTCATCCGCCCCTCCTATGTTCTGGGCGGCCGCGCGATGGAAATCGTGCGCGATATGGATCAGCTACGCCGCTACATCAATGAGGCCGTAGTGGTCTCGGGCGACAGCCCGGTTCTTCTGGACAGCTATCTGGCCGGTGCGGTCGAACTGGACGTGGACGCGCTGTGCGACGGTAACGACGTGCATGTTGCAGGCATCATGCAGCACATCGAAGAAGCGGGCGTTCACTCGGGCGACTCGGCCTGTTCGCTGCCGCCTTATTCGCTGTCGAAAGAGATCATCGAACAGATTAAGGATCAGGCGTTCAAGCTGGCCAAGGCGCTGAATGTCGTCGGCCTGATGAACGTGCAGTTCGCCATCAAGGATGACGAGATTTACCTGATTGAGGTCAACCCTCGTGCCAGCCGCACCGTGCCTTTTGTGGCCAAAGCCACTGACAGCGCGATTGCCTCTATCGCTGCGCGTGTGATGGCCGGTGAGAAACTGGCGAATTTCCCGAAACGCCCTCCGTACAAAACTGTCGATGACACCAAAATCGCTGACCAGATGACGCTGGCCGACCCCGACATGCCGTGGTTCTCGGTAAAAGAAGCCGTTTTGCCTTTCGCCCGCTTCCCCGGCGTTGACACCATCCTGGGCCCTGAAATGCGTTCGACCGGAGAGGTCATGGGCTGGGATCGCGACTTCCCGCGCGCTTTCCTGAAAGCACAAATGGGGGCCGGTATGGTGCTGCCCAGCGCAGGTCGTGCGTTTATCTCGATCAAGGATGCTGACAAAGGGCCGGATATGCTCGAAGCAGCGCGTGTTCTGGTTGAGCAAGGCTTTGAGCTTGTTGCGACCCGCGGCACACAAGCCTGGCTGACTGAAGAAAGTGTGCCGTGCGGCGTGGTCAACAAAGTGTACGAAGGCCGCCCGGATGTGACCGACCTGATGAAGGACGGCGGCGTGCAGCTGGTCATGAACTCGACCGAAGGCGCACAGGCGGTGGAAGACAGCCGATCAATCCGGTCGATCGCGCTGTATGACAAGATCCCCTATTATACCACAGCCGCAGCAAGCTATGCCGCCGCGCTGGCGATCAAGGCGCAGGCCGAAGGCGATGTTGAGGTAAAATCGCTGCAGGGCTAAGCCCCGGCAACGGTATGAATGAATGGACCCCGGCCTCGGCCGGGGTCTTTTTTCTTCCCCTCCTTGCCCATCGCCCACATGATGGGCGGGGAAGGAGTGCTCATGGACCTCTACACCACATACGGAAGCAACGACCTGCCTCGGGCCATCCGCTTTTATGATGCGATCTTCGCGGTTCTTGGCCAGCCGCGCCTGCCCGGTTGGATTGATGGCTGGGCCGGATGGGGTTCCGACCCCGACAGCGGCACCGGGTTTTGGATCTGCAAACCTTTTGACGGAGCCCCCGCCAGTACCGGCAATGGCACGATGATCGCCTTTCCCGCCAGAAGTGCCGATCAGGTCCGGCGTTTCCATGCCACGGGTTTGAAAAACGGCGGTGCAGATGAAGGCAAACCTGGTGTCCGCCCCCATTACGAGCCCGGATTCTATGTGGCCTATCTGCGCGACCCCGATGGCAACAAGCTATCCTGTTTTTACTACCATTATGATCCAAAGGAGGATGCGGGCGGTTGATCAACCAGCAGCCAGACGTCGCTTTTCTTCACGGTTGAAAAACAACATGTAGAAGACAGGTGCGGCAACCATGGTCAGGATCGTGGCAAAGGCCAGACCGCCCATGATTGTGACTGCCATGGACACAAAGAACGCATCCGTCAGAAGCGGTGCCATACCCAGAATCGTCGTGATCGCCGCCAACATTACCGGGCGCAGACGCGAGACAGAGGCTTCAACAATCGCAGGACGCAGGGCTTTGCCAGTGGCGCGGACCAGATCGATTTCTTCGACCAGTACAATGCCGTTCTTGATCAGCATCCCTGACAGACTTAACAGCCCCAACAGCGCTGTGAAGGTGAAGGGCAGGCCTGTTCCAAGCAGACCGATAACCACGCCATTTACGGACATCGGGACCAATAGCCAGATGATGACCGGTTGCCGGATAGCATTGAACAGCAATACGGAAATCAACACCATAATCAGCAAGCTCAGCGGCAACTGCCGCCCAAGGCTGGCCTGCGCGTCGCCTGAATCCTCGAACTCGCCCCCCCATTCCATACGATAGCCGATCGGCAGTTCCATCGCTTCAATGGCACTGCGTACTTCGGAGTGGACCTGCGCGGCGGTCATGTCAGGGGGGATGTCCGCGCCAACGGTGATGGTCAAAACCCGGTCGCGGCGATGAACCAGCGTATTGAGCGCCTTGTATTCGAACCCATCCACCATCTGCTCGATTGGAACGAAACGTTCCGACTGATCGGAGTAAACCACCTGATCGACGATCGAATAGTCCCCATCCGCCGGACGGCGCAAGATGATCGGGATCTGGCGGTCGCGCTCGCGCAAAACGCCGCCCGTGATGCCATCGGTCGAAAACTGCAACGTAGCCGCAATGTCTTCGCGCGATACGCCTGCTGTTTGGGCGCGCTCCGTGGCATAGATCGGCTGCACGGCCAATTCCTGCTCACGCCAGTCGTGATGCACATGTAGCGCATTCGGAGATGCGGCTGACATGCGCTGTACCGCTTCTTCGGCCAGTTGACGCAGAACAACCGGATCACTACCCGAGAACCGAGCCTGGATTGGATCGCCGCCACCGGGACCAAAAATCAGGCGTTTGGTGCGGAACTCGCCTTCGGGGAACTGGGCTGAACCGAACTCCTCAAGATCGGCTTGCAAGGCAGGAATGTCGTCCAAAGACTCGGTGCGGATGATCATATGTCCATAGCTTGGGTTTGGCTTCTCGGCAGCGTAGGTCAACATGAACCGCGTGGCACCCTGCCCGACGAATGTGGCAACCGAGACGACGTCATCACGTTCGGCCAGCCAGTCCTCGAATACGGCCATATCTTCCGCCGTGCGGGCGATCGGCGTGCCTTGTGGCAGCTTGTAGTGCACGAAGAACAACGGCGTGTTCGAGTTTGGGAAGAATTGCTGTTTCATCAGTCCAAAGCCCGCAAAACAGACGACTGTGACCCCGATCAACCCGGCCACTACCAGCCATCGGAACCGAAGCGCCCAGTTCAAGATTGCACCGTAGACGCGGAACAGGATGCCGCCATAGGCATCCACCTCACCCACTTTGCCCTGCTTGAAGAAATAGTGCCCAAGCAAAGGTGTCACCGTGATGGCCAGAACCCAGCTCAGCAGTAGTGAAATGCCGATCACGGCAAATAACGAGAACAGGAATTCCCCGGTCGCGTCAGGACTGAGCCCGATCCCGGCGAAAGCCATGATCCCGATCACCGTCGCGCCCAGAAGTGGGATCTGCGTTTTTGACGCAACCTCTTCCGCAGCATCGCGCGAGGATTTTCCCCGCAACATCGAAATCTGCATTCCTTCGGCCACCACGATGGCGTTGTCGACCAGCATCCCCATGGCGATGATCAGAGCGCCCAGCGAGATCCGTTCCATCTCGATCGAGAACATCGACATGAAGAGCAAAGTACCCACAACGGTCAGCAACAAGGTGGACCCAACGACAATTGCGGCGCGCCAGCCCATGAAAATGCCCAGAACCGCAACCACGATGTTGACTGACATGGCGAGGTTCAGCAGGAAGGCGTTCGAGGCCTCATCGACAACAACATGCTGCTGATAGATGGGCAGGATTTCGACACCAAAGGGGATTTCGGAATCCAGTTCGGCCAGTTTGGCATCTGCACGCTGCCCGACTTCGACGATGTTTTCAGTGGCCAGCCCAGCGATACCCAGCGTGAAAGCTTCAGCGCCGTTGAATCGGATCATGATATCGGGATCATTCTGCCGCCCGCGATAGACATCTGACATATCAAACAGATTGATCACCTGCCCCTGCGATCCAACCGACAGGCCGGCGATCGCCGACACGCTGTCCGAGCCCTCGGCCGTCAAGATCGTGGTGCGGTCACTATTGGATCGCAGCGAACCCGAGGCGTTGACAGAGTCCGCGTTTGCGATAGCTTCGTTGATCGCCTGCAGCGGAACGTTCTGATTGACCGAGATCGACAGGTCCGGCTCAATAAAGATCGCCTCATCCGGCAAACCCTGAACCTCGACATCTGCAACACCGCTTACCGTCAGCAATTCGCGGCGAAGGAAGGTCGCCAGTTCGTGCTTCTCGGCGTCAGAAAACCCTTCTGCCGTAACGGCATAGAACAGGCCGAACACATCCCCGAACCCGTCATTCACATAAGGCGCACCCACGCCCGAAGGCAGACCGCGTGCTGCATCGCGCACCTTGGCGCGCAGACGGGTCCAGATGTCGGGCAACTCACTGCCGTCATAGGTGGATTTAATCTCAACCTCGATCAGCGACTGTCCCGGCTGGTTGACCGAGGTGATGACATCCACCTCGCCCATCTGCTGAATGGCAGATTCCAGCGGTTCTGAAACCTCCAGCGCCACCTGTTCGGCAGTCGCACCGGGATATTGCGTGGCGATCACCGCCTGTTTGATGGTGAAGGCCGGGTCTTCAAGGCGACCTAGCGACGTGAAACCCCAAATGCCGCCGAACAGGGCAATCAGGATGAACAGCCACGTATAGAGAGGCCGGTCGATCGAAGCGCGTGCGATGCTCATGAAACCGCCCTCAGTTCGAGAAGCCGACAAAGCGGCGGACAGTTTGACCATTGGTCAATGCACCCCCACCCGCGACGACGATTTCTTCGCCATCGGTCAGGCCGGTCAGCACGCGGACATCGCCGCTCTGCGTAGGTTCTACAGTCACGGGAACCCGGCGGACGGTGCCTTCGTCGGCGCCAGCCGGCGAGAAGACCAGAACGCCCAGCGCGCCGCTGGCATCAGCAACTACAGCCGTTGGCGGGATGATGATACCGGTGCGTTCATCCTGCACCTGCACCGTGACGGTTACGGAGGAACCGGGAAGAATCTGCAATCCCTCCGGCGGTGTCAAACCGAACTGGATGCGAAAGGTCTGGCCCACGCTTGAGGATTCAGCATCGAATTCCCTTATTTCCAGCGGAAAGATCTCATCGCTGACAGGGAACTTGGCAGTAATCGTGATGTCGTCCTGCTGTCCGGACCGCTGAAATAGGATTTCGGGCACATCCACCTCGATACGCAGTTCAGACATATCGTGAATCCGCACGATCGGAGTACCCGCAGAAACAGTTGTAAACGCCTCAACTGCACGGCTTGAAACCAGCGCGTCGAACGGAGCGGTCAGCGTCGCATGCTCCAGTTCATATTCTGCATCTCGAACAGCAATCGCAGCCAATTGCGCAGCTGTTTCGGCATCATCGACGGCAACCTGGCTGGCTGCGGTTCCACGCAGACGCGACAGGCGGGCGAGTGTTCGATCCGCCTGATCTTTTTGCAAGCGCGTCCGGTCGCGCTGCAGTTCGAACGGTTCCTGATCGAGACGGGCAATCAGTTCACCCTTGGGGATCACAAAACCTTCGGTCACAGGCATCTCGACGATCTGCCCCGCGACCTGAAACGCCAGATCAACGGTCTGGCGCGCGGCGATCCGCCCAAAGAACTGGCGCGAAAAGCCGGGTGAAGTTTCGCTGACCTGCATCAGTTTCACAGGCTTAGCGGGCTCTTGCGCCATGGCAGGCGCAGTCAACAAGGACAGTGCGAGGCAAACAGAGGTCAGGAGTTTCATTTCGTCAATCCCTCGGGAATTCCGGTTTTCAGAATGTTGTCACGGATTTTGTGAGCCAGCCGTGCGAACTCGGCGGTTTCTTCGGTGTTCAGACCCGATGCGCTGTGGAAAAGCTCACCCGCCACGGCCACCAGCATATTGCGGGCCTCTTCGCCCTGTTCGGTCAGCACCAAAAGCCAGGCGCGACGGTCTTCGGGATCACGCTGTCGGGTCAGGTGCCCCGCCAGTTCAAGTGCATCGGCGGTCGCCGTAATCGTTGACGGCACTGTCAACATATCTGCGGCCAGCACTCCCATACGTTTGGGCACATCGAGCTTGATTAGCATGTGGCATTCCTGATGGCTCAGGTCTGTTTCGATGCTGTCAAAGCTCTCTTCCAGTTTCCAATAAAGCGCGTAGACCCCCATCATCGCCTGAATCTCAGGGCTGAGGCGTCCTAACCGCATGCTGATATCGTCTGACATGAATCTTTTCCGTGCGAGTCGCGGCGAAATATACTTCGAATTTTGAACTATTCAAGTTATGAAGCGAGAGGCGATACATTCCCTTGGGTCAACACATCTTGATCAATACTAATAGGGACTGCATTTTGTGCAGATCATGAACTCAGGGCCAGCCATGTACACTCCTGCCATCACCGGGACTGGTGTCTATACACCAGAAAACATCATCACCAACGCCGAATTGGTGGAAGCGTTCAATGCCTATGCCGACCGGATGAACGTCGAAAACGCGGATGCGATTGCAGCGGGCGACATGGAACCGATGCAGCATTCCTCGGAAGAGTTCATCCTGAAGGCCTCAGGGATCGAAAACCGGTATGTGATGGACAAGACCGGTGTTTTGAACCCCGAGATCATGCATCCCGCGCTGCGCCAGCGTAGCGACGACGAGCCTGGGATCATGACCGAGATGGCGGTGGATGCGTGCCTTAAGGCGCTAGCACAAGCGGGGCGCAGCGCCGAGGATGTCGATTTGGTGATCTGCGCCGCTTCGAACCATGAACGTGCTTATCCTGCAATTGCGATCGAGATTCAGCAGGCACTGGGGATCAGCGGATTCGGGTTTGACATGAACGTGGCCTGTTCCTCGGCCACATTCGGCATTCAGGCGGCGGCGGATATGGTGCGCTCGGGCTCGGTCCGGGCGGCGCTGGTCGTCAACCCCGAGATCTGCTCGGGTCATCTCGAGTGGCGCGACCGGGATTGCCATTTCATATTTGGCGATGTCGCGACCGCGACGCTGATCGAGCGAATCGAAGACGCTCAAGGCCCACATTTCGAGATTGTCTCGACCCGGTGCGCAACTGTGTTTTCCAACAATATCCGCAACAACAACGGCTTCCTCCGCCGATCGCGCCCCGATGGTCTGGTGGATCGCCGCGACATGCAGTTCATGCAGAATGGTCGCAAGGTGTTCAAAGAGGTCCTGCCCATGGTCAGCAAACATATCAGCGACCATATGCAGGCAGAGGGCATCAGTAGTGATGATCTCAAACGCCTCTGGCTGCATCAGGCCAACAAGACGATGAACGACTTCATCGGTAAGAAGGTTCTGGGGCGTGAGCCCGAACCGGGTGAGCAACCCAACATTCTGCAGGACTACGCCAATACCTCATCCGCCGGGTCGATTATCGCCTTCTCAAAGCATTCCGATGATCTGGATGCGGGCGATGTGGGCCTGATTTGTTCGTTCGGAGCCGGGTATTCGGTGGGTTCCGTGATCGTCAAACGGCATCAATAAGCGCGCGCCTTAACTGCGCTGCTGGAATCGCTGCAAGACCAAACCGCTTTCTCAAGAATTATTCAGACGGGCTCAACCGCTCCTTCATCTCTGACCGACACATCGAGATCCGGATGCCCTGCGCATCCGAGTGATGTAGTTATGGGAGCCCGCTGTTATGGGAAATAATACTCGCGTTGGACTGGCCGCCTTGGTCGCCGCACCTTTCATTGGGGTCATGGCGACCGGCGCGGCAATCGCAGAACCGCAAACCTGTACAGTCAACACCGCGCGTGTTGCCGCCAATGAAGGCGATTTTGACACGCTCTGCAGCTGTTCGCAGGTAACGCGAGGGTTTGTATCACATCTGCAAAATCGTTCTGATTTTGCTTCGATCCTGCAGAACACTTCGGCGCAATGCCCCGGTCTGACTCAGTTGTTGAGCGATCTGCCCACTGCGTCGATCTCTAACACGAATGCCGGGGAAGATCGCAGCAGCGATCCATCCTCCAACTCGGGTGACGCAAACGGAAGCGGAAGTTCGGACAACAGTGGAGGTAGCCCAGGCAACAGCGGAGGAAACTCTGGCGGCAGTAGTGATCCGGGTGATGACGGAAACAGTCCAGGCGACGGTGGAGGCAAAGGTGGCCACGGCGGCGGCGACAAACCTGGTAAAGGAGGCGGCAAAGGCGGTCACGGCGGAGGTGACAAACCCGGTAAAAGCGGTGGCAAAGGTGGTCACCACGGGGGTGACAAGCCCGGAAAAGGCGGTGGCAAGGGAGGTGACAAGCCCGACAAAGGTGGGGGAAAGGGTAGTAAGTAACCCGAAACCAAGACAGAAATGAAAGGATCTGTGCCGCGTGAGTGGCCCAGGTCCCATTATTGGCCGCGAATGGGGACGACTTACCGAGATAGCGCTCTCCCATTTGCCCTGTGCGGGACAGTCAGCTAACGCTTTCTTCTTCCAGGTGTAGCTTCATCTCAATCAGCACCTGCTGCAGCATACTGGTTTCTTTCAACAGTCGCTTCGCCTCGTTCACCGTGATGATGCCATCTTCTATCGCCGACTGATATTCCGTCATCAGCATGGCAAACCGCTGGCTCAGCGCAATGACATCGGAATTTACCCCGCCCGTACGTGGGCTGTCCGAGTTTCGTCCATCGTAAGAAAGCGTGATATTCTTCAAATCCGCCAATGCCGCAGTCACGTGCGGATAGGCAGCCGCGTTTTCCAACCGGGCAACAGCATCCACCGGCATGAACCGGTCAGCATGTTCTGCGTTGTCTGAATAGTACCTGCCCAGCGTGGCTTTGGATTTCCCGGTAATCTCGCACGCGGCTTCGATTCCGACATCCTTAACCAATGCCTCGGTATGCTTTTTCAGATAGGCCCCGATATCTGCCATTTTGCTACCCTTGTTACCTGCGCCCTGCCCCCTCTGCCTGTCCATGCTGGGGGAAAGGGTAGGGAAATTTCCCATATTCGATTCATAATTGAAATGGCAATAATTGACTATCCCTCAGATATGCAGGGATTTTGTGAGTGAGTGGCGGCCGTTCGAGCCGGTAAAGAGTGTATGCGGGGCAGGTTTTTAGCCTTGCATTGTATAGGCCACTTGTAGGCCGACGACGCCACTGTCGCGAAGGCGAGGTAATCCATCCCCAAGAGCATTTGCTCAACCTCAGCTGTAGCGATGGTGGCGTCGATTTACCTCCATGAGACGGCTTGCCCAGGCAGCACATGCGAATTAGACCCACGGCATGGCAAAGCTCTATTTCAACTATTCGACTATGAACGCGGGCAAATCGACCGTGTTGCTGCAGGCCTCGCATAACTATCGCGAACGCGGCATGGATACCTACCTGATGACAGCCGCCATTGACGGACGCGCCGGTGAGGGGCGGATCGCATCAAGAATCGGAATCTCGGAACGAGCGGACATGTTTCGTCCCGACGACAATGTGTTTGCCATGATCGAAAACCGCCTGACACAAGGGGGCATCGCCTGCGTATTCATTGATGAAGCCCAGTTTCTTTCGGAAGAGCAGGTCTGGCAACTTGCGCGCGCCGTAGATGATCTGAAGGTCCCAGTGTTGACCTACGGGTTGCGGGTGGATTTTCAGGGTAAACTATTCCCCGGGTCAGCAGCATTGTTGGCTCTGGCCGATGAGATGCGCGAAGTACGCACCATCTGCGAATGCGGGCGCAAGGCGACGATGGTGATTCGTCAGGATGAAAACGGAAACGCCATCACTGAAGGTGCGCAGGTCCAGATTGGAGGGAACGAGACTTATGTCTCGCTCTGCCGCAAACACTGGCGCGAGGCGGTGGGTTCCTAAACCGGGTTGGGTAACGTTCGCCCGGCCACGAACGCCGCGACATTGTCCAACGCCATGTGACCCATATCGGTGCGCACCTCTTCGGTCGCGGTGCCGAGGTGGGGCAGCAGAGTCACATTTCCCATGTCACACAAGGCCTGCGGCACCTTGGGCTCGAACTCGTAGACATCCAGTCCAGCGCCAGCAATCCGACCAGCATTAAGCGCTTGGATTAAGGCGGCTTCGTCCACAACTTCACCGCGCGCAATGTTTATCACAATGCCCGAGGGCTTCATCGAAGCCAAAATCTGCGCGTTGACCAAGTGTCGTGTTTCAGCTCCTCCGGGGACGGCTATGACAAGAAAATCCACTGCCGCAGCTAATGCACTGAGATCCGGAATATACTCTGCTTGGAGGTCCAGCTGCTTTGGATTGCGTGATTGATAGGCAACGGTCATGTCGAATCCGAAATGACACCTCCGGGCAATGGCCTGACCTATGCGGCCCATTCCGATGATGCCCACCTTTTTGCCGGTCACATGTTGGCCTAGCATCTGTGTAGGATGCCACCCCTGCCACTGGCCTGACCTGACCAACCTTTCCCCCTCACCTGAACGGCGGGCCGTCGTGAGCAAAAGTGTCATGGCAACATCGGCGGTGGCATCGGTGACGGCACCCGGCGTGTTGGTTACCGCTACCCCGGCAGCGTGCGCGGCGTCCACGTCGATATGATTGTACCCAACTCCGAAATTTGCCAGCAGTTTACAGCGAGGCTCTGGCACCTTAGCAAAGATCTCTGCCGAAAACTGATCGCCCAACGTTGGGACCACAACGTCAAACTCAGTCAGCGCCCGCAACATTTCTTCATGCGTCATAGGCGTGGTTTCACTGCGGAATTCCACATCGAATTCGGCACGGGCGCGCACTTGCACAGCCGAAGTCATCGGTCGGGCAATCAGCAGTTTCATCAATGCATCCTTCCACCGATGGGCACAGCGCCATCGGGGCCTATCAACACGATCTCACCGTTTTCGTCGGGAAGACCCAACACCAAAACCTCGGACATGAATTTACCGATTTGGCGCGGGGGAAAGTTGACCACGGCCATCACCTGCTTGCCCACCAGCGTCGCCGGATCGTAGTGCGCGGTGATCTGGGCCGAAGTTTTGCGCTCACCGATCTCATCGCCAAAATCGACCCACAGCTTGATCGCGGGCTTGCGGGCTTCCGGGTACGGCTCGGCGCGTATCACCTCACCTACACGAATGTCGACTTTGAGAAATTCGTCGAATGAAATCTCACTCACGAGACAACTCCTTAGATCGGTCGGTTGCAGCTTTGACGGCACGATGTAGCAGGTCTGGGAAACCCTCTTCTTCATGCATCAACACCTCCAGTGCGGCCTGAGTGGTGCCGTTGGGAGAGGTGACGTTGACCCGCAATTGAGACGGATGCTCGTCAGCGGCCATCGCCAACGCCCCTGCCCCAGCGACGGTTGATTTGGCTAGCTTCATCGCCAGTTCCGGCGGTAAGCCGTGCGCTTCGCCAGCTTGCGCCAGTGTTTCGATTAGGTGGAATACATAGGCCGGGCCCGAACCGCTGACCCCGGTGACGGCATCCATCTGCGTCTCATCATCCAATCGAACCGTCTCACCAATGGCCGAAAGCAGGTCTTCAGCCAGTAGGATATCCGCGTCCGAGGTGTTGGCATTCCCAATCAGCGCCGTGATCCCCTGCCGAACCGCCGCAGGCGTATTTGGCATCGCACGGATGATCGGCGTATCTGCCCCAATGACGTTCTCGAAAGTGGCCAGCGATGTACCCGCTGCGACCGATATGAAAAGACTGTCACCATTGCCCAGAGCTTGAATGGCTGGCAGGGCTTCGCCCATCATCTGTGGTTTGACCGCTACGAGTACAACTGCGGGTGCCTCGGGGAGAGGAGTGTTGATGTTGACGCCCTGCGCCTTCAGCCAATCCGAGGGAAATGGATCGATCACCCAGACCGATGCGGCAGGAAGGCCATGTTCCAACCAGCCTGCAAGCATCGCTGAGCCCATCTTGCCGCATCCCAGAAGCACAAGCCCCTGTTCCGCAACTCGCGAGATATCCATGATTGCCCCTCCCCTATGGTTCGGGGCAAAGCTTTACGCGCGGCCGTAGGCCTCTGCAATGGCGACTTGCATCGCCTCTTCGGGGTCTCGGTTTCCCCAGGTCACCAGTTGGATCGCGGGGTAATAGCGCTCGGCGCTCAGTACCGCTGCGGTGATCATGGTATCGATCTGTTCCGGGCTGGCCGTCTGACCACCGGCCAGCACCAAGCCATAGCGATAGACCATCAATTTCTGATTGGCCCAGTAGGTAAACGCCCCGGCCCAACACTGATCATTCATCTTGTTCAGTAGCGCATAAAGCTCGGTTTCGCGCTCGGCCGGAGGCTCCATCTCAAAGGAACACACCATGCGGAGCGTTTCATCGTAATTCGACCAGGCCAAAGTTATCGAATATGTGCGCCACTGTCCTTCGACAGCCATGGCAATCTGATCATCCCCGATCCGGTCAAAATCCCAGTCGTGATGTTCTGCAAGATGTTCAACAATGTCGATCGGATGAAGGTCTTCTTCGAGATACTGCTCGGAAAGGGCCATAATGCCACCTCACTAATCTCTAGCATTTTGGGGCTGGCAGCGCCCCAGCGCTAGTTGCCTGCTCTACAAGCCGGGCTTCCCCAGTCTGCCTGTACTAAATATGGTGCGATGTGAGCACAGCTCTGGCAACCCTATTTATTGGGGATAACAGCAATAAGTTGTGGACAGTTGGCAACGCCGATCAAAATATTGGCATTGGATGCAGCTTTGTCTTGATAAATTTCTGCAGAGCGGCAAAATGCACAACACCGCACAATCCAAGTTCGGATTGCGCGGCGGACGCTTTTACCCAAAATCTTAAATTCCTGCGGACGTTACTTGTCCAGCTTCGCCTCGAGCGCGGCAATTCGCTGTTCAAGTGCACCGTTCTCTTCGCGCGCTTTCTGCGCCATGGCACGCACAGCATCAAATTCTTCACGGGTTACGAAATCCCGGTCGGCCAGCCAGCGGTCCATCATGGATTTCATCGCATTCTCGGCCTCTTCTCGTGCCCCCTGCGCCACACCCATGGCATTGGTCATCAGTTGAGACATATCGTCCAGAATCTTGTTACGGGTTTGCATGGGCTTTCTCCGATTTCGCGATTGCTCTCTATATGGGTAAAGATTGGCCCGGGCTCAAGGTTGACTTGCCACGCAAACCCCGGGCAATGAGACGCACATGCAGGCTGTTTTGAATTTCCCCGATCTGTCACCCGAAATTTTCTCGATCTCTCTGTTCGGGATGGAGTTTGCGCTCAGGTGGTATGCGCTGGCCTATATCGTTGGCATCCTGATTGCTTGGCGCATGGCGCTGATGGCGCTTAGGCGGCCTGTGCTTTGGGCTGATGACACACCACCGATGCAACCCGATCAGCTTGAGGATTTGGTCACCTGGATCATACTGGGTGTAATTCTTGGTGGTCGATTGGGGTTCGTCCTTTTCTATCAACCCGCATATTATTTTGCGTATCCACTGGAAATTCTGATGGTTTGGCAGGGTGGCATGGCCTTCCATGGCGGCCTGTTGGGCGTGGTGATCGCCACGTATCTGTTCGGCAGGCGCCACGCTACACCGATTCTTTCGCTGGGTGATCTGGTTGCCTACACAGTGCCGCCCGGGTTGTTGCTGGGACGATTGGCGAATTTCACTAATGCCGAGCTTTGGGGTCGACCCAGTGAATTGCCATGGGCGGTGATCTTTCCCGGAACCACGGCCCAAGATTGTCCCGGCGTTATTGCAGGGATGTGCGCTCGCCACCCTTCGCAACTGTATGAGGCAGCACTCGAGGGTCTGATCCTCGGGGCGGTTCTGATATGGCTGGCCTACCGGCGCGGCGCGTTTCGAAACCCAGGTCTGGTAATGGGCGTATTCCTGGCTGGCTACGGCGCATCGCGGTTTTTTGTCGAATTCTTCCGTCAACCCGATGCGCAATTTGTATCGCCCGGTAATCCGCTAGGGCTGGCATGGCATGTTGGCGGATATGGATTGACGATGGGGCAACTCTTGTCGCTTCCAATGATTGCACTTGGCCTTTGGTTCGCATTTCGGGCACAACGCAGATCATGAACCTGAAGGATCGTCTGCTCCTGCGCATCCAGAATGATGGCCCTATGACCATCGCTGACTACATGACCGAGTGTCTGATGCATCCGGAACATGGATACTACACAACCCGCGATCCGCTGGGCGCTCAGGGCGATTTTATCACAGCGCCTGAAATCAGTCAGATGTTCGGAGAGCTAATAGGACTGTGTCTGGCGCAATGCTGGCTGGTACAAGGCAAACCCGAAAAGTTTGTTCTGGCCGAGCTTGGCCCTGGTCGTGGCACCCTGATGGCAGACATCCTGCGCGCCACTCAGAGTGTGCCTGGCTTTCACAAAGCGGCCGAGATCGCGTTGCTCGAAGCTTCACCTGTTTTGCGCGACGTACAAGCCAAGGCACTGCAAGGGTATGAACCTCAGTGGATCGAGGCAATTTCTGATTTTGAAGATCTTCCTCTGTTTCTGGTGGCAAACGAGTTCTTTGACGCCCTGCCCATCCGCCAGTTCCTGCGCGAAGGCAAAGGTTGGCGCGAGAGGTTAGTTGGCAAAAATGGTGCATCGCTTGCGTTCGGTCTTGGTGCGCAATCGGCACAAGCTGCGCTCAGCGAACGTGTCGAGGATACGCAGGACGGAGATCTGGTAGAACTGTGCGCTGCTGCCAGTTCCATTATGTACTCTGTTGCCGGGCAGATCGCTCGCAACGGCGGAGCCGCGCTGATCATCGATTATGGTGACTGGCGCTCGCTTGGCGACACATTGCAGGCGTTGCAAGCGCATGAACGTGTCGATCCCCTGGATCAGCCCGGTCAGGCGGATCTGACCACACATGTCGACTTTGAGGTCTTGGCGAAGGCGTCTCATGCTTCGGGCTGCGCATATACAAAACTGACCCCGCAGGGGGTGTTTCTTGAACGGCTCGGGATCACCGCGCGCGCGCAATCGCTTGCCGCCCCTCTCAGCGGGTCACAGCTTGAGGCGCTGGTCTCTGCACATCGACGGTTGACGCACCCCGACGAAATGGGAAACCTGTTCAAAGTACTGGGCCTTTATCCGCCAAACGCCACGCCGCCACCGGGACTCGAACCATGACACTGGAAATCATTACCTCAGACATGCTGTCCCCCGTACGACACGGGTTCTTCAGCCGCCGCGGTGGCGCATCTTCTGGTATCTTCGAAGGACTCAACTGCGGAACTGGGTCGACAGATTTGACTGAGGCCGTAGCTTTGAACCGTCGGCGCGTCGCCGACGCGATGGAAGTGGCACCTGAGGCGATGATCGGTGTGCATCAAGTGCATTCACCGACCGTGATTGCAGTCGATGGGCCGATGACGGGTGACAAACCCAAAGCTGACGCGGTTGTCACATCAACGCCGGGTTTGGCGCTTACAATATTAACCGCTGATTGTCAGCCGGTGCTGTTCGCGGATCCTGACGCAAATGTGATCGGGGCCGCACATGCCGGTTGGCGCGGCGCGTTGGACGGTGTGCTGGAATCAACACTGGACGCGATGGAAGCGCTCGGAGCCAACCGGGATAACACAGTTGCCGTAATCGGCCCCACGATTTCACAACGCGCTTACGAGGTCGGCTCAGAGTTTCTGGACGACTTCCTTGCTGACACGCCAGAGAACGCGCGTTTTTTTGCAAATGGCAAAGGTGACCGGATGCATTTCGACCTGCCCGCCTTTGGCCTGCATCGTCTGCGCGAAGCTGGTATCGGCCAGGCCGAGTGGGTCCGTCACTGCACCTACTCCGACCCCGACAGGTTTTATTCCTACCGGCGATCGACCCATGCCAACGAGGCCGACTACGGCAGATTGATTTCCGCTATCAGGTTGTAAATCTGGCCCAGATTAAGGCAGCTTTGCCCAGTTTCCGCCACATTTCTTGTGTTTATCAGAGTCAGAATCGTCTCAAATTTTCGCCAATGCACAGACGGTTACCCCAAGTGGGGTCGTCATGGCATGGGCGGAAGCAACTAAGAGGTACCTGAAACCTTCAATTTGTCCTCAATTCAACCCGGATCAGCCTTATAGGCGCCGCAAATCAGCGTCACATTGGCTTCATAAACGGGAACAGGGCGACCGCCCTATCGAAGCAGGACAATGGATATGAAATCGAAATCACGCTTTCTCAGCGCCGTTTTTGCGGCTGTCAGGGATCAAGAACCAGAAATGCCCTGGAAGCGGGTTTCAAGTCACTCAGTCAGAGTTGCACGCCGTCTGGCGGCGCGACGCTGACACAGCAACCCCAAGAGACCAGCTGCCGGTCTCAGAGGGCAAACGCATACCGGATGAAGCTCCGGTTCGGTGTGTGGGGTCGCAATCAGGACTGCGACCAGGGTTCGGAGCGCGTGTGTGCAGGCAATTGCAGCCTGCGGTTTACGAGTTTGTCTGGGGGGTCAAGAACTTGACCAAAACACTGGTGTTTTCTGATGCGGCGCTGTGCATTCGCGGCGACCGGCCTGTGTTTACCCATCTGATTACAGACAAAGAACAAGGTCGTCCGGCGATATTGCACGGGGGTTCAAGCCGTCGGACGGAATTTAGAGGGGACGGAATACCATGACTATTCCAAATTCTCTGGCCCGCGCTGCCAGAAACGCGGTCGAGACGTCAGCGCTATTGCGCGATGCGCCTCGTCCCGCGACAAAACAAAAAGCACAGCTTCGACGCTATGAAGTGTGCAGTCTGCTGAAAAACGGGGATATTTCACAGACACGCCATATCGCGCCAGCTTTGCCGATGTTTGAAGATGCATTTTGTGCGTTCACGCGCGGATCGTTGGTCGAGACGCCGCAAGGCCAGATGGCGATCGAAGATCTGCTGCCGGGTGATGATGTCCTCACTCAGGACGGATCATCGGAAACCGTGCTTTGGAAAGGGTCTGTCACGCTGATACCCGGACGCGAGGATACGCGCGGGCGAACCCGGCCGCTGACACGGATCATGGCCGACACGTTCGGGATGCAAAAACCGATGTCGGGCGTCATCACGGGCCCCGCCGCACGTCTGCTGGGTACGCCTACGCACATGCGTCATTTGAACGGCGGGCAGCCCATGCTGACACCCGTCAGTGAGTTTCAGGATGGAATGGGTATCATTGAAACGCTGCCGCCGACTCCGGTCGAGCTGTTTCACATCTGTGTCGCCCGACATTCCGTGATTCGGGTCGATGGCCTGCAATTCGAGACCTATCATCCGGGCATCAACGCAGTCCGAATGATCAGTCACTCTTTGCGTTCGATCTATTTGAATCTATTCTCACATATCGAATCATTGAATGATTTTGGGCCGTTGCTCTTGCCAAGAGCCGGCGATGGTGAAATTGACGCTATGACAGCGTGAACTGGTTAACTATTACTGCAAGCGTGGGGCATTATGCAGATTTTACTGAGTTGGGTTTTAACCCTTGCACTGGCAGCGATGCTGCCACCCTGTCCTGTGGATCAAACAAGAGGTAGGTTCAGGCCGTCCGGTTCATCCGGTCTTCCAGTACGTCAAATGGTACGCCTGGCTCGTCTTTTGCGCCTCGGATAACAAGCGAAGTCTTGACGCTGGCCACGTTTGGCGTGGTCAGCAACTCGCCTGTCAGAAATTGCTGAAAACTGCTGAGATCCGGTGCGACGCACTTCAGGATGAAATCAACCTCGCCATTCAGCATGTGGCATTCGCGAACCAATGGCCATTCCCGACACCGGTCTTCAAAAGCGCTGAGCTCGGATTCGGCCTGACTTTCAAGTCCGACCATGGCAAAGACCTGCACTTCAAACCCAAGCTCGCGGGCGTTCACCTCGGCATGATAGCCGCGAATGTACCCCGAATCTTCCAGCGTCCGCACCCGTCGCAGGCAAGGAGGAGCGGATATTCCTACGCGCTTGGCAAGCTCAACATTGGTCATACGGCCATCGGCCTGCAGTTCCGCAAGAATTTTGCGGTCGATTTCATCCAACCGGGTCGTGACCATCGAATGCTCCTGAGTTTTTCAGTTGTTATATCAGCAGCCCCGAGAGGCGCAATAATATTTCACAGCCACGCAATTTTCGTTATTTCAGATACATAATTGGCCGCAATGCCAATCATTAGGCACATCACGGACCTGCAATATGAAGGGGCTTTAAGCCCTGCCCTGCGGTCGCTATATCGATCCGCACCGGACAACATGTCCGCCGAGGCAGTTTGAGTGAGGATACCATGGCCGAAACACGACACACCAAGGTTCTGATCATCGGGTCGGGACCTGCAGGATACACCGCGGGCGTTTATGCAAGCCGGGCCATGTTGGAACCGATCCTGGTGCAGGGTATCGAACCCGGTGGACAACTGACCACCACAACCGAGGTGGAAAACTGGCCGGGTGACACCGAGGTTCAGGGGCCAGACCTGATGGTTCGGATGCAGGATCACGCCAAGGCAATGGGATGCGAAGTGATCGGCGATATCATCAGCGATCTCGATCTAAGCCAGCGTCCCTTCACAGCCAAAGGCGACAGTGGCACCGTCTACACCGCCGACGCGGTGATTCTGGCAACGGGCGCACGAGCCAAGTGGTTAGGCATTCCCTCGGAAGAGAAATTTAAAGGGTTTGGCGTATCAGCCTGTGCCACCTGTGACGGCTTCTTCTATCGCGGTCAGGAAATCGTTGTGATCGGCGGCGGAAATACTGCCGTAGAAGAAGCGCTGTTCCTGACCAACTTCGCAAGCAAAGTCACTCTGATCCACCGCCGCGATGAGTTGCGAGCTGAAAAGATCCTTCAGGATCGGCTGTTCAAGAACGAAAAGATCGAGCCGCTTTGGTTTCACGAACTGGATGAGGTGATCGGAACCGATGCCCCACTGGGTGTGGAAGGCGTCAAGGTCAAGAATGTAAAGACCGGCGAAATCACGGAGATTCCGTGCAAAGGCGTATTTGTCGCTATCGGCCACGCCCCGGCAAATGAGCTGGTCAAAGATACGCTGGAAACCCACATGGGTGGCTACGTCGTGACCAAGCCGGGCACGACGCAAACTTCGGTTCCGGGAGTTTTCGCTGCCGGAGACCTGACCGACCACGTATACCGTCAGGCTGTGACAAGCGCCGGTATGGGCTGCATGGCCGCGCTGGATGCAGAACGATTCTTGGCGGAGAACGACTAAGATGATCACAGAATTCTCCGGCCTCGTCTGGAGAATTCTGTTCCGCACCCAATCGGGTGACCCGCTCTCATCGGCCCGTGCCCCCGAAGGACGGTTTCATCATTCTGGCCAATTCGCGCTTTACGCGTCGCTTAGCGCTGAAGGGGCCGGGATCGCCATTCGGCGCTATGTCTCGCAGTGCGACCCTCCACGGACGATCCATCGCTTGAAGATATCCAAGGCGCAAGTATTGGATTTGCGGGGGCAACCTTCTGCCTCGATCGTCTGGCAAGACATGCGGGCAACCGGCATACCCTCTCCAACATGGCGATTTTCGGACAAGGCCCGCACATACGGCGCGGATGGACTGCTATACAGTTCGCGCTCGCGTCCTAAACTGAGCCATTTGGTGTTGTTCAACGCAGAACACCAGATGATACAAACCGCAGGTGCCCCCTGCGACTGGTTCCCCGAAAGGTGACCGCGCCTATCTTGACCGGCACCCGGCACCGTATCAGGATCAACCATAGTAACGCGAAGAACAGGTGAGCTTTTGGAAAACGTTCTTTGGCGCGGCGGATGGATGAGCCGGCTCAGAATCGCAAGCGGCCTCGTGCTGTTTGTCTTTGCGTTCTTTCATTTCATCAATATCGGCCTTGGTCTGTTTCACACTGATTTGCTGCACGGGATGCAGGGCGGACGTAAAGCTGTCAGCCGTAATGAGATCGGCAGCGTCGTGATATATGGCGCATTGCTGATGCACATGGGACTGGCGCTTATCTCACTCGCGCAGCGCCGGACGCTCAGAATGCCTTTCAGCGTCGCGCTTCAGGTTATTCTTGGCCTGTTGATCCCGCTGCAGCTTATCTCACATTTGGTTCAGACCCGATACGCGCATGAGATTTTTGGGGTGAATGATGAAATGGGTTACATCATCATTCTGATGTGGCCCAGCACCGCGATCTGGTTCCAAAGCCTATTACTTCTGCTGGTGTGGGTCCACGGATGTATTGGGCTGCACATGTGGTTACGGTTGACCACATGGTGGCGCGCGATGGTTCCATATCTGATCGGTCTCGCCGTCTTTGTACCGGGCTTCGCCTTCGCAGGCCTTCTGACCGAGGGGCGGCGTATCTGGGCCGATTTTGCCGACCCCGATCTACGAGAACAGTATGTCGAATACTATAACTGGCCTTCGCAAGAAGAGTTTCAGTCTTTGTTTTCCGTCACAGACTATGCGCAGTGGGTATTCTGGGCCGCGCTTGCACTAACAGGCTTGGTCTATCTCGGGCGCAGGCTTTGGCGGCGGCGGCATTCGGTGCGGGTGCGCTATGTCAACGGTCCAGAAGTTGTTTCGGAGAAGGGCATGACCCTTTTGGAGATGTCGCGCGCAAACGGCATCCCACATACCGCGCTGTGTGGCGGCAAGGGGCGCTGCACGACCTGTCGCGTTGTGGTTGAAGATGGCGCCGATCAGTTGCACCCACCAACCGAAGTTGAAGCCCGCAGCCTGAAAGCGATCAGCGCGCCAGAGGGGACCCGCCTGGCCTGCCAGATGCGGCCGTCCGACCCGCTCACTGTATTTCGTGTTTTCCGCCCCGACGGCGCGCGTGATCGTGCGCATGCGAGCCAGGGGCAAGAACGGCAGCTGGCGGTTCTGTTTCTGGACATGCGCGGGTTCACCGCCCGCACAACGGGGCAATTGCCGTATGATATCGTTTTTCTGTTGAATCGTTTCTTTGACGCAATTGTCCCAGCAATCACGGCACAAGGCGGGGTTGTCGACAAATACATGGGCGATGGGTTGCTGGCGATGTTCGAAACAGCCAACGCCGCAAGTTCGGCAAGTGCCGGTCTGAGGGCAGCGGCCGGGATCGGACACGCATTGGAGCGTTTCAACCAGCAGCTCCAAGCAGAAGGCAGCCAACCTGTGCGCATTGGTATGGGTCTACATCTTGGTGATCTTGTGCTGGGCGAAATCGGAGCGGCTAAACACGCGCCACGCACCATCATTGGAGACGCTGTAAACGTTGCCAGCCGTTTGGAGGCTGAAACCAAAGCACTGGGGGTCGAACTCCTTGTATCGGACAAGGTTTTGGACGCGGCTGGATTACAATGTGATCCCCGCGATCTGCGGGAATTCAGCCTGCGCGGTGTCTCTGAACCTGTCCCCGCCCTGCCCGTCAGGCACGCAGCCGACCTTGAGTCGCAAACCTCACCACTGGAACAGATTGCCTGAGAATGCGCCTAATGAGCCTGAGCGGCGGGATTTTTTCAATAACCTGAAACAAAAAACAGAAAACCGTTCCATTTCGAGAAAAAACCACGCATTTCATCCTTAGTTTTTGCAAGTCTATGGACTTCACCCTCAGGCCGAGGCACATGCCCTGCAAACACCCTTGAAACAAATGCCAACAGAACTGCGATAAGAGTTTTCCGATGACGATGTTAAGCAATCTGGCCCCTATCTCCGAACTGTATGTTTCCTACGAGTCTGCGCAGAAACTCAAGATAGAAGCCGCTGATCTGACCAGCTGGGATCTTAAGCCCCGGCAGATTTGCGATCTGGAACTGCTTATGAACGGCGGGTTCAATCCGCTCAAAGGTTTCCTGAGCGAAGCGGACTATGACAACGTGGTCGAAAACATGCGCCTCGCCGATGGAACACTTTGGCCAATGCCGATCACCTTGGATGTTGATGAGGATTTTGCCGCATCGATCGAGCTGGGCCAGGATATTGCCCTGCGCGATCAGGAAGGCGTGATCCTCGGCACCATGACCGTGACCGACCGCTGGACACCAGACAAGGCGCGTGAGGCGGAAAAGGTCTTTGGCGCTGATGATGATGCGCACCCGGCTGTGAATTACCTGCACAATGTAGCGGGCAAAGTTTATCTGGGCGGCCCGGTCACTGGCATCCAGCAGCCCGTGCATTACGATTTCAAAGCCCGCCGCGACACGCCGAACGAGCTACGCGCCTATTTCCGCAAAGTGGGCTGGCGCCGGATCGTTGCGTTCCAGACCCGTAACCCTTTGCACCGTGCGCATCAGGAATTGACCTTCCGTGCTGCAAAAGAAGCACAGGCCAACTTGCTAATTCATCCCGTGGTTGGCATGACCAAACCGGGCGATGTGGATCATTTCACCCGCGTGCGTTGCTACGAAGCCGTGTTGGATAAATATCCGGCCTCGACTACGTCGATGTCGCTGCTGAACCTTGCGATGCGCATGGCTGGCCCGCGCGAGGCAGTCTGGCACGGGTTGATCCGCGCAAACCACGGCTGCACCCATTTCATCGTCGGTCGTGACCACGCAGGTCCGGGCAAAAACTCTGCCGGTGAGGATTTCTACGGCCCCTATGATGCGCAAGACTTGTTCCGAAAATATCAGGACGAGATCGGCGTCGAGATGGTCGATTTCAAACATATGGTCTACGTGCAGGAACGCGCGCAATACGAGCCGAATGACGAGATCCTGGACAAGGACAACGTCACGATCCTCAACATCTCGGGAACTGAACTGCGCCGCCGTCTGCGCGAAGGGCTGGAGATTCCTGACTGGTTTTCGTTCCCCGAAGTTGTTCAGGAACTGCGCAACCGCTTCCCGCCGCGCTCGCAACAGGGATTCACCGTGTTTTTCACCGGTTTTTCAGGCTCGGGCAAATCCACCATTGCCAACGCCTTGATGGTCAAGCTGATGGAGACCGGGGATCGTCCGGTTACCCTGCTGGACGGGGATATCGTGCGTAAGAACCTGTCTTCGGAACTGGGCTTTTCGAAGGAACATCGCGATCTGAACATCCGCCGCATCGGTTATGTCGCGTCTGAGATAACCAAGAACGGCGGTATTGCCATTTGTGCTCCTATCGCGCCTTACGCAACTACCCGTCGTGCTGTGCGTGAAGAGATCGAACAATTCGGTGCATTTTGCGAGGTGCATGTCGCGACCAGCATTGAAGAATGCGAGCGCCGAGACCGCAAGGGTCTGTACAAACTGGCACGTGAGGGCAAGATCAAAGAGTTCACGGGGATTTCCGACCCTTACGACGCCCCTGAAGACCCAGAGCTGCGCGTCGAGACCGAGAATGTCGAGGTTGACAACTGCGCACATCAGGTTCTGCTTAAGCTGGAAAGCATGGGGCTGATTGCAGCATCCTGATCACTTAAGACGAAAAAATACATCAAAGGCCCTCAGATTTCTGAGGGCCTTTTTCGCAGGTGCGGGTCTGGTTCAGTCGGGCAAATTCACCTGCCCGCGCATCAGGACATGGCCGCGCCCGGCAACTTTGATCCCCGTCATCGCATCCGAAGGTCCAACGCGTGTCACGGTCGCCTGACCGGGGCGGCCCATGTCATGGCCCTGTTCGGCGATGAATGTCTCTTTGTCCATCAGTCCGTGTTTCCAGAGATAGGCCGCCATCGCACCGGTGGCCGATCCGGTGAACGGGTCCTCGGGCGGGCTGGGGGGCGCCATCATCAGGCGCGAGAATGTGTCGCCCGTAGTCGTTGCGCCTTTCAGTGTTACAAGAAACGGTTCAGCCATGTCCGACCCCGAGAAACCGGCCTTTTCGGTAATATGACTGAGCAAAGCAACATCCAGCTTGGCAGCGCGCAGCGCCTCGTGATCGCGCAGGACCGTAATGCAAAAGGGCAGACCGGTTGAAACGAACTGCGGTGGAGAAATTACCAACTCTTCCGGCAGGCTGATGGCGGTGGCAACCAGATCTGCGGGCACATGATCGCCGAATCGCGGGGCGACCTGCGTCATTTCGATGTCATCACCATTTAGTTTGATCGATACAATCCCTGCTCCGGTCTCAAGCGTCAGAGCATCACCCTGAAACAACCCCCGTGATCGCATCGCCGCAACGGTTGCGATGGTCGGGTGCCCGGCGAAAGGGATTTCCCGGCTGGCCAGGAAGTACCGGACCCGGATATCGGCCACATCGGATGGCCCGGTAAATGTGCATTCAACCAGAGACGTTTCGCGCACATATGCCATGCAAACCGCTTCCGACAGCCCTGCGCCCCTATGCACAACTGCGCAGCCGTTGCCACCAAAGGCCTGATCGCTGAACGCATCCACCCAATCGAAATCATACCAGCTCATCGCGCACTCCTGCGTTTCGATCAGCGGCACGATCACCGCTGAGGCAGAAAATGTCACGTCAATTCGGCGGAATGTTCGGTGGCCTAGTGAACGGCCACCGGGGACAGGTCATGTTCGCGTGCCAGTACAAAGGCCAGCTTGCGGTCGGCAACCAGTGCCAATTGCTGCCCATCGGAATCGTGGACAGCATACAGCTGATCCAGATCGCCTGCCTGCTCTCGCAGATCCTGCGGAAGGTCTGCCACATCAACGGCCTTTACATAGACAATCCGATTGCCTTCGGCGTTGATCTCAATCGGTGTATTCATTGCTCTTACCCCTTCTTGATGTTGATTGTCTGAACCACGGTTTCAGGCACGGCGCGGGTCAGGTCCACATGCAGCAGACCGTTTTCCATGATCGCCTCGCCCACCTCGACCCCGTCAGCCAGCACAAACATGCGCTGGAATTGACGCGCCGCGATGCCACGGTGCAGGAATATGCGCCCCTCGCTGTCGTCGCGCTGACGGCCCCGGATCACCAACTGGCGATCCTCGATGGTAATCGACAGGTCCTCTTCCGCGAACCCGGCCACCGCCAAGGTGATGCGATAGGAAAAATCCGAGGTCTGCTCGATATTATAAGGCGGGTATCCTTCATTTCCGGCCTTTGCAGACCGTTCCAAAAGGCGTTCCAACTGCTCGAACCCCAAAAGATGCGGGTATGAGCCTAAGGTAAGTTTCGACACGTATTTTCGTCCTTCATTGTCAAAGCGACGTATTCTGCGGTCCCGATGTCGGCAACCGCGTGATATAGAATATGGGAAGATACAGGGATGTCCACAAGGTCTGGCCGGATAAACCCTGACACACTATCTTGTGTTAGAAGCACCACTTGAAACACTGAGTCGTCCATGAACGCACCCACCGATCTTTCGATGAAAACCGATGAAGTCCTGCGGGTGGAATTAGAGGTCTTTCGACGCCAGCACCGTGATTTGGACGAAGCGATCGAGGCCTTGCAGGCCAAGGGGACCTCGGACCAATTGACGATCAAGCGGCTAAAAAAGCAGAAACTGCGCCTGAAAGACATCATCCGTCTGATCGAAGACAGATTGACCCCCGATATCATCGCCTGAGACGCGCGTACCGCATTGCCACATATGCGGATTTGGCTATAGTGCGCGCTCTTTCCGATGGCAGGGGCGTAAGCGGATGAGCGATGTGAAAGTAGGGATCATCATGGGCAGCCAGTCGGACTGGCCTACGATGAAAGAGGCCGCCGATATTCTGGATGAGCTGGGCATCGCTTATGAGGCGCGGATCGTCTCGGCCCACCGCACGCCGGATCGCCTCTGGGATTATGGTAAAACCGCCGTGTCGCGCGGCTTGCAGGTCATTATCGCGGGCGCGGGTGGCGCGGCGCATTTGCCCGGCATGATGGCGTCGAAAACACGTGTGCCCGTGATTGGCGTTCCGGTGCAAACCCGCGCGTTGTCGGGCGTAGATTCTCTCTATTCCATTGTGCAGATGCCCAAAGGTTTTCCGGTTGCGACCATGGCTATCGGTTCGGCCGGCGGGGCCAATGCGGGCCTGATGGCCGCAGGCATTCTGGCGCTGCAGGATGCCGCGCTTGCGGAACGGCTGGATGCCTGGCGCGAGGCCCTCTCTGCTTCGATCCCGGAAGAACCTCAGCAATGAGCCGTATCGGTTTCATCGGCACAGGCCACATCGCTGCGCCAATCGCGCGGCTGATGGCCGCAAAAGGTCATGATCTTCACGTCACAGAACGCAATGCCCAGGTATCCTCGGCCCTGCAGGCCGAACTTGGGGTCCAAGTTGGCACTCCGCAAGACGTGATTGATGCGTCCGAGATCGTGTTTCTCTGCTTGCGCCCCCATGTGGCCGAGGACGTTCTGGCCCCGCCAAGCTTTCGCGCAGATCAGAAGATTGTTTCGGTGATGGCCGCCGTCTCTGAGGTGCAGCTTGCCAGCCTGTGCGCGCCAGCATCGGATTTCGTGCAAACCATCCCGCTGGGGTTCCTTCAGACAGGGGGTTGCCCGCTGGCCGCTTACGGCAACGATCGCCTTTTGGCTGATTTGTTCGAACCCGAAAACCCTGTGGTCAAGGTTGCCAATGAGGCCGCGTTGAACGCCCACTTCGCCATCTGCGCCATGGTGCCAGGTATCCTGGACCTTATGGCAACAGGCACCGAATGGTTGGCTGATCAGACCGGCGACAAAGACCGGGCCGAATTCTACACCACGCAGCTTGTGTCAGGGTTTCTGACATCAATGCACAAAGAGCATGCGGGCCAATTGGCAGCCGAGCGTGACGCGCTTGCGACCGAGGGCACACTGAGCCTTCAGATGACGGATGTTTTGCAATCCGAGGGCGCGCATGATGCCTTGCGTGCTGCACTGAGTGCGATTGGCAAGAGATTGGAGACATGACGATGTCAGATATGCTTACGCCCGGTGCGACAATCGGGATATTGGGGGGCGGTCAACTGGGCAGGATGCTCTCGATCGCGGCTGCACGGTTGGGGTTCAAGTCAAACATATTCGAGCCGGGCGCAAATCCTCCGGCCGGTCAAGTTGCAAATCAGGTCACGACCGCAGCCTTTGATGACGCCGACGCATTGAAGGCCTTTGCTGAGTCGGTCGACGTGATCACCTACGAGTTTGAAAACATCCCCACCCAGGCGCTGGATCTGCTTGAGGCACACCGCCCCATTCACCCGGGTCGAGAGGCGTTGCGGGTCAGTCAGGACCGCTTGACC
Source organism: Ruegeria sp. SCSIO 43209 (assembly GCF_019904295.1). Taxonomy (NCBI): domain Bacteria; kingdom Pseudomonadati; phylum Pseudomonadota; class Alphaproteobacteria; order Rhodobacterales; family Roseobacteraceae; genus Ruegeria; species Ruegeria sp. SCSIO 43209. Next base: position 2,204,962 of record NZ_CP065359.1, read on the forward strand.
GAAAAGACATTTCTACAAGGCTTAGGCCTGCAAACCGCGCCCTTTGCAGACATCTCCGATTTGGACAGCTTGCGCGCCGCAATTGATGACATTGGCACCCCCGCCATCCTGAAAACCCGCCGCTTCGGCTATGACGGTAAAGGTCAGGCCCGGCTGCGCGCACCCGAAGATGCCGGGGCGGCACTGGCCGATATGGCGGGCGCGCCGTCCATACTGGAAGGGTTTGTGGACTTCAGCCACGAGGTTTCGGTCATCGCAGCACGCGGTCTGGACGGGCAAGTTGCCTGTTTCGATCCTGGAGAGAATGTCCATCGCGATGGCATCCTGCACACGACCACAATACCGGCACGCCTGTCTCCGGCGCAGCGGACAGATGCGGTATTGCTGGCCGCCAACATTCTCAACGCGCTGGATTATGTCGGCGTCATGGGTGTCGAATTGTTTGTGACGCCACAAGGATTGATCGTGAATGAAATCGCGCCGCGCGTTCATAACTCGGGTCACTGGACCCAGAACGGCTGCGCCGTGGATCAGTTTGAACAACATATTCGCGCCGTGGCCGGTTGGCCTTTGGGCGACGGTCAGCGCCACTCGGACGTCGTGATGGAGAATTTGATCGGGCATGACATGGACCGCGTACCCGAGCTTTCACGCGAACGGGACGTAGCACTGCATCTCTATGGCAAGGCCGAGGTCAAGGCCGGCCGCAAGATGGGGCATTTCAACCGGATTTCGCGATGAGGTAATCGCGCTTAAGCGCGATGCCTCCGGCGGAGGTATTTTTAGCCAGATGAAGCCGGGATCAGCTCAAGAAACGTGTTGCGATACTACCGGACATATAGCTGACACACCCGCCTGATAGTGTGGCGGCGACTTTGTGGGTTGTCGCATCGAGTATCACCAGATCAGCACGATATCCGGGCTGTAACGTTCCGCGATCCTTCAGGCCTAAAACCCGCGCGGGACCGGACGAGACAAGCGCCCAGGCGCTCGCAATATCCAGCAGGCCAGATTTTACCAACATCAGCGCAGCGCGGCGCGGGCTGGGGTAGTGGTAATCCGATGCCAATGCATCACACAAACCCATCGAGATCAGATCCACCGCGCTGGCATTTCCCTTATGTGAGCCGCCCCGCACAACATTGGGTGAGCCGAGGATGATGTGATCTCCGCCCGCCCGGGCACATTCGGCGGCTTCCAGCGTTTCCGGAAATTCCGAGATCATCACCCCGCGCTCGCGCCACTCAGCACGATCCTGCGGCGTTGTATCATCATGGCTGCCGAGCCGAATTCCTCGGTTCGCAAGGACAGTGCAAAGGCTGTCCAGTGCTGCTGGCACCTCGGCGCTGCGGTTGTGCATTGCCTTCAGCATCTCAAAATGCACTTCGGGATTCCGTCCCGCCTTCAGCGCCTGCCCCGTCAAGCGGGGTGGTTTTCGCCCCTCAGCCAGCCGGTCATGAGGTAGATGATCATTCAGAACCACATAAGGCACCTGCCAATCCGCGATACGTTCGGGCAGCCCGTCATAGTCGTCCAGCATATGGGTTTCGAAGCGCAGTTGAGGGATCAGTTGGGTTACAACATCATCCCGAACCGCAGCGATGGCGTCAAAAACCTGACCAGCAAACTCGGGCCCGCGCACGCCGCCTTCCCAACTGTGGAACTGCGCCAGAACAGCTGTGGTTATTCCATTCGCGGCCAGTTCCGCCTCGACCGATAAAATGCCCTCTGCCATCTGCTTCATGGCACCGCGCCGGGGCGCGATGTGACGTTCAAAACCGTCGCCATGCAAATCAATGATGCCAGGCAGGATGAGGTATCCTGACAAATCAATCTGCCGCCCTGCCCTGTCGGATTGAATGGTACCTTCGGCGATCGTCAGTTCAGCACGCGACACCCCTTCGCCGGGCAACAGAACATTCGCGCCGGTCAATGTCAGTTCCAATGAGTTCATTGAGTGGGCTCCGAGTCCGGTTCCGAGCAATCTTCCCCAAGACAGATCTGGTCGATGATATCCATCACCCCGTCAAGCCAGGTGATTTGTGGATCGAACTGTCCGAATTCGATGAAATGCAGGGTCTGCGCCATGACCCGCGGGTTGTTCATCATGAACGTATGCGTCACCGGCAAGACGATGTGATCAGCCATACCCTCAACCTTTGTGGTCTCTATCGATACCTTGCCGTCATCTGGACCATCGATCAGAGACGAGAACAATGGGTTCAATGAGTTCTCGCCTGCAATCACCCCCAAATCGAACTCCACGGGCGGCAGGCGGCGTGGAATACCCTCTGGTCCGGTTCCCAACGCAAGCCCTGCAGGGCCATTCAGAAAGCCGAAAACCTCCCAGGCGCCAAGCTCGTCTACCAGTTGGCTGCCCTGATTAGGAGGTCCGAGCATGACAACGCGTCCCAGATTCTCGGGGTCGTTGTCCTGCAACCAATAGCGCAGCAGAATGCCCCCCATCGAATGCGCTACAACGTTAACCGTATCCTCTCCGCAGGCGGCGAACGCAGCTGGTAAAGTCTGGTTGGCGAGGTCTGGTATTGGTAGGTCTGTCGAAGGGTAACCTGGACGAACCACAGTGTAACCATGCGCATGAAAAAGCTGTTCCATGACGGTAAACGAGGCCTCTGTGCGCGCGAGGCCATGCAGAAGAACCACGCATTTCGCATTGGCCACCGCAGGCATAAGGCACAAGAGGAGAACAGCAAGAAATTTCATACACGCCAGATAAGGCCTAACCCAGGCCGAGGGAACCCCTAGCCACGGTTCCGGCGCAGCACCGCCAGTGCGATGCCGCCGAGTACAAATCCGGCGCCGAGCAGAAGCCTTAGACTTGCCATCTCGGCTAACAGGATGACCCCGGCAGCAATTGCGATAACTGGAACGCTGAGTTGCACGATCGCGGCCACCGCCGGTGAAAGCTGTGGCACGACACGGTACCATAGCGCATAGCCGAGACCGGACGTGACGCCTCCGGAAAGCGCAGCCAGCCCATAGCCAAGCGGAGACATTTGCCAATTGCTTCCCAGCAGGAACAGGGCAAATCCCGTGACGGGCAACGCCATGATGAAATTTGCTGCAGTTCCCGACAATGCATCTGGTTCGGACCGGCCCGCGATGGAATATATGGCCCACCCGACCCCGGCAGCCGTCATTAAGCCGGCCCCTGTCGGGTCGACCTGAACCGTCCCAGCAGGCCAAAGAACAAACGCCAGTCCACCAAGCGCAATACCGGCACCCAATATCTGTCTCAACGTGGGTGCAGAACCGGTCATTGCACCAATCGCAAACATGGTAATTTGCACAACCCCGAACAGGATCAGCGCACCAAGCCCGGCATCAAGCGTCAGATACGCTACTGAAAACCCGATCATATAAAGCGACAGTGACCCGGCCCCAACAACACGTCGACGATCCAAAACAGGGATCGAGCCGCCCCTAAGCGCCACCAATACCGTTAAAACCAAGGCACCAGCCAAAACCCGGATGATGGCAAATCCCGCCGGATCACTTGCGCCACTATCGATAGCAAGGCGGTTCAGGATCGAATTCGCAGCGAAGGCGCACATGGTTAAAGCGGTCAGAAGAAACAGTCGCATATCAACCGCATAGCCGTTTCAAAGGGATTTGCACACTCACATTCCCGATTGCCGAGCCAATCCCGACCCTCCTCGGACCAGAGCCTACCAGCGCCAATGATACGAATGCACAACAGACATTCCAAACAAAACCGGGGCCGCCCAAAGGCGACCCCGCTATTAAGCACTAAGGCTTAAGCAGCTTACATCATGCCGCCCATGCCGCCCATGTCGGGCATGCCGCCGGCAGGTGCCGCGCCTTCTTTGGCGGGCTTATCGGCAACCATTGCTTCGGTGGTGACCAGCAGGCCCGCAACCGATGCCGCATCTTCCAGAGCGGTACGGACAACTTTGGCCGGGTCGATCACACCGAACGAGAACATGTCGCCATATTCTTCGGTCTGAGCGTTGAAGCCGAATGCTGCGTCGTCGCTTTCGCGAACTTTGCCAGCAACAACCGCACCGTCGACACCAGCGTTCTCGGCGATCTGGCGCAGAGGCGCTTCGATTGCCTTACGAACGATGTTGATACCTGCGTTCTGGTCGGCGTTTGCACCTTCCAGAGCTTCCAGTGCTTTACCGGCCTGAACCAGAGCAACACCACCGCCCACAACAACGCCTTCTTGTACAGCAGCGCGGGTTGCGTTCAGAGCATCGTCCACACGGTCCTTACGCTCTTTCACTTCAACTTCGGTCATGCCGCCAACGCGGATAACGGCAACACCGCCTGCCAGTTTGGCAACGCGCTCTTGCAGCTTCTCACGGTCGTAATCCGACGAGGTTTCTTCGATCTGAGTGCGGATCTGAGCAACACGTGCTTCGATCTCGGCTTTCTCGCCAGCACCGTCGACGATGGTGGTTTCGTCTTTGGTGATCTCGATCTTCTTGGCGGTGCCCAGCATGTCCATGGTGACGGACTCGAGCTTCATGCCCAGATCTTCGGAGATCACCTGACCACCGGTCAGGATCGCGATGTCCTGCAGCATGGCTTTGCGGCGGTCGCCGAAGCCCGGTGCTTTGACAGCAGCAATTTTCAGGCCGCCGCGCAGTTTGTTGACCACGAGGGTCGCCAGCGCTTCGCCTTCAACGTCTTCCGCGATGATCAGCAGCGGCTTCTGCGACTGGATCACCTGCTCGAGCAGCGGAACCATCGGCTGCAGCGAGGACAGTTTCTTTTCGTGCAGCAGGATCATGCAGTCGTCGAGTTCTGCGATCATCTTGTCTGCGTTGGTGACGAAGTAAGGCGACAGGTAGCCACGGTCGAACTGCATACCTTCGACAACATCGGTCTCGGTTTCCAGACCTTTGTTTTCTTCGACGGTGATAACGCCTTCGTTGCCAACTTTCTGCATCGCGTCTGCGATCTGCTGGCCGATTTCGGCTTCGCCGTTGGCCGAGATGGTGCCAACCTGAGCAACTTCTGCCGAGTCTTTGACTTCACGCGAAGCGTCTTTGATGCCTTCGACAACCTTGGCAGTTGCCAGGTCGATGCCGCGCTTCAGGTCCATCGGGTTCAGGCCAGCAGCAACCTGCTTCAGACCTTCGCGAACGATGGCTTGGGCTAGAACGGTTGCGGTGGTGGTGCCGTCGCCGGCTTCGTCATTGGTGCGGCTGGCGACTTCTTTCACCATCTGCGCGCCCATGTTTTCGAACTTGTCTTCCAGTTCGATTTCCTTGGCAACCGAAACACCGTCTTTGGTGATGCGCGGCGCGCCAAAGGATTTGTCCAGAACCACGTTGCGGCCTTTCGGGCCCAGGGTCACTTTAACAGCATCGGCCAGAACATTTACACCGGCCAGCATGCGGTTACGGGCATCGGTGTCAAACTTGACGTCCTTTGCAGACATGTTGTCTCTCCTTGAGAATATCTGTTGAAATGAAGATCAGAGAAAGCAGGTGCGCTTACTCGATGATCCCCATGATGTCGCTTTCTTTCATCATCAGCAGCTCTTCGCCGTTGACCTGAACCTCGGTGCCCGACCATTTGCCGAACAGGATCTTGTCGCCAGCTTTTACAGCCATCGCGATCAGTTCGCCGCTGTCCTTGCGCGCGCCTTCGCCGGTTGCAACGACTTCGCCTTCGCTGGGCTTTTCTTTTGCGCTGTCGGGAATGATCAGTCCGCCTGCGGTTTTCTCTTCGCTTTCTACGCGACGAACCAGCACACGGTCATGAAGCGGTTTCAATGCCATCTTTGCAGCTCCTTGGGCTCAAAGTTTGTTATCCTCCCCTCGCCGACTGACGAGGCGTTAGCACTCGGGTCTCATGAGTGATAACGACGCATAGCTAGGGAGTTGCAGGAAGCGAGTCAACAATATGTGAAAGATTTTTTTGCCCGGCGCGATAAGCAGGCAAGAACAAGGCAGCTAGTCTGGCTGATCCCAGCTGTACGCCCAGTGTTTCAGACCTTCTTGCCCAGCCTCAGACAACGCGTAGACGCCCTTTTCCACTTTTTCGAACCAGCCGTAGTGATTGTCGTACATCAAACGTGTCGCCGCACTTACGCCAGTGGCCTTTGCGACATCGGCCCCCTTGCCCGCTCCGTTCTCTGCCAGATGGGCCGCGCATTTTAGTGCATCTTGCCGATAGGCCGTTACGATCCCATGGCGGGTTGCACCACCCGAATTGGGATCACCTTGCAACCGTTCAAACTCGCGCAGCAACCGTTTGGCCCTGACCTTATCCTTGCGCGGCGCATATGGGCCGGGATCGCATTGAACCTCGACCGTTCCATCAGAGCGCACGGTGATCAGACCCAACCCCAGGCGACGGCACAACGCCAGATTATCCCTCAACGCCCGTCGCGCTGCTCGGCCTTTTGGTTTACAGACCCCAATGTAGACCTGATCGGTTATTTTCAGACGAGTGATGGCCTGGTGAAACAGCGCGAGGCTGAAGCGAAGCTTGAGTTCAACGATCACCGGCTCCTGCCCGTCTCGCAGAGCAACAATGTCGGCGGCGCCAACTTCACCTTTCACGGTATAACCCTGACGTTCCAACAAGGCTTTGATGGGTGGGTAAAGGTCCTGCTCGAGCTTCATAACGCTATGCTATGTAGTTTCGCGCGGATTGCCAGCCACGGTTTGAAGACAAACTACATTGCAACTGACAAGAAGGCAGGAGTACGTCTTAGTCATATTCGCCATTTCCGGAAGGTTCCATATGCGCTTGCTCAGCTTTTGTCTCGGCCTTTTGCTTCCGATTACCGCCCATGCGGCCTGCGAAGGGAGAGATCTTAGGCTTGACCTGTCGGCCGAAAGTCAAGCTGATCTCGAGAAGACAATCAGTGACATTCCGTTTCCGGAGGGCAACCACTGGATCGCGACAAAAGACGGGACCGTCTTGCACCTGATCGGCACCCTCCACACCAGCGACCCCCGCATGGCACCCGTGGTCGAGCGCTTGGAGCCAGTTCTGAGTCAGGCCGACGCGTTTTTCTTCGAGGTCACACAGGACGAAATGGACGCATTCGAAAAAGATCTGGCCGATGATTTCAGCCCGGTCCTGATTACGTCTGGCCCCACTTTGATTGACCTGATGTCGGAAGAAGATTGGACAGCGCTGTCCGCGACTCTGGCCGAGCGTGGCATTCCTGGCTGGATGGCGGCCAAGATGCGCCCCTGGTTTCTCAGTATGATGCTGGGTATTCCGCCTTGCCTGATGAATACCCCTGATTTTGATCGCGGCATGGACACGCGCCTGACGGAACTGGCCGAACAACACGGGATACCCCAGTACTCGCTAGAGCGGATCGAGGATTTGATCGCGATGTTCGACAGCCATCCGCTGGAAGAACAAGTGGCCTCTCTGACCCGTCTGTCCGGGGCGCTGCAGGCTGGGGACGACCAGATGATCACAATGGCCAACGCCTATATCGAAGAGCAGCACGCCGCGATCATTGAGCTTGCCAAGCTTCAAGGGCTTGAGGCCTCGGGGATGACGCCAGAAGAGTTTGAAGCCGAATGGAAAGGCTTCGAAGATCAGCTTCTGGTGCAGCGCAATGCAAGCTGGATGGAGAAGATTCTGGACCTGAAGGATCAGACCGCGGTGATCGCTGTCGGGGCCGGACATCTGAGCAACGACTACGGCTTACTGAACCAGCTACATCAAGCCGGATATACACTGGAACGCGCTGAATTCTAGGTTTTCAGACCAAGGGTCGCAGCAAGTTTGCTTCCGGGTGACAACCGTGTTTGACCACCCTATAAGGCGCGCAAATCCATATTCTTCAGGACACGAGACATGACAACGCTAGTTTTTGGCCACAAATCTCCCGACACCGATTCCACCGGCTCTCCGATCCTGTGGTCATGGTATCTGAACGAAGTAAAAGGTGAACAGGCACAGCCCGTTTTGCTAGGCGAACCCAACACCGAAGCCGCCTTTATGCTTGAGCGTTGGGACCTGCCCAAGCCGCAAATCATCGAGGACGTGGCCGAGGATGCACCGGTTGTCATCGTCGACACCAACAATCCGGCCGAGCTGCCCGCCAGCATCAACAGCGCAGATATCCGCGCCATAATCGACCACCACAAACTGGTTGGCGGGCTTGAAACCAAAGGCCCCATCGACATCACTGTGCGCCCGCTGGCCTGCACGGCAACCATCATGGTCGATCTAATGGGTGACGACGCCGCCAAGATGCCCGACGCGATCAAAGGTGCCGCGCTGACCTGCATCCTGTCGGACACACTGGAATTCCGCTCACCCACAACCACCGCACACGACCGCGCCGTGGCTGAGAAACTGGCGGCTGAACTTGGTCTGGATGTCTCGGCCTACGCCGCCGACATGTTTGCAGCAAAATCGGATGTATCGTCATTCTCGGACGCCGAACTGATCCGCATGGACAGCAAAGAATACGAAGTAGACGGCACCAAGTTCCGGGTCTCGGTTCTGGAAACCACAGCCCCCGGTGTCGTGCTGGATCGGAAGGACAGCATCGTAAGCTCGATGGCTGATGTGGCCAAGGAAGACGGCGTTGATCAGGTGTTGCTGTTCGTGGTCGACATTCTGAACGAAGAGGCAACGCTGCTGGTTCCAAATGATCTGGTCAAAGGTGTCGCTGAGAAGAGCTTTGGCGCAACCGTGGACGGTGACGCGGTTGTGTTGCCCGGCGTGATGAGCCGGAAAAAGCAGATCATTCCGAACCTCAAGGTTTGAATTTAGATCATCAAAGGCGCCCGAAACCGGGCGCTTTTTTTTGCGAGGCTCTGCCTCGTGCTCCGAGATATTTTTGGCCAGATGAACAAGGCGGGTTGATTTCGGCCGCTCCGCCTTGGGCTGCACCTCTGGCCAATTGCGCCACGCTCTGCCATAGGCTTTGACATCTCGCATTCCCTGCTGCACGAGGCGCGCCATGACCCAGATCGTTTCTTCACTCGCTGAAATCTCTGACCGCTACAAAGCGCTGTTTGTTGATTTGTGGGGTTGCGTTCATAATGGGATAACTGCCTACCCAGAGGCTGTCGCGGCACTGCAAGCTTATCGTCAACGTGGTGGCACGGTGGTTCTTGTAACCAATTCCCCTAAGCCTCGGGCTGGGGTTGCCGAGCAGCTTTTACATTTCAATGTGCCGGCAGATTCCTATGACACGATTGCAACCAGCGGTGATTCGGCGCGTTCAGCGATGTTTCGCGGGGCGATTGGCGAAAAAGTCTATTTCATGGGGGAATGGCAGCGGGATGCCGGTTTTTTTGAACCCCTGAAACTGCTGGATCATCCGATCCACATTGAACGCGTTCCGCTGGACGCGGCCGAAGGCATCGTGTGTTGCGGCCCGTTCGACCCGATGGCGGACCCAGATGTGAACCGGCCCGACTTTCTTTATGCCAAGCAGAAAGGGATGAAACTGCTCTGCGCAAATCCGGACATCGTGGTGGACCGAGGCGAAACGCGCGAATGGTGCGCAGGTGCTTTGGCCCGACTTTATACCGAGATGGGTGGTGAAAGCCTATATTTCGGTAAGCCACACCCGCCCATCTACGATCTGGCCCGGCGCAGGTTGCAGGCGATTGGGGTTGATGTGTCGGATTCTGAAATACTTGCCATAGGGGACGGGCCGCAAACAGATATCGCTGGAGGCATGGGGGAAGGCATTGATACCCTCTTCATCACCGGCGGTTTGGCAGCCGCAGAAACCAAAACATCACATCATCCAGACGAAGACGCGTTGAAAGCTCATAACGAGAAGGAACAGATCAATCCAACCTATTCGATTGGTCGCCTGAGATAGCAAAAAAGACTTGATTTTCTGCAACTGCGAAGTAATAAAGTTGCCGACGAGCGGCAGATGATGGTCTTTTGTTGCTCTTTCGATCTCGAATGAGGGCAGCATGTTGGACAACCTTCCGCGCGGAACGATTTGCATCGAAGACATCGAAATGGGCATGTCACGGCACTTGCGCAAAGTCGTGACCGATGAAGATATCGAGATGTTCGCTCAAGTATCGACCGACCGGAATCCGGTTCATCTGGATGATGACTATGCCCGCGATACGATTTTCGAAGGACGTATTGCGCATGGCATGCTGACCGCTGGCCTGATCTCTGCGGTTATCGGAGAGCAGCTGCCCGGACATGGAACCGTGTACATGGGACAATCGCTTAAATTTCTGGCGCCGGTGCGTCCGGGCGACATGGTTTATGCCGAGGTCAAGGTGATCGATATCGATTTCGCCAAACGCCGGGTTAAGCTGGATTGCCACTGCGCAGTTAACGGAAAGAAAGTGCTGGTGGGTGAGGCCATGGTGCTGGCTCCGAGCCGCAAGTTCGACTGATAATCCACCTTAACCGATCTGCGGCTTGAACCTGACGGGCAGTCCCGCTAGGCAAGCCGCATGCATATCATCCGGGACTTCCAGTTTGTTGAACCAGAAGACCGAGGCGCAAGTGTCGCCATCGGGAACTTTGACGGTGTTCATCTTGGCCATCAATCCGTCATCGAGTTGGCGCGCAATGCTGAATTGAACGCGCCGCTGGGGGTCATGACATTTGAGCCGCATCCACGAGAGTATTTTTCCCCAGAGGCACCGCCCTTTCGTCTGATGCGCGGCAATGCACGCGCGCACCGGCTGGAAAAACTCGGCGTGCAGAAGCTTTATGAACTGCCTTTTAATTCAACGCTCGCGGGTATGACGCCCGAAGCTTTTGCGAGAAATGTCATATGCGATGGTCTGGGGCTTTCTCATGTTGTCGTGGGTGCCGATTTTTGTTTTGGCAAAGGGCGCAGCGGTAACCCTCAGGACCTGGTTCGCTTTGGCGAAGAGATGGGGTTCGGTGTGACCATCGCGCCCCTGTTGGAGCGCACCGAGAATGTGGTTTCGTCGACTGCGATCCGGACAGCTCTGTCAGAGGGGCGCCCGCGCGATGCGGCAACAATGTTGGGGCACTGGCACCGGATTGAGGGTGAGGTCGTCGGAGGCGAGCAACGCGGACGAGAGTTGGGGTACCCGACAGCCAATATGTCGATCGAAGGACTGCACCCTCCAAGATTTGGCGTTTATGCAGTTTTGGTCGACGTCCTGGATGGCCCGCATCAGGGCAGCTATCACGGGGCGGCATCGGTCGGGACCCGGCCCATGTTCCAAGGCGAGGTTCCTAACATCGAGACATTTCTGTTCAATTTCTCAGGTGATCTTTACGGTGCCACGCTGTCCGTTGGTCTGGTCGACTATCTGCGGCCCGAAATGACATTCGACGGCCTTGACGGGTTGATCTCGCAGATGGACGCCGATTGCGCGCGCGCCCGAGAGATACTGGCCAGTACATGACTACGGATCCAATCGATCGAGCTGGCCTCGCGCCCCGATTCTGGGAACGCAAGCCGCTGCGCAAGATGAACCAGCGTGAGTGGGAGGCCCTGTGCGATGGTTGCGGCAAATGCTGTCTGAACAAGCTGGAAGACGAAGATACGGGCGAGGTCGCATTGACCTGTGTTGCCTGTCGCCTGCTGGATGACGAAACTTGCCGGTGCACCCAATATGATATCCGCCACCAATTCGTGCCCGAATGCATCGTCATGACACCCGATAACATCGACAACCATGCCTATTGGCTGCCCCAGACTTGCGCCTATCGACTGCTCTGGGAAGGCAAACCGCTTTACGACTGGCACCCTTTGC